>NZ_JBWKJZ010000005.1:0-387232 GCF_056431945.1 Streptomyces sp. NPDC045778
ACGCGCCTATTTGTATTGCGGGGTGGTCCCTCCCCTCTCCCCCTCCGGGTAACCATGGCGGGTCCCCCCTCTCCTTCCTTCTCCTTCCCCCCCCCCCCCCCCCCCCCCCGGACCCCTACCTCTCACCTGTTCCACTGCACCACCTCCCTGATACCCGCGTCACCCGGTGACGTGTAACCGACCGGAGGGTCCGCCGTGGCCAAGCCAAGTTCCCGCAAGGACGCAGCGACTGCCGCTGCCCAGCACCCAGTTGACGAGCGCCTCCCGGCGCTCAAGATGGCCACCACCGGCCTTCAGCACGTCGCCGCGATGTACGCGGGCGTCGTGGCACCGCCGCTGATCGTCGGCGCCGCGGTGGGACTCTCCGCCACCGAACTGACCTTCCTCACCGGGGCCTGCCTGTTCACCGCGGGCCTTGCCACGTTCCTCCAGACCCTCGGCGTCTGGAACATCGGCGCCCGCCTGCCGTTCGTCAACGGCGTCACCTTCGCGGGCGTCGCGCCGATGCTCGCGGTCGTGGACTCCACCAAGGACAAGGACGACGCGCTCCCCGTCATCTTCGGCGCGGTGATCGTCGCCGGGATCCTCGGCTTCGTCGCGGCCCCGTTCTTCTCCAAGGCGGTCCGCTTCTTCCCGCCCGTCGTCACCGGCACGGTCATCACGCTCATCGGCATCTCCCTGATGCCGGTGGCCTTCGGCTGGGCGCAGGGCCCGAACCCCGGGGCCGACGACTACGGTTCGCGCAAGTTCCTGGCCCTCGCGGGCATCACCCTGCTGATCGTGCTGCTCCTGCGCCGGTTCACCCGCGGCTTCGTGAAGCAGATCGCGGTCCTGCTCGGCCTGGTCGTCGGCACCCTAGTGGCCATCCCGTTCGGTGTGACGGACTTCGACCCGGTCACGCAGGCGGACGTGGTCGGCTTCCCGACGCCGTTCCACTTCGGCGCCCCGCAGTTCACGGCGGCCGCCATCGTCTCCCTGTGCGTGGTCATGGTCGTCTCCATGACGGAGTCCACGGCGGACATGCTCGCGCTCGGCGAGATCGTCGACCGCCCCGCCGACGAGAAGACCATCGCCGCGGGCCTGCGCGCCGACACCCTCGGCTCGGCGGTCAGCCCGCTGTTCAACGGCTTCATGTGCAGCGCCTTCGCGCAGAACATCGGCCTGGTGGCGATGACGAAGATCCGCAGCCGCTACGTCGTGGCGACCGGCGGCGGTTTCCTCGTCCTGATGGGCCTGTGCCCGATGGCGGCCTCGCTGATCGCGGTCGTGCCCCGGCCGGTGCTCGGCGGCGCGGGCGTCGTGCTCTTCGGCTCGGTCGCGGCCAGCGGCATCCAGACCCTGGTCAAGGCGGGCCTGGACAAGGACAACAACGTCCTGATCGTCGCGGTGTCCCTGGCCGTCGGCCTGATCCCGATCTCGGCGCCGGAGTTCTACCACGCGTTCCCGGAGACCGCGAGGATCATCCTGGATTCCGGCATCTCCACGGGCTGCGTCGCCGCGGTCGTCCTCAACCTCCTCTTCAACCACATCGGCAAGGGCAGCGAGGACGACGAGGTCACCGCCCCGATGGAGCCGGGCGACGAGATCTCCGAGATCCGGCTCCGGGGGCAGCGCCCCGAAGGGGCGCGGGGAACCGCGCGCCCCGCCACGATGGACCGGTAGCCGACGGACGGCCCATCGTGGCAGGACCTGCTGCTCAGCGGGAGATGTGGAACGCCTCGCCGTAGACCTTCCAGTCCAGCGGCGGGTCCAGGTTCAGGTTCCTCTTCTTGAGGAAGACGCGCTGGGCGGTGTCCACGCGGCTGGTGTCCTCGTGCGCCTCCTCCTGCTTCATGGCCCAGACGCGGGCGTCGAGGAAGGCGTTGAGGTAGGTGACCTCGTCGCCGCCCTGCGCCGGAGGCTTGGCGGTGCGCAGGGCGCGCTTGCGGATGTTGCTGAAGCTGGTGCTGTCGCCGCCGTCGCCGTGCATGACGATCGCGTCGTAGTACGCGAACTGCCCGAGCACGCCGATGCCGTCGGCCTTGCCCTGCTTGACGGCCGGGTCGAAGTACACGCGGTCGCGCTCGTCGTTCTGCGCCCGCTGGAAGGCCGGGTCCTGCGCGGCCTTCTTCCAGTCCTTGGTGTAGTTCGGGTCCAGGCCCGCGTGGGAGTCGGAGCCGTTCACGCGCCGCAGCGCGGGCAGGTACTTCTCCAGGACGTTGCCGGGCTTGCGCTCGGCGTACAGCTCGACGAGGTCGAGCATGTCGCCGGTGCCGGAGCAGAAGCCGATGATGCCCGCGGTGTAGCCGCGCTTGTCACCGATGTCCTCGATGTACTTGTACTGCGCCTTCCAGTCGAGCGAGGAGTTCTCCGCGCTGGAGACCAGCTTCATGGCGATCTCCTTCTTCGCCGGGTCGTCCAGGCCCGCGGCGGCGGTGCCCGCGGGGGTCGCGGCGCGGGGCGCGGGCGCCGCGCCCGCGGACTGGGTGGTGAGCAGGGGGCCCGCTATCAGGGCCGCGCCTATCAGTCCGACGACGGCGCGTCGCGTGCTGGTGGGGTGGGGGGTGCGAGGGGAGTGCAACGGGGCCTCCAGAGGGGGGATTTCGTGGTGCCGTGTGCGGATCGCGCTTTGTTAGGAAGGTTTCCTACCAGAGAACGGAGATGACGTATACCCGTCAAGCACGGTCCGGTGCGCGGCACAGGAGCCGAGGCGGTCCCCCGACGCGGCACGCCGCCGGGCCCCAGCGGGCCCAGGAGCGCGCTCGCACATGGCCGGTCATCGCCCTAGTCGCTGCTCACGCTGGTCCGTACGATCCCAGCACCCTCAGCCTCCGCTCATCGCACGCCGACCGGTCGCCGACCCGTGAGCGGACCCGTGCGATGGCTGAGTCAGTTCCTCCCAGCACACGCTCCATCCCCCACCTCGCGGCGGCACGCCCTGCGTGCGTGCCGCCACGGGCCGAAGCACTCGATGGGAGAACCACCACCATGTCCGCTGCACTGCTCGCCGGTGGCGCCCTCGCCACCCTGCTCGCCGCGGGTCTGCCCGCTCACGACCCGACCGAGTTCAGTGACCCGCCGCCCGACAAGATCGTGATCGAGATCGCGACCGTGAACGGTTCGGGTTGCCCGAGAGGGACGGCGGCCGTCGCCGTCTCCCAGGACAACACGGCGTTCACCGTCACCTACAGCGACTACCTCGCCCAGGCGGGCGGCAGCTCCGCCCCCACGGCGTTCCGCAAGAACTGCCAGCTCAGCCTGATCGTGCACGTCCCGCAGGGCTTCACCTACGCGATCGCGAGCGCCGACTACCGCGGCTTCGCCTCGCTGGAGCGGGGCGCCAAGGGCACGGAGAAGGCCTCGTACTACTTCCAGGGCTCGCCCGACACCGGCGCCAAGTCCCACATCTTCTCCGGCCCGGTCGCCGACAACTGGCAGGCCACCGACGAGACCGAGGTCACCCAGCTGGTGTGGGCACCCTGCGGCAAGAAGCGCAACTTCAACATCAACACCGAGCTGCGGGTCGACGTCGGCACCTCGGACCGCACCAAGACCAGCTTCATGACGATGGACTCCACCGACGGGGCCATCAGCACGATCTACCGCGTGAAGTGGAAGGAGTGCCCGAACTGACCGAGCCCGGGTGAGGTGCTGACCAGACAGCTCCTGGTGAGGGGGCCGCGCCTCCGGCGGAAGAGTCCGGCCGGGGGCGCGGCGAAAGACCCGCGCGAGCGGGATCCGGCGAGCGCGTCACGTACCTTCTTCGCGATCGTGTACGTGTCTCCCGTGGGGGTCACGGCGAGGCGTCCGGGTTCGCGGAGCCACCGGTCCTCCAGGGCGAACCAGTCCGCCCGGCCGAAGGCCCGCGGCTCGCGGCCCTCGGCGAGCGCGGCGCGCAGCTCGTCGAAGTACGTCGTCCAGCGCAACCGGTACAGGCCGCCGACCAGGCCCGCCCATTCGCGGTTGGCGTAGTCGTTCAGCCCCGCGTCGGCGCCGGCGCGGGTGCCCCACACGGTGACCAGCGACAGCTGGTCGTAGGCGAGTTGGTCGCGCTCGCGGTCGTCGGCGCCCCAGGCGCGGGCATCCGCCACCCACCGCCCGAGCAGCTGCCGGGCGTCGGTGGCGGCGAGGCGGTCGAGCAGATCGAACAGGTGCAGCCAGGTGCGGGTGAGCCGCTCGAAGAGGGCGGTGTCCCGCGCCTCGTACGCCGCCCTGACGCGGGGCAGCAGCACCCGGCTCCGGTTCGACAGGGCTTGGCGCGCCACGTCGAGCAGGTCGCGCCGGTACGCGGACGAGTTCCTCAACTCTCGCCGTACCAGCAGGAGTTCGTCGAGCGCGGGCTCGAAGTCGGCGGCCGGGTAGCGCAGCTCCTTCGGCGACCAGGAAGCGGCGGAGCGCACCGTGAGGGCGGGCCGCGCGCCGAACAGGCCGTCGGCGCCCTCGGCCCACCCGTCGGCGCGGGTGGTGCCGTAACAGGTGCGGCGCAGCACGTCCCAGGCGCGCGCGGCATGCGCGTCGGCGCCGCCGTACCGGCTGGTGGCCCACTGCGTGAACCACTCCTTCAAGTCCAAGTCGCCCTGACGCCAGGCGAGTTCGGAGAACAGCTCGAAGGCCGCGGGGTTGTTGTCGGCGGCCTCCGGCAGCAGCGCGATGCCGCGCAGGGCGCTGCCGTCCTTGGTGCGCCACCGCTCGTAGAGCCGCGCCCAGTCGGGCGTGTTCGCGCCGAGCGCGGTGTGCCCGCCGAAGTTCCAGATCGAGCCGAAGGCGTACGGCGTGCCGCCCCAGTCGGCCTCGCGGTCGGTGACGTACGGGAAGCGGTCGGACAGGCCGTCGACGACGAGTACGCGGTCCTTGTCGACGGCGTCCGTGAGGGCCTTCGGCGGGTTGCGCCGCCAGCCGAGGATCACCCACAGGGCGTCCGGGCGCGCGGCCCGCAGCGCCCGCTCGACGCCCCGGGCGGCCTCGCCCACCGGCACGTCACCGGGCCTGCCGCCCTCGTGCAGCAGGTCCATCTTGTACATCGTGGACGGTCCGAGGAGTTCGCCTTGGACACGGTAGAAGGCGGCGGCGACCCGCTCGAAGGGGCCGGTGCGCGGATCCAGCCAGTCGGGCCGCGCGAAGCCCAGCCAGTCGCCCTGCGGCACGGTCCGCGCCCCCGGGTTCCGCTCGGCGAAGCCGGG
This sequence comes from Streptomyces sp. NPDC045778, assembly GCF_056431945.1. Classification (NCBI taxonomy): domain Bacteria; kingdom Bacillati; phylum Actinomycetota; class Actinomycetes; order Kitasatosporales; family Streptomycetaceae; genus Streptomyces; species Streptomyces sp. NPDC045778. The sequence continues at coordinate 5,160 of NZ_JBWKJZ010000005.1, forward strand.
TGGCACGGTGCCGCAGTAGCCGGGGAACACGGGCGTCATGCCGAGCGCGCGCAGCCGGTCCGCGATGCGCCGCCCCAGCCGGGCGCGCCGCTCCAGGAGCTGCCGGGACACCGGGTGCGGGAAGGCCGCCATGTTCTGGAGCAGCCACCACGGCTGGTGCGCGGGCCCCGGCACCCAGGCCCGCAGCTCCTCGTCGCCGTACCCGAACTCCTGGAACAGCCGGTGGTGGACGGCGTCCGCGCCCGCGTACACCAGGACCTCGTTGTAGCCGTGCAGCGCGAGTACGTCGATCTCGCGCTCCCAGTACGACCAGTCGTGGTACGCGTTCGTGTAGCCGTCGTTGGTGTCGTTGAGGGCGAACCGGTGCGGGGTGTTCGCCCGCCCGGTGACCGGTGTGCCGGGCGCGGGCAGCAGCTTCGGCAGGGCGAGTTGGTGGCCCGCCCAGGTGATGTTGGCGTGGCAGACGTGCTTCAGGTAGTGGTACAGGCCCTTGAGCTGGACCGCGGGGGTCGGCCCCGCCACGGTGAGGCGCCCGCGCGCCCCGGACACGCGGTAGGTGTCCGGAGCCCCGGAGGCCTCGAACGCGATCTGGTCCGCGTGCCGGGGCAGCAGCCGCCGGGCCGCGGCCGCGGCGCTCCCGGGGGCCCCGGTCCCGCCCCCGGGTGTCCGCGAGTCACCGTCGGCCGCGCTCCCCCCGGAGCAGGCCACGGCGGTCCCGGCCGAGCCGGCGAGGGCGGCGAGCAGGGTGCGGCGGGGCAACTGGGGCATGGCGGCTCCCGGGGTCGGGCGAGCGCGGCGGACACCGAGGTGACTCCTGCCCCGCAAGGCCCCGCCCGCTAACCCACCACCAGACCCGCGAGGTCAGGGCGCGGGCCCTTCATCGGGTCGACGTGGCCGGAAGGCCCGGGTCGGCGCGCTCGCTGACCACGGCGTACTCGGTGAAGGTGCCGCAGGCCGCGAAGCCGAGCGCGCGGTAGACGCCCTCGCCCTCCGGTGACGCCTGGAGCACCGCCGTCCGCATCCCGGCGGCGCGCCCCGCGTGCAGCGCGGCCAGGGTGATGGCCCCGCCGTAGCCGCGGCGCCGGTCGGCGGCGAGGGTCGAGATGTTGTAGATCCCGGCGACGCCCGCGTGCAGGAAGGCCTCGGCGGTGCACACCGGGCGCCCGTCGACGTACCCCACCAGGTAGCGGGCGGGGCAGTCCGCGGCGAGCGCCCCCTCGGCGACGGCCGCGTAGAAGGCGCGGACCGTCGCCGCCGGGGGCTCCCAGTTGGCGGCCAGGATCGCGGCGTACGCGGCGAGTTCGGCGGCCGTGGTCACAGTCCTGATCTCCAGGCCGTCCGCGTGCGCGGGCGGCGGGGCGGCGCCCAGGTCAAGGCACATCCCGGTCTCGGTCCCGGCCGCGGGAAGCCCGGCGGCGGCGAGGCGCGCGCCGAGGTCACCCGGCGTCGAGGTGTCACCCACCCACCAGGAGAAGGCCCGCCCGGTGCCGGTCAGCTCCGCCACGGTGGCGGCGACGCGGGCGTCCGCGTCCTCGGCGGTGAACCGCGCCGCGGCGACGATGTTGAAGGTGTCGTCGTCGATCCCGCTGTCCGCGACGACCAGGTCCCCGCTGTCGGCGACGCGGGCCCCCGGCAGGAAGCGGTGGAGGTGCCCGGCGTGAGCGGCGAGGTTCCGCTCGGCCGCGTCGAGCGCCTCCGGGCCGGTCACAGCTCCTCCAGGACCGTGTCGATGGTCGTCGTCAGGGCCTTTCGGTCGTCCCGTACGCGGGCCAGGACGCGCATGCCGTAGTACGTGCTCTGCACCAGGCGTGCCACCTCGCGCGGGTCGCGGGCGGGGGAGATCTCGCCGGTGGCCTGTCCGGCCCGGGTCACCGCGCACACCTCGTCCTCGACGCGGTCGAAGCCGCGGCGCACGGCGCGGCGGACGTCGCCGTCGAGGCCGGCCCGTTCGATCGCCGCGTTGATGGCGAAGCAGCCGCGGCCGTCGTCGGCGTCCAGGTCGCTCTCCAGGGAGTGCAGCATCATCGCGCGCAGCCGCTCCTTGGCGGAGCCGGGGGACTGGAGCCGCTCGACCTGCGCGGCGGTGACCGTGTCGTAGTAGCGGTCGAGGGCGCGCAGATACAGCTCGCGCTTGCCGCCGAAGGTGTTGTAGAGGCTCGACGGGCCGAGGCCCGTCGACTCGCACAGGTCGCGTGTCGACGTGCCCTCGTACCCGCGGCGCCAGAAGGTCTCCATGGCCGCGGTGATGACGCGGTCCTCGTCGAACTGTCGTGGCCTGGCCATGGACCGGACCCTACCCGTTTTGGAATACCTTTTCAAAACTAGCCGACGCCGAAGCGGAAGGTGTCGGGGCGGCCCGCCGTTCCAGGATCCCCGCTCCCACCGCCGCCGCGCAGCCGAGCGCCGCGAGCCCGGCCCCGACCCACGCGACGGCCGCGTAGCCGTGGCCCGCGTCGATGGCGAGGCCGCCGAGCATCGGGGCGAGGGTGTTGCCGACGTTGAACGCCGCCGTGTTGGTCGCGCCGACGAGCGTGGGCGCGTCCGGCGCGAGCGTGAACACCCGCGACTGGAGCGCGGGGTTGGTGACGTACCCCGCCATGCCGAGCAGGAAGACCAGCGCCACCACGACGGCCACCGCCGAGCCCGCGGTCAGCGCGAGCACCGCCGAGACCGCCGCGAGCGCGCCGAGCCCCCACACGAGCGTGGCGACCGCGTGCGTCCGCGCCGTCCGGCCGCCGACGACCAGGCCGAGCATGCCGCCCGCCCCGAACAGCGCGAGCACCGCGGGCACCCACCCCTCGCCCAGGCCCGTCTCGTCGGTGAGCAGCGCGGCCAGGTAGCTGAAGGTCACGATGACCGCGCCGAAGGCGAAGGCCGTGACGGCGTACGAGAGCCACAGCTGCGGGCGCGCCATGCCGCGCAGCTCCGCCCGCACGGACGGCGCCTCGCCCCGCTCGCCGCCCGGCACCGCCACCACCGTGCACACCAGGCTCACCACCGTCGCCGCCGCGACCGCCCAGAACGCGGCCCGCCACCCCGCCGACTGGCTCAGTACGGTCCCCGCGGGCACGCCGACGATCGTCGCGAGGGTCAGACCGCCCGCGACCAGGGCCACCGCCTTGCTCTTCGCCTCGCTCGGCACGAGCGCCACCGCCGTCGCCACGGCCACGCCCCAGAAGCCCGCGTACGCGAGCGCGCTGACGATCCGCGTCGCGAAGAGGAGCCCGTACCCCGGTGCCACCGCGCCCACCACGTGGCCCGCCACGAACACCGCTTGCAGCAGCACCAGGGCCGTCCGGCGCGGCCACCGCAGCGTCGCCACGGCGAGCAGCGGCGCCCCGACGACCATGCCGATCGCGAACGCCGAGATCAGCAGCCCCGCGTCGGGGATGGACACCCCCAAGTCCTCCGCCATGCCCGGCAGAAGGCCGGACAGCATGAACTCCGATGTCCCTTGCGTGAAGATCCCGAGCGCCAACACGTAGACGGCGAGCGGCATGGGTGTCCCTCCCTGATGTGCACGTGAGTTCTGAAGCGGTCACTTCAAAACCGGGATGGACGGTAGCACGTTCTGAAGCGATCGCTTCAAAACATGGGCGGGGTGTGCGCCCCGTAAGGGGCGCGGGGAACTGCGCGACCAGCCCCCACCCGCCCGCAGGCAACTACTCGGCGGCAGGCTCCCAGACGGTGACGTCCAGCTCATCGCCCAAGGCCAACTTGCCCGTGCGCAGCACCGAGAACTTGGCCCCCAGGGCCACCCCACCCCCCGGCTGCCTCCGATACGCGGCCAGCGTACGCAGCGGCTCCGGCCCGACCCGCTCACCCGACGCCTGGTCGACGAGGGTGACCGCGCAGCGCAGGGCGAGCTTGGCGAAGCCCAGCTCGGTGTTGCCGATGCCGACGTTCCTGACGGAGTCCTCCGTGTGCGGCTCGTCCCACCCGTCGACGACGACGTTGGGCCGCAGCCTGCTCAGGGTGACGGGCGCGCGCCCCGCCGCCTCGATGCGGGCGTTGAGGTCGTCGTACGACGCCCGCGACAGCAGGTGCAGCGCGCCGCTGTCGGCGAAGCCGGACGTACCCGGGTGAAGCCCGTCGGTGACCCGCTCGTGCTCCGGCGGCACCCGCACCAGACGGCAGTCCGTGCCGAGCACGTCCGACAGCCACCGGGCCGCGTCCGCCCCCTGGTCGACGGCCCGGAACGGCGCCCCGAACAGGTCCACGTCGCGGCGCGGCGAATCGACGTCCACCGCGATCTCAAGCGGGTCCGCGGCCGGGGCCCGCAGCGTGAGCCGTGCGCCGTCCCAGCTCACCTCGGGGCGGATGACCGCGAGCCGGGGGGTCTTGCGCTGCGTGCGGTACACGCCCGAGTCGTCGACCACCATGAACACGCGGTCGTGCGCGAGCCCCGCCGGCGTCAGGTCGCTCTCCGTGAGGGTCACTCCGGCGCACCCCTTGACCGGATACGTGATGAGGTCCGTGACTACCGCTGCCATGCCGGTCCGATCGCTGCGACGTCGTCCATGGGAGCTGCCCTTCGGTCGGTCTGGAGGTCGATCTTCCCCGTCCGCCTCAGCATCGTTCGCCGACCGGCGCGGCATCAATGCCTTTTGCCCAACGAAAAGGATCACCGTGCGTGCCGGGCGGCCCGTCTCTGTAACGGTCGGCGTCCGCCCGATCGCCCGCGCGCGCCCGCTCCCGCCACAATGGCGGCGCCGCCCTCACCCTTCCCCCCACTGGAGACGCCATGAGGCTCCGCACCGCCCTCGCCCAGCTCTTATGCGCCGCACTCCTGGGCACCCTCGCCCTGATCGCGGCCCCCGCCGCCACCGCCGCCCCCGCGCAGACACCGCTGCGCGGCGGCACCCTGCTCTTCAGCCCTTCCGGGCGGTGCGTCGTCTCCTTCAACGCCACCACCGGCACCCGTTACTACGGGATCATGGCGGGCCAGTGCGGTGCCGTCGGCACCAAGTGGTACGCCGACCCGCGCCTCACCATCGAGGTGGGCATCACCGAGACGGCCGTCTTCCCCGGCAGGGACTACGCGCTGGTGCGGTACACCAACCCCGACTACTCGTACCCGAGCGAGGTCGTCGCGGGGATGCGGATCATCCGCATCAACCGGGCCGCGAACCCCGTCGTGGGCCAGTCCGCGTGCCGCGTCGGACCCACGACGGGGACGCACTGCGGCACCGTCCAGGCCGTGAACGCCTCCATCACCTACCCGCAGGGCACGGTCAGCGGCCTCTTCCGCACCAACATCTGCGCCGAGCCCGGCGACTCCAGCGGCCCCGCCTTCGGCGGCGACGCCGCGCTCGGCTTCCTGGTCGGCGGCAGCGGCAACTGCGCCTCCGGCGGGACGACGTACTACCAGCCCCTGGCGCCGGTGCTCAGCATGCACGGGCTGCGGGTGGGCTACTGAGCGCCGCCCGCGTACGCCACGAAGTCGGCCCAGGCGTCCGGGGCGACGGCCAGTCGGGGCCCGGCCGGGCGCTTGGAGTCGCGGATGTGGATGGTGGTGGGGCAGGTGGCTACCTCTATGCAGTCGTCACCGTTCCCGCCGCTGTAGCTCGACTTGTGCCAAGAGAGGGCAACCTCTACGCAGTCACCCGAACTTCCGCTGCTGTAGCTGCTCTTGAACCACTCCAGTTCAGGGTCAGTGCTCATAGCGCTCCTCGCAGTCGCTCCAACTGGATCACGGAGTCCTCAGGGGTGAGGGCCTGTGTGCGCAGTTTGGCATACCGCATCTGAAGCGTGCTGATCACTTTTGGATCTGAGATGAGCTGCCCGCTCTCCGGACCTTCGCAATACCCGAACCACCTGTTCTCAGGGGTTTCCAGGAGCTGGATGGGCCCGTCGAGCCCGCAGTGAACGTCCCGCTCCAGTGGCATGATCTGCACCTCGACGTTGCGCGGCGTCGCCGCTTCCAGTACGCGATCGATGAGTTGGCGCGTCACGTCGATGCCGCCGGTGCGGCGCATGAAGATGTGCTCCTCGATGATGAAGCTGAAGCCAGTGTTCGGCCGTTCCTGGAGCAGGTTCTGGCGCTCCAGTCGTGCGGCCACCTGGTCCTCCAGCTCCTGGTCCGACAGGGCGGGCACGCGGGTGCTGAACAACCTGCGGACGTACGCCTCCGTCTGTAGCAGCCCTGGGATCAACCTGCACTCGTACGTGCAGAGGTTGAGGGCTTCCTGCTCAAGCTGGGCCCACTGCCGGAACCACGCGGCCAGGCCCCGCTGTCGCGTCAGCTGGTTCACCATCAGCCGCAGCGTCCCGAAGGCGTCCAGCGTGACCTCCACCTGGTCCACGAAGCGCGGCGGCGGGAAGCGCCTGCCCTGCTCGATGGATGCGATGAAGTGGGTCGAGTAGCCGATCTCGGGGGCCAGGGTCTCTTGCGTGTACCCGGCCCGTTTGCGGAAGCTCTTCAGTGCGGCGCCGAACGCCTTGAGTCCATCGGTCGGTTCGGGCTCCTGAGAGCCCTGCGTGCTTGACGACATCACGGGTATCCCCTGACGCTCGCTTACCGTCCCCGCCAACGCGCCCATGATTACGGGCTGTTACTCCCGCTGTCTACGTTTCGCACTCGTACACTTACGGAGCGTACGAGTTTTGTGCCTCCCGAAGCGCGCGTTCACACGGTCACCGTGGTTCGCATGCCACCCCAGGTGCAAACTCCCACACCAGCACATGTGTTCACGCGGCGTATCACCGCCGGCCCGCGCGGGGCCCGCCTCGCGAGAAGGCTCGCCCGCGCCCGGCTCGACGGCTGGGGCATCCCTTACGGCAGCGAACTCTCCGACGCGGCGGCACAGATCGTCGCCGAGCTGGCCGCGAACGCGGCGACGCACGGGCGGGTCCCCGGGCGCAGCTTCGAGCTGAGGCTGCTGCTGCTCGCGGGGACGCTGCGGATCGAGGTGTCGGACACGCGGGCGGAGTGCGCGCCGCCCGAGGAGGCCCGGCTGCCGCCACAGGAGGCGGAGTCGGGCCGAGGACTCGTCCTCGTGGCGGCGCTTGCCGAGGAGTGGGGCGTGGAGGGCCGGGTGATCGGCAAGACGGTCTGGGCGAACCTGAACAGACGACCAGGCCCGTCCGGCGCCTGAGCGAGCGTGCGGACGCCGGGGGCCTGGAGGCCCTCACCGTGGGCTGACCTACAGGCCGAGGACCCGCGCGTCCGTCGCGAGCGCCCGGAAGTACTCCTTCGGGTCGTCGACCATGCGCCGCTCCTTCAGGTCGAGCAGCCCGCCCACGCCGGTCAGCTCCGCCGCGACCGTGCCGTCCGGCTTGGTGAAGATCTGCTCGATCCTGAAGGTCTTCCGCTCGCCCCACAGGAACCGGCACGACACGGAGACCTCGTCCCCGGCCCGCAGCTCGCTGCGGTACCGCACGGTGTTCTCCAGCGCCACGGGACCCACCCCCTTCGACAGCATGTCCGCCTGCCGGATCCCCGCCTCCATCAGAATCGACCACCGCGCGTGCTCCGCGTACTGGAGATACACGGCCTGATTCAGATGCCCCTGCGCGTCCGTCTCGTACCCCCGCACGACAATCCCGACGGAGTACCCCTCCGCCACGGAATCCCCCTGCTGCTGCGCCACGGTGCTCCCTTTTCTGTCGGTACACGGCTTGCAGGGCCTTCAACCCCCTGCGGCTGCCCGGCATTCCTGGCCGAGCTTCGTGGGCGTGCCCAATCCGGAGGTGCGTCTTTGCGTCGGCGAAGGCGCCCGGCGACCGGTGCTGACTTTCAGTCAACTGGGCCCTGTTATGCGCACGTTGCGCTCCGCCGATGATCACGACTGCTCCATAGGGTCTGGCCAGGTAGGGCACAGGTTGCGCACAAGTTCAGTAGAGGGTGGCCCGGCGGCGCTTTCGCGCCAACCGAGCGCGTATGCGCCGTTACCCCTTGTTACGTGCCAGCGACATCTACCTAAGGTGACCCTCGGCGCTCCGCAGGTCTGGACCACCCTGCCGTATCGGGCGCTGACTGAACCGGCACACCGGGGGGCGTGGAAGAGGCGTACGTACGTCTTCTTGCTTCCTTTGCTCCTGACCCTGGCCGTTCTGGCGACTCTCGCCGTCCACCCCGATCTGACGATGCGTGATCGCGGCGTTCCCGTGGCGGACTCCTACGACGGGTTCGACGCCAAGGGCGCCGACCAGCTCCGGCAGGATCAGTGCTTGATGGCCGAAGCGCTGCGGATGGGCGGACCGAACATGTTCGCCACCGCTCAGGAGGCGCTCGGGCAGTCACCGGACAAGCTGCGGGTGGCTGCGAATCGCGACTACTGGGAAGGCACCCCACTCAGCAAGGCGTTCGCGAAGGATGAGACGGCGGCCGGCAAGAAGGGCGACGAACTCGACAAGCGGGCGGACGTCTGGGAGGAGCCCCTCGACGGGCTGCCCACACCCGCCGGCTTCACGGAGACCGGCTTCTACTGGGCCCCCGACGGCGAGAAGAGCTTCTTCAACCAGGTCGGCTACCTCTCGTGGATCAGCGAGCAGTTCTGGAAGGACGAAGAGGGCTTCTACGACGACCCGACGCCGAAGGCCGGGAAGACGGAGGCCGCGAAGCTCCGCGAAGTGGGCGGCCCGCTGTACGGGGAGGCCCCGGATTCCTCGCTCCCCACCGACGAGTGGCGGAAGGCATACGCCGAGCACGAGGCGTGGGAGGCCCTCACCAAGGGCTTCCGCCCCCTGTCGGCCGACGACGCTCGGCTGTTCCTGACGACCGGCGGGTTCCCGCGCGTGGCCTCCGAAGAGGGCAGTCTGCCGTTCCGGGTGGCGGTGGAGGACTTGAAGACGCGGTTCGGCGCCTGCGCCTGGCGGGGCCCGTTCGATCCGAGTCGCGTACTGGGCAAGGAGGTCGCCGCCGCGTCGAAGGAGTGGCAGGAGGAGATCGCCTCACAGGCCACCCAGCGTGACGACATCCTGAACGCCAACAAGGAGACGACAGGGGCGCTGTCCACGGGCACCCAGGCGCTCGGCGAGCTGCTGGGCCAGTCCTGGGTGGCCGACCACCTCACCCGTTGGCAGAACTACTGGTCACTGGGAGGCCCGGGGGCGATCGGCGACAGCCCCATGATCGTGTACGTGCACGACGCCCAAGGCAAGTGCCTCGACGTGCAAGGGGGAGGCAGGGCCAACGGCACCCCGGTGCAGTTGTACACGTGCAACGGCTCGTCCGCGCAGAAGTGGCAGATCGACGGGGAGCGCCTGCGGAACGTCAACTCCGGCAAGTGCCTTGACGTCAAGGACGCCAGCACGGCCAATGGCGCGCCCGCACAGATCTGGAGGTGCAACGGCTCGGCGGCACAGAAGTGGCAGTACTCCACGCGCGGGACGAGCACGCTCAAGAACATAGGTACCGGAAACTGCCTCGACCTGCCCAAGTACGAGAACGGGTCCAACGCGCGGCTGTGAAACTGCAGCGGCACCGGGCACCAGAAGTTCGACGTCAAGCCGTCCGGGAACAACGGCACCGACGACCTCGACTACCCGACGAAGCCCCAGTTCGAGCAGGCGAAGAAGGGCGTCGCGGACGCGGAGGAAGAGGGCAGACGCCAGCTGGGCCTGCTCCAGGACCAGTTGGTGATCGCTACCAAGGCCGCTGCCCGTACCGAGGTCGCGAAACGCGAGTCGTACAAGATCGCTGACTCCAAGGGGGCGCCCCGCGGCCGAGGGCTCATCGTCGGTGAGCAGAAAGCGCAGGTGACTCAGGCGTCCCTCGCGGCTTTGCAGGCGATGGTCGCGGCCGGTAAGACCGCCTACCAGGCCACGAAGGCCTCCGCGTCGGACAGCGCCACGATCGCCGACCGGGCCCGCGCCCAAGCGTCTGCATGTCTGGGCCGCCAAGGCCGCCGGCCACGCGGCGGACGCCCGCAAGTCGGCCAAGAACGCGATCTCGTACGCCGCCGAAGCGGCGGAGGCGGCGGCCAAGGCCGCGGCTTCGCTGGCCCGCACGATCGAGTACGGCCAGCAGGCGGCCGAGGACGCCTCGTATGCCTCTCGTCGTCTACGTCGAAGACCAGAACCGCGGGCGCATGGCCGCGACCCATGAAGACCGGAAAGGTACCTTCCTTGCCTTGTGCGAGGCCGCTCCGGAGGGCAGCACTCTGCGGTTCGTGCAGCGTTACGGGGACACGATGCTGAACGAGCTGCAACTGGCCGGGTTCGTGGCGGAGCTGGACCGGCTTCCGGAAGGGGTGAAGAACAGCACGGTGCGGAAGCTGAGGGCGGCGGCCGAGTTCGCGATCGCCTCTCATGGCTACCTGTATTTCGTGGGGGAGGCCGAGGAAGAAGGCCGGTGACCTGGGGTGAACGGCGTCGGGCGGCCGGTGTCAGTGGGGTGGGGCAGTATCGGGAGCATGGCCAAGCCGACGACAGCCGCGCAGCGGCGGATCATCGCGGAGGCGGACCCCGTGACGGGGCGCCTGCGGGGGACGGAGGCGCAGCTCACCGCACTGGTGCGGCTCCAGCTCGCCTTCCGGCACCCCCGCCCGCCGCACGCGTACTTCCTGACGCCCGCGGGGCACCGCGTCCGGGAGGAGCCGGTGGGGGCCGCGCCGGAGGTGGCTCCGGTGGAGGCGCAGGCCGGGGTGTTCACGGCCCGCACCGGCACCGAGCAGGGCCCGCCCGGCGAGGACGGGCCGGAGCGCGCGCGGGAAGTGCGCGGTGCCTGGCTCGGCATCGTCGAGATGCGGCGCATGACGAACCCCGGCGGCGACCGGGACACCCCCTGCGCGTGGGAGCGGGCGCACCAGGTGCGGGCGGTGGCGATAGCCCTGGAGGCGGCGGGCCGCGTCCCGGCAGGGCCCGACCGGGAGGGGTACCGCGTGGTGGACACGGCACAGCCGGACGCGGTGGAGGTGGGGGAGCCCTCGGGGGAGGGCGTCCGGGCCTGCGGCGCGGTGCTTGAGCGGGCGGGCTGGCTGGTCAGCGAGCACGGCGACGCCCGCACGGGCCGCCGGTACGTCTTGGTGTCCCCGCGCCGCGCCTAGCCCTCGCGGGAACGCCCCTCCGCGCTCCGGGGCTGCCGCCCCGCCTTTTCGGCGCTCCGCGCCTCGTCCTCAAACGCCGGACAGGCTGGAAGATCTCCGGTGCGGGCCGCTCCCGGCCGCGGACCGGCAGCCTCGCGGGTCAGCAGCCGCCTGTGGACCCACGGACGGGGCCGGTCCACAGACGGGGTCCGGTCCGCATCCGGTATTCGGTCCGCTGTCGAGATCCGGTCCGCGGTGGCACCATCCAGCCCGTCCGGCGTTTGAGGACGAGCGCGTCAGCGCGATGGGGGTCTGGCCCGTCCGGCGATTGAGGGCGAGCCCGGCGGGCGATGAAGGGCGGGTGGGTGGGGAGAAGCCCGCGCAGCGGAGAGGGCCGGGGGCAGGGGGCCGCGAGGGGCGCTACGCCGAGGGGCGTAGGTTCCACGTGGCCACCACGGGGCGGCCGTGCTCGAAGCTGAGGCGGCTCACCGTGCCCGTGGCCAGCTGGAAGTGGGCGCCCGCCGCCGCCGGAAGGCCCAGTCGGCGGGCGGCCAGGACGCGGAGGAAGTGACCGTGGGCCACCAGGAGCACACTGCCCTCCGTGTTGGCGAGCGCCGCGTCCACCTTGGCGAGCATGCGATCGGCCCGCGCCCCGACCTGCTCGGGGGACTCACCCGGATGCTCCGGCGGCCCCGCGGCCACCCCGTCCGTGAACAGGAACCAGTCGGGCCGCGTCCGGTGGATCTCCACCGTCGTCACGCCCTCGTACGCCCCGTAGTCCCACTCGGCCAGGTCGTCGTCCACGCGCGCCTGCGCGAAGCCGGTCAGCTCCGCGGTCTCCCGCGCCCGCGCGCGGGGGCTGGTGAAGGCCGCGTCGACCCGGTACTTCCCGATCAGCGGCGCGAGCGACCGGGCCTGCTCGCGGCCGTGCTCCGTGAGGGGGATGTCCGTCCAGCTCGTGTGCTGCCCGGACAGGGACCACTCGGTCTCGCCGTGCCGGACCAGGAGGAGATCACCCATGTGCGTTCCGTTCTGCTCGGTTCCGCTCAGTGCGAACCGTCGGGGCGGTGGCCGTATTCCATGATCCGTCCCCCTTCCGGTCGGCCGTCACCTCCGCCGCAGCTCCCGACCGCCGAACGCCCCGGCGCCGTCGGCCCGCTTCCACCACGCCTCCATGCCGCCCTGGTCGAGCGACCGCCACGCGGGGGTCTCCCGCACGAGGGCGCGGCCCAGCTGCCGCCCCAGGTCGACCATGGTGCGGCCCGCGACCGTGCGGTCGGCGTCGTAGGACTCCAGGGCGTCGGGCCAGGTCACGGCCGTGGTGATGGCGGACTCCAGGACGGTGGCGTCCTGGAGGGCCTTCACCGCGCCGGCCCCCGTGTGCGGGCGCGCCACCGTCGCCGCGTCGCCCGCGAGCAGCACCCGGCCCTGGGTGTAGCGCGGCGCGGTGTAGTCGTACATGGGCTGGAGGAACAGCTCGGCCGGTTCGGTGGCGCGCACCACCGACCCCCAGTAGGGCGGAAGCAGCACGTCGGCGACGTACGACAGATGGCCGCGCAGGGTGTCGGTGAGGCCGCCGGGCGGCAGGCTCCGGGGGTCGCCGAAGCCCAGGTCCGCGTCGAGGCCGGACGGCGGCGCGGTGTACAGCACCCAGTTCACGCGGCGCCCGCCCCTCCCGTCGGGGATGCGGTACAGGATCACGTGGCCACCGTCGAACACGGCGTACACGCAGTCCTCGACGCCCCACAGGTCCGGATCGGGCACGCGCTCCTCCGCGTACGCGCCGCGCCACGCCACATAGCCCGCGTACGCGGCCCGCACGCCGGGGAACACCGCCTCGCGCACCACCGAGCGGTAGCCGTCCGCGCCGACCACCACGTCGAACCGCTCCGTGCCGTCGTCGGTCTCCACCACGGCCCCGCCCGGGCAGGCCCGCACCCCGGCGACCGCCGTGGCGGTGCGGAACGTGACCGTCTCGGGCACCCGGCGCCGCAACTCGCCCCACAGCGGGCCCCAGTTGTACGTCCGGAACGGGAACGGCATCACCGCGATCGCGTGCCCGCGCGGGTCCTTCGCCGCGTCGTCGCGCACGTACCAGCGGCGCCGGACGAGCTGCACCCACTGCATGTCCGCGTCCAGATACCCGGCCGACTCCAGCTCCGTGTACCGGGAGTTGTGCACGGCGAGGCCGAGGCCCCGGTCGGCGAGGCGGCCCGCGGCCCGCTCGTAGACGGTGATCTCGTCCGCGCCGCCCCGGTGCGCGGCCAGTGCGGCCGCGCAGCCCGCGACGCTGCCGCCCACCACGGCGACTCTGCCCGAATGCATCATCGCGCCATCCTGGCAGGGCGGGTGACGTCCTGTCATGACCGTCGGTCAGCGCATGGACACACCGCGCCCGGCGAAGAACGGCTCGAACTCCGCGCGCGGGAGCCACGCCGTGCGCGTGGGCGCGTCGATGCCCGACGGGTTGTGGAAGTGCAGGCCCCCGTCCGCCGTGCGCGCCGTGACCAGGACCAGATGCCCGCCGCGGCCCGGCGCCGGGCGCCCCGGGCGGCGGATCTCGCGGTGCGCGGAGGCGATCACCGTGTGCCCGGTGTCGACGAGATCGGCCACCTCGTCGAGCGTGAGGTGGCGGTGCACCGCCGCCTCGATGCCGTGCGCTTCGCGCACGTACTCGACGAACGGCGCGTAGATCAGGCCCTTGATCGTGCCGTCCGCGGGGTCCTCCGTGTACGCGCCGTACTTGAGGGCGCCGTCTCGCAGCTCGAAGAGCGAGGGGGCGCCCTCGCCGAGCGCCATCCGCAGGCAGGTGAGGCCGCACAGATGGCCGCACCAGCGCGCGTAGTCGTCGAGCGTGGCCGCGCCCGAGTCCCGCCAGGCGGGGTCCTCGGCCGCGTCGTGCCCCTCGTACACGATCCTCCCGACCAGACCGGGCGAGGCGAACTGGGTCAGGGAAGGGACCTGGCAGGTGGGGCAGTCGACCACGGGCGTGCTCCTCGTCGCGGTGACGGGCCCGCGGGGACCGCGGGCCTACTGGCGATAGCCGCTCAGGAAGCGGCCGATGCGGCTGATCGCCGCGTCGAGATCGTCAGCGTACGGGAGTGTCAGGATGCGGAAGTGGTCCGGGCGCGGCCAGTTGAAGCCGGTGCCCTGGACGACCTGGATCTTCTCCTGGAGGAGCAGGTCGAGGACGAACTTCTCGTCGTCGTGGATGGCGTGCACCTTGGGGTCCAGGCGCGCGAAGGCGTACAGCGCGCCCTGCGGCTTCACGCAGCTCACCCCGGGGATCTCGTTGAGCTTTTGCCAGGCGCGGTCGCGCTGCTCGTGCAGACGGCCGCCCGGTGCGGTCAGCTCGTGGATGGACTGCCGGCCGCCGAGCGCCGCCTGGATCGCGTACTGCGCCGGCGCGTTGGCGCACAGGCGCATGGAGGCCAGCGTCGTCAGGCCCTCCAGATAGTCCCGCGCGTGCTGCCTGGGGCCCGTCACGACCAGCCAGCCGGAGCGGAAGCCCGCCACCCGGTAGGTCTTGGAGAGCCCGCAGAAGGTGAGGACCACCAGGTCGGGGGCCAGCGCGGCGACGCTGTGGTGCACCGCGTCGTCGTACAGGATCTGGTCGTAGATCTCGTCGGCGAACACCATCAGGCCGTGGCGGCGCGCCAGGTCGAGGATGCCTTCGAGGACCTCGCGCGGGTAGACGGCGCCCGTCGGGTTGTTCGGGTTGATGATCACGACGGCCTTGGTGCGGTCGGTGATCTTCGCGGCCATGTCGTCGAGGTCGGGGTACCAGTCGGCCTGCTCGTCGCACAGGTAGTGCACGGCCTTGCCCCCGGAGAGGGTGGTCACGGCCGTCCACAGCGGGAAGTCGGGGGCCGGGATGAGGACTTCGTCGCCGTCCTCGAGGAGCGCCTGCACGGCCATCGTGACCAGCTCGGACACGCCGTTGCCGAGGAAGACGTCGTCCACGGAGACGTCGTCGATGCCCAGGGCCTGGTACCGCTGCGCCACCGCGCGGCGGGCGGAGAGGACGCCCCGCGAGTCCGTGTAGCCGTGGGCGCTCGGGAGCATCCGGATCATGTCCTGGACGATCTCCTCGGGCGCCTCGAAGCCGAACAGGGCGGGGTTGCCGGTGTTCAGGCGCAGCACGCTGTGGCCCGCCTCCTCCAGGGCGTTGGCGTGCTCGATGACCGGGCCCCGGATCTCGTAACAGACCTCGCTGAGCTTGCTGGACTGCCGGAACTCCATGCGGTGTGCCTCCCGTAGCGTGGGTTCCTTGGTTTTACCAAGTTGGCGCTTGGAAAGTCCAACAGCTTGTCTAGACTGCGACGCATGCCATATCGACCGCGCCGCAGCTACGACCAGTTCTGTGCCGCCGCCCGCGCCCTCGACGCGGTCGGCGATCGCTGGACCCTGCTGATCGTCCGCGAACTGCTCCCCGGTCCGCGCCGCTACACCGATCTCCACGCCGACCTGCCCGGCGTCAGCACCGACGTGCTCGCCTCGCGCCTGAAGGACCTGGAGCAGTCGGGCCTCACCACCCGCCGCAGACTGCCGCCGCCCGCCGCCGCGTACGTGTACGAACTCACCGCGCGCGGCCGGGAGCTGGCGCCGGTCCTGCGCGCCCTCGCGGCCTGGGGGGCGCCCGAACTCGCCGAGCGCCGCCCCACCGACGCGGTGCGCGCCCACTGGTTCGCGCTGCCGCTCCTCGACGCCGTCGCCCTGGAGGCGGGCCTGCTGGAGCTGAGCCTGGAGGAGGGTGCCTTCCACGTCCGGATAGGCGTCGACGGGGCGGTCTCGTACGGCGAAGGACCCGCCCCCGAGGAGCCCGACGCGCGTATGACGCTGGACGCGGGGACGGCCGTCGAGCTGGGGCGAGGCGTGATCAGCGTGGCCGACGGGGTGCGGGGCGGGCGGATCGCGGTGACCGGCGAGGGGCCACTGGCCAAGGCCTTGCGGGAAGGGTGAGGGGTCCAGGGGCCGAGCCCCTGGACCCCTCCGCGCGTGCGGGTCCAGGGGTCGAGCCCCTGGACCCCTCCGCGCGGGCGCCGTGCGCCGCGTGTCCTCAGACGCCGGACGGGCTCGCCGGAGGCCTGCCGTTGCCGCGCGTCAGGGCGTAGCCGCCCACGCCCGCCAGCGCGGCGAGCACACCGCCGACGCCCGTCCAGACCCAGCGGTCCGTCCACCATCCGGAGGACCAGCCGTCCTCGGGCTCGGCGGCGGAGGGCTTGGAGCCCGGCACGAGCGGGTCGCCCAGGTGGCCGTCCACCGCCGCCGAGCCGCCCACGTCCTTCGACGTGGCTTCGACCTCGGCCGTGACCGGCTGGCCGAGCCCTGCCGTGCGCAGGCCGGTCGCCGTCAGGCGCACGTAGTACGTGCCCGGCAGCGGGTCGTTGGCCCACGGCTCCGACCAGGCGCGCACGGTGCGCAGGGTGCAGGCCAGCTCGACGGAGGAGCCCTCGGCCTTGCGCGCCTGCATGCCGTACATGCAGGACTGACGGCGCCTCAGCCCGTCGTACACGTCGATCCGCCACGTGGCGCCGGACGCCCCCGCGGCGGACTCGGGCAGCTTCACGGTCGCCTTGACCGTGGGCCGCTGACCGGAGTCCGCGGGGAAGGACCAGTACAGGTAGTCACCCGACGAGGCGCTCGCCGTCGCCTTGTGGCCCTGCTCGATCTCCGTCGCCGTACGGAAGGACGTGCCCGCGTCCGTACGCTCCTTGCCGTCGTCACCCGAGGCGGCGAACGCCGGGCCCGAGGTGAACAGCGCGCCGAGGCCGAGCAGGCCCGCGACGGCCAACAGACGTGTCCTACGCATCAGTTCGTCCTCCAGACAGCGACGCGCCAGCGCGAGATCCAGCCCCACAGCACACCGCCCACGAAGCCGGTGAGCACCAGGGCGCCGAGCAGCCACCAGCCGCGGCCGAGGCCGAAGGCCGCCACGTCGGACGAGCCGTCGGGCGCGTCCACGACGTCGACGGCCAGTTCGACGGGCAGACCGGGCTTGCCCTTGGCGGCGGCCCCGGCGGCGGGCGAGTAGGAGTGCGACACCTGAAGGCAGACGGTCTCCTTCTCGTCGGCGTCGTCATCGTCGTCGTCCCGCTCCGGCTTCGGATACCGCAGCCCCGTCGAGATCACGTCGGTACGGCCGTCGCCCGCCTCGGAGCCGCGCACGATCTCGCGGTCGTGCTTCGTGACGGCCCGCAGGAGCACGCCGTAGTCGTTGTTCACGGCCCGGTCGGCGCCCACGCTCACCGAGGCGCGCAGCTCCTTGCCCGGCGCCACGTCCACGCGGTACCAGCGGTGCTCGCCGAACCCGGCGCGGTCGGTGTACAGACCCGGCTTCAGCTCCGGCGCGGCCGAGCAGCGGTCGGCGCCCTCGACGGCCACGGGGTTGACGACCGGATCGGCCGCGCGGTCCACCAGCTGGCCCACCCGGTCGGTGAGTTCGTCGGTGTGCCGGATGGAGGTGTACGTGCCGCCGGTGGCCTCGGCGATGCAGCTCAGCTGCGCGCGCATCTTGGTGTTCGGGACCAGGCCCAGGGTGTCGACGGTCAGGTTGATGCCCTTGGCCGCGATCTCCCGCGCCACCTCGCACGGGTCGAGGGGCTGGCAGGTGTCCTCGCCGTCGCTGATGAGGACGATGCGGCGCGAGCCCTCGCCGCCCTTCAGGTCGTCCGCGGCCTTCAGGAGGGCCGGGCCGATCGGGGTCCAGCCGGTGGGCGAGAGGGTGGCCACCGCGGTCTTGGCGTCCCTGCGGTCCAGCGGTCCCACCGGGTAGAGCTGCTCGGTGTCCTTGCAGCCGGTCTTGCGGTCGTCGCCGTGGTAGTTGGCGCCGAGGGTGCGGATGCCCAGCTCGACGTCCTCGGGGGTGGCGTCGAGCACCTCGTTGAAGGCCTGCTTCGCCGCGGCCATCCGGCTCTTGCCGTCGATGTCGCGGGCCCGCATCGAGCCGCTCACGTCGAGGACCAGCTCGACCTTGGGCTTCGCCCCGCCCTCGCTGTCCTCCGGTTCGTCGGCCGCGTGGGCGACGGTGGGCGCGATGCCCATGCTCAGGGCCGCGAACAGGGCACAGAGCCCCGCCGCGAGCCGTTTTGTGGTGATCATCAGCGGATCCTATGGATCAAGGTCCGTCCGCTCCAAAAAACCAGTTGAGGGCGCCGGTTAGGGTGGCGGGTGTGCTGCGAGAAGTGACGGCTGTCCGATATCTGGAACCCCTGCGGGCCGGTGGCTCCGTGCCCGGCGTCGTCGAGGCCGACGACCTCGGGACCTACGTCCTGAAGTTCACCGGCTCCGCCCAGGGCCGCAAGGCGCTGGTCGCCGAGATCGTCGTCGGGGAGCTGGCCCGCCGCCTCGGCCTGCGCGTGCCCGAACTCGTCCTCGCCCACTTCGACCCGGCCGTCGCCGCGCACGAGCCGCACCAGGAGGTCCAGGACCTGCTGCACCGCAGCGCGGGCCTCAACCTGGGCATGGACTATCTGCCCGGGGCGCACGACTTCGCCCCGGACACCGACCTCGACGTCGACCCGCTGGAAGCGGGCAGGGTCGTCTGGCTCGACGCCCTCACCGCGAACGTCGACCGCACCGTGCACAGCTCGAACCTCATGGTCTGGCCCACCTTCGGCACCCGGCCGCCGCGCCTGTGGCTCATCGACCACGGCGCCGCGCTCGTCTTCCACCACCGCTGGGACGCCGCGTCGGCCCTCGCCACCGCCGAGAAGGCCTACGACTTCCGCCAGCACGCGCTCGGCCGCTACGGCCCCGACACGCGCGCGGCCGACGCGGAACTCGCGCCGCGGGTGACGGAGGAGCTGCTGCGGTCCATCACCGCGGACGTCCCCGACGCCTGGCTCACCGGCGAGCCGGGCTTCGCCTCCCCCGACGAGCTGCGCGAGGCCTACGTCACCCACCTCACGGCCCGCGCCCGCGCCTCCGCCGCCTGGCTCCCCACCGACTTCCCCTCCCGCGCCCAGCTCGCCGCCGAGGACGCGCGGCGCGCCCGGGCCACCGAGGCGGGCCGCCCCGCCTGGCTGAAGAAGGTCCCCAACCTGCACGGCCAACCCGACCCGCGCCCCGCGAAGAGGTACCCATGAGCCACCGCGTAGAGATCGAGTACTGCACCCAGTGCCGCTGGCTGCCCCGCGCGGCCTGGCTCGCCCAGGAACTCCTGACCACCTTCGAGACCGACCTGACCGACCTCGCCCTGAAGCCGGGCACGGGCGGAATCTTCGTCGTACGCGTCGACGGCGAGCCGGTGTGGGACCGTAAGCAACAGGGCTTCCCGGAGCCGACGGCGGTCAAGCGCCTGGTACGCGACCGCGTGGCCCCGGGCCGGAGCCTGGGCCACTCGGAGAAGTAGCGGGCGGCCGCGTCGGGCGAGGGGGAGGGGGAGGGGGAGCGAGCATGCGGTCGCCGCCCCGCAGGACCCCGCTGGACGTACAGGCGCTGCTCATCGGCGTGGTTCTCGGTTTCGGCACGAATCTGGTGACGGCCGACCCCGCCGGGTGGTGGGGCCCGCTGCCGCTCATCGAGCGGTACGCGGCCCTCTGGCTGCCGCTCGGGATCGGCGCGGTGGTCGGATGGGAGTACCTACGGCGTCGAGCGGAGCGGCGCCGCGTGCCCTGGACCCGGCCGGACAGCCCCTACCCGGGACTTGAGGCCTACGGAGCGGACCGGGCCGAGGTGTTCTTCGGGCGCGAGGCGGAGACGGCCGAGATCGTGGGCCGCGTCACCGCGGGCCGTGAGGCCGCGGAGCGCTGGCTCACCGTCGTCGGCCCCTCCGGGAGCGGCAAGTCGTCCCTCATCGCCGCCGGAGCGCTGCCCCGCCTGCGCGGGCACCACACGGTGCTCGGACCGATGCGCCCTGGCTCCGCGCCCTTCCTCGCGCTCGCCCACGCGCTGGTCGCGGGTTCCCCCGCGGACGGCCCGGCCGCGGCCCAGCGACTCGCCGCCACCCTGCGCGCGGAAGCGGTGGCCCTCGAGGCCGAGCCGGACCGGGGCCACCCCACCGCGCTGGCCGCCGCCCTCCTGTCGGCCCAGCGGCACCGGGCCCGCACGGTCCTGGCCGTGGACCAGCTGGAGGACGTCTTCCAGCTGGTGCCGGAGGACGAGTGCGCCCTCTTCCTCTGTCTGCTGCGGGCGGCCCTGCGCACCCAGCCCCAGTTCCACGTCCTGGCCGCGCTGCCGACCGAGAGCGTGCGGGAGGCGGCCACAGGACCGCATGCGGACCTCTTCCGTGCCCGGATCCTCGTCCCCCCTCTCGGTCCGGCACAGATCCGCGCGGTGATCACCGGCCCGGCGAGGGCCGCAGGAGTGCCCGTCGACGCGGAAGCGGTGGAACTCATCACCGCCGAGGCGACTGCGGGCAACACCCTGCCCCTGCTCGGCCAGCTGCTGCGCGACCTCTACGAATCGGCGGCTGACAGCACCGGCATCGACCTCGAACTCCTGGCGCAAAGAGGCCCGTTGGCCGAAGCCATCGGACGCCACGCCGAAGTCGCGTACGCGCGGATCGCGCAAGTGCACGCGGCCCGGACGATCGACAGGCTCCTGATCAAGTTCGTCTCCTGGGACGAACGCGGCTGTAGGCGGCGGTTCGTGGCCGTGGGCGACCTCGACGGTCCGCAGCGGGACATCGTGGCGGCGCTGCGCGGGGCCCGCCTGCTGGCCGAGACCGACACCGGTGAGGCCTTCGACCTCGTCCACGACGCCGTGCTGCGGCACTGGCCGCGCCTGCGCGACCTCATCGCCCGCCACGAGGAGACGCTGCGCCTCCTCACGGACGTCGAGCGCAGGGCGGCCGCCTGGCGGGCCCAGGGCAGGACCGTGGACGACCTGCTGCGGGGCCGGGGCCTCGCCAGGGCGGTGGACATGGCCGCCGAGCACAGTGTGTCCCCGACCGTGCGGGACCTGATCGCGGCCTCGCTCAGGCAGGCGGAGCGGGAGTCCGGCGAGCGGGCCGACGCCCTCGCCGCCTCGGCCCAACAGGTGTACGCCGCGGGGGAGGAGCCGGGCCTCGCCCTCGCCCTGGCCGCGGCCGCCGTGCGCGAGTTCAGCGCCACCCCGACCTCCGCCCTGACGCTCTGGGCCGTCGTGCGGCCTCCCGACACCGAGCAGCTCGCCTTCGGCCACGCGGGGAAGGTCCTCGCGCTCGGCTGGGACCGGGAGTCCGGTGCGCTGCGGACCATCGGCGAGGACGGCCGGATCGTCACGTGGACGCCCGACGGGGGCCTGGTGGGCCAGGAGGCGGCGGGGCTGGGGGAGTTGGACAAGGCGGGCCTCGGCGACGGCGACGCCTACTGGGTGGCGGCCCGGCCGCCGGGCCCCCTGGAGGTCCGCAGGTTCGGCGACCCCCGCGCCGCCACGAGGACGGACACCTACGGGCCGAACGCGGTGGCGGTGTCGCGGGACGGCGCGTGGGCCGCGGCCGCCTTCTCCGGATCCGGCGTCAGCATCGTGGAACTCACCGCCGCGGAGAGCGGCCGGATCGCCCCCTGGACCCTGGACGCCCAGGGGGCCACCGGCCTGAAGTGGTCGCCGGACGCGACGCACCTGGCGGTCGTCGCGTACGACGAACTGCGGGTGGTGCGCATTGAGGACGCCCAGACCCTCTGGACGTACGCGCCGCCCGGCGCGGTCAGGTTGCTCCCGGAAGCGTGCGTCGACTGGTCCCCGGACGGCGGGCGCCTCGCGGTGGGGGCGCGGGGTGCCGTCGGCATCCGGTCGGCCGGGGACGGTTCGGTCCTCGTGGAACGGGAGTCGGACCGGGCCGTGTCGGCGCTCTCCTGGTCACCCGACGGCCGGTTCCTCGCGATCGCGGAGGGGGAGACGGAGGCCGACGCCCGCGTCGTGGTGTGCGACGCGTCCCTGACGGAGACCGCGGCGGCCGGCCTGAACGGCCGCGCCGACGCGGTCGTATGGAACGGCGACAGCACGCGCCTGGCCTGGCGTTCGGCCTTCGGCGAGGTGACGATCTGGGAGCGGGGCTCGGGGCGGCGGCACGTCCTGGCGACCGGAAGGCTGATCGCCGCCTCGTGGAGCGGTGACCGGGTGGCCACCCTCTCGTCCGGGTCCGGGGCGGTGCGCGTCATCAGGACCGGGGAATCGCCGCTGCCCGTACGGGTCCTGACGGCGGAGGATCCCCGTCCGGCCAGGGTCGCGTGGAGGCCCGACGACGACGCCCTCGCCGTCTCGTTCAAGGACCGGGTGGAGATCTGGGACACGGCGGGCGCGACCCGCACCGTCCTGCTCCGGCCCGCGTCGAACGTGCCCGCGGTCTGCGCGTGGGCCCCGGTGGGCACCGCCCTCGCGACCCTTGGCCGTGACTTCTGGCAGCGCGAGCCCGATCGCGTCGAGGTGTGGGACCCCGCGACGGGCACGCGCGTCGCCCTCATGGACAGCGGCGACGCCGGGCTGTGCCCCGCCTTGGCGTGGCGCCCGGACGGGGCCGCCCTCGCCGGGGTGACGAAGGCCGGGCACCTGGCGGTCTGGGCCCCGCGCACGGGCGAGCGGACGGCCACCCACGCCACGTCGAGCGGCCCGGTGGCGGCGCTGTGCTGGTCACCCGACGGCCGGGCGGTCGCCCTGCTCGGCCAGGACTGCCGGATCGGCGTGTACGAAGCGGGCTCGGGGCGTGAACTCGTGCGCACCGTAAGGGGAGGCGACGGCAGCGCGCGCCTGGCGTGGTCGCCCGACGGCCGCTACCTGGCGACCACCGGGATCCGCCGCATCCGGTTCTGGCTCGCCGCCACGGGGGAGTGTCTCGCGGTGGCCCGGGTGGACGGCGTCACGGCACTCGACGCCCGCTGGCTCGACAGCCGGCGCTTCGAGGTGACGAGCGAGCACCACGTCCGGTCCGTGTGGACCCTGCCCGAACGCGCCGACGCGGCCGCGTGCGCGTCCCTCCTGGACACCGCGGGCGACGGTCCGCGCGCCCTGACCGCTGAGGAACGCAAGCGCTTCGGGCTGCCCGTGGACGAGGGCCGATGACAGCGCCCCGGCGCCGAACGGCACCGGGGCGGTAGCTACGTACGGCTGGTTCAGCGCAGTCGCTCGTACGCCGGCAAGGTCAGGAAGTCCGCGTAGTCCGCGTCCAGGGACACCTGGAGGAGGAGGTCGTGGGCCTCCTGCCACTTGCCCGCCGCGAAGGCGTCCTCGCCGAGGTCGGCGCGGATCGCGGCCAGTTCGGCGGCGGCGACCTCGCGGGCGAGGTCCGCCGTGGCGGGCTTGCCGTTCTCGAAGACGACGCCCGCGTTGATCCACTGCCAGATCTGGGAGCGGGAGATCTCGGCGGTCGCCGCGTCCTCCATGAGGTGGAAGATGGCGACCGCGCCGAGGCCGCGCAGCCAGGCCTCGATGTAGCGGATGCCGACCTGCACGGCGTTGACCAGGCCGTCGTAGGTGGGCTTGGCGTCGAGGGAGTCGATGGCGATCAGGTCACCGGCGGCCACGGAGACGTCCTCGCGGAGGCGGTCCTTCTGGTTCGGCTTGTCGCCGAGGACCTTGTCGAAGGACTCCATGGCGATCGGGACGAGGTCGGGGTGGGCGACCCAGGAACCGTCGAAGCCGTCGCCCGCCTCGCGGTCCTTGTCGGCGCGGACCTTCTCGAAGGCGACCTTGTTGACCTCGGCGTCCTTGCGGGACGGGATGAAGGCCGCCATGCCGCCGATGGCGTGCGCGCCGCGCTTGTGGCAGGTGCGCACGAGCAGTTCGGTGTAGGCGCGCATGAACGGGGCCGTCATCGTGACCGCGTTGCGGTCCGGCAGGACGAACTTCTGGCCGCCGTCACGGAAGTTCTTGACGATGGAGAAGAGGTAGTCCCAGCGGCCCGCGTTCAGGCCGGAGGCGTGGTCACGCAGTTCGTAGAGGATCTCCTCCATCTCGTACGCGGCCGTGATGGTCTCGATGAGGACGGTGGCGCGGACGGTGCCCTGCGGCAGGCCGACGTAGTCCTGCGCGAAGACGAAGATCTCGTTCCAGAGGCGCGCCTCCAGGTGCGACTCCGTCTTCGGCAGGTAGAAGTACGGGCCCTTGCCGAGGTCCACCAGGCGCCGGGCGTTGTGGAAGAAGTACAGGCCGAAGTCGACGAGGGCGCCGGGGACGGGTGTGCCGTGCTCGTCCGTCAGATGCCGCTCGTCCAGGTGCCAGCCGCGCGGGCGGGTCACGACGGTGGCGAGTGAGTCCGCGTCCTTCAGGGCGTACGACTTGCCGGTGCGCTCGTCGGTGAAGTCGATGCGGCGCTCATACGCGTCGATGAGGTTGAGCTGGCCGAGGATCACGTTCTCCCAGGTGGGAGCGGAGGCGTCCTCGAAGTCCGCGAGCCAGACCTTCGCACCCGAGTTCAGCGCGTTGATGGTCATCTTGCGGTCGGTGGGGCCGGTGATCTCCACCCGGCGGTCGTCGAGCGCGGCCGGTGCGGGCGCCACCGTCCAGGAGTCGTCCGCGCGCACGGCGGCGGTCTCCGGCAGGAAGTCGAGGGACGACGTGCGGGCGATCTCGGCGCGGCGCTCGGCGCGGCGGGCGAGGAGTTCGTCACGGCGCGGCGTGAACCGCCGGTGCAGCTCGGCCACGAAGGCGAGCGCCGCGTCGGTCAGGACCTCTTCCTGCCGGGGCAGGGGCTCGGCGTCGACGATGGCCAGCGGGGACGGCGCTGGTGCGGACATGAGCTGTCACTTCCTTCAGCGAGCGTGCTTCACGGGCGGCGCGGCGGTGGCGGCGGAACGACCGTCGGCCCGGTCGCGCGGCACTGCGTGCCACGGCGCCGGGGAACGGCCGCGGGCGCCGTCCACCGGGTCAGGCGCTTCTGAACAGTGGATACTAGTTTCCTCATGGTGGAAGTTCAATGGACTGTTGACGTCGAGATTCTCTTCGTCGACAGAACGCGGCGCAGAGTGCCACCGCCGTCACTCCCAGTGGACCAGGGCTCCGGCGGGGCGGCCAGGGGGCGCCCGCGCCCCGTCCGTCACTCAAGGCGCTCCAGGTCCGATGGCGAGTCGATGTCGTACGGCTCCGCCACGTCCCCGCACTCCACGAGCGTGAGCGCCGCCGCGTGCTCCTTGAGGTAGGCGCGGGCCCCCTGGTCACCCGTCGCGGCCGGCGCGATGCCGTCCCAGTGGTCCGCGCCGAACAGCACCGGATGGCCGCGCTCGCCGTCGTACGCGGCGGCCGCCAGGTCGGCCGGGGAGCGGTGCGTGGCAAGGAGCCGGGCCACCGCCGCCGCGCCGACGCCCGGCTGGTCCACGAGCGTGACGAGCGCGGCCCGCGCGCCGGTGCCCCGCAGCGACGCCAGGCCCGCGCGCAGCGAACTCCCCATCCCCTCGCGCCAGTCCGGGTTGTCGACGAGCACGCACCCCGGGAGCGCCGCCCGCTCCCGTACGACGTCGGCGGTGGCCCCGAGCACGATGTGCACGCGGGTGCAGCCGCCCTCGCGCAGGGCCCGCGCGGCGCGCTCCACGAACAGCTCCCCGCGGTGTTCGAGCAGCGCCTTCGGGCAGCCGCCCAGGCGCCGCCCGCCGCCCGCGGCGAGCAGCAGCCCGGTGACCTCGGCGGCGGGGGCGGACGGGGCGGGTGACAGTGATTCGGTCATGACCCTTGCTTACCGCATGGCTTCTGGGGACCCTGTTCCGGCCGGGGCGTGGCCGAAAGGTGCGGCTGCCGCACGACGACGTGCGAGGGGGAGAGCTGTGTTGCGGAGCATGGGGCAGAGAGCGGCGACGGGCGGCTACGAGGATCCGCGGGTGACGGAGCTGCGGGCCGCGGTGTCCCGCCTGCGGCGTGAACTCGCCGCCTACCCCGGGGAGTTCCCCGACCGTGGCATCGCCGAGGACGAGCTGGCGGCCCTCGCCGCGATGGCCGCGGCGGGGGCGCCCGACCTCCGCCGGCTGCGGCGCTCCCTCTTATTGGTCGCGGGCTCGATCGGCTCGGTCAGCGCCCTGACGGGGGCGCTGGGCGGGGTGCGGGTGGCGGTGGAACGGTTCCGCGAGCCCTGGGCCTGAGCCCTCGCGGGGCGGCGAGCCGTGCGCCTGAGCCCTCGCGTCCCGCGCGCCCTGGATCAGGGGCCGCACCCCCGCCCTCCGCTCACGCCGCGTGCCCGCCGTCCACCGAGACCTCCGCCCCCGTGACGTACGCCGCCTCGTCCCCGACGAGGTACGCCACCAGCGAGGCCACCTCGGCAGGGCTCCCGTAGCGGCCCAGGGCGGTGGCCGCGACCTGGCCCGCGGCGTAGGGGCCGTCCGCCGGGTTCATGTCGGTGTCGATGGGCCCGGGGTGCACCACGTTCGCCGTGACGCCCCGCTCGCCCAGCTCCCGAGCCAACGCCTTGGTGAGTCCGATGAGCGCCGCCTTGCTGGTGGCGTACAGCGTCCCGCCGGGACCCGGCACCAGCTTGGCCATGCAGCTGCCGATGGTCACGATGCGCCCGCCGCGCGGCAGTCGCGCGGCCGCCGCCTGGGAGGCGAGGAACGCCGCGCGGACGTTGACGGACAGCACGCGGTCGACGTCGGCGAGGCTGAGGGCCTCCAGCGGGGCGATGACGCCGGCGCCCGCGTTGTTGACCAGGATGTCGAGGCCCCCGAGGTCGTCCGCGGCCCGCTCGACGGCGCCCGCGGCGTCCCCCGCGTCGGCCGCGTCGGCCCGGATCGCGAAGCCGCGCCGCCCGGCCGACTCGACCTTGGCGACGACCTCGCGGGCCGCGTCCTCGCCCTGCACATAGGTGATCGCGACATCGGCGCCCTCCTGGGCCAGACGCAGGGCGATCGCCGCGCCGATGCCCCGGCTGCCGCCGGTGACCAGGGCCTTCTTGCCGATGAGTGAAGACATGTCAGTAACCGCGCTTTCGTGTTCGTCCGTGGTGGCCGCCGGTGGCGGCCCCCGCTCACGTCCTCCATCAAAGGCGCGGCCGCGCCCCGGAGCTGGCGGTAATCGGACGCCGAGGCGCGGGACGGCGGAGCGCCCGCAGAGCGATGAGTTCCGGGCGGTACGAGGGTCGAAAGAGGTGACGGGCGCGGACGGCGCCCGGCAGGGACCGCGGGGCGCGGACGGCGCCCGGCGGGAACTGCGCCTCGACACGGAAGGCGGTCACCATGAAGATCACGCTCACGCAGTTCCAGACCCTCGACGGCGTCATCCAGGCCCCGGGCGGCCCCGACGAGGACACCAGCGACGGCTTCACGCACGGCGGCTGGTCCGTGCCGTACGGGGACGAGGACTTCGGCGGCTTCGTCGCCGAGGTGTTCGCCCGGGCGGACGCCTTCCTCCTGGGCAGGCGCACGTACGAGATCTTCGCGGGGTACTGGCCCAAGATGACCGACCCCGCCGACCCGATCGCGTCACGGCTCAACTCGCTTCCCAAGTACGTGGCGAGCCGGACGCTCACCGGCGCCGACTGGACGGGCACCGAGATCATCGGTCGTGGGGACCTGGTGCGGGACGTCGGCGCGCTCAAGGAGCGGCCCGGCCGCGAACTCCAGCTGCACGGCAGCGCGGGCCTCGCGCGGAGCCTGCTGGCGCACGACCTGATCGACACGCTGCACCTGCTCACGTTCCCGGTGGCCCTCGGCACCGGCAGGCGCCTGTTCGCCGAGGGCGGCCTGCCGACGGCGTTCCGGCACACCGGATGCCGTACGACGTCCAAGGGGGTCGTGATCAACTCCTACGACCGCGAAGGCCGTCCGGAGTACGGGAGTTACTAGTCCACCGAGCGGGCGAGGCCGCCCATATCGGGCGGCCGGTCCCGGTTAACTCCAGGGAAATTCCTCGGACTTACGGCCCATTGTCATTGACACATCAACCTCTACGCGCGTCACACTGGGCCCATGCGAATCCCCCCACGGATCACCCGTCTCGTCAGTGTCTCCGCCCTCACCGCCGCGTTCCTCGTCGGCGGCTCCGTCACCGGCGTCGCGCACGCCGCTCCGCAGCCGGCTCCGGCCGTCGCGGGCCCGGCCGGCTTCTCCGTCGCCGCGGTCGGCGACATCTGTTACTCGGCCCTGCCCGCGCAGGCGCACGACACGCTCGACCTGATAGCGAAGAACGGGCCGTTCCCGTATCCGCAGGACGGCACCGTCTTCCAGAACAGGGAGGGCGTCCTGCCCGAGCAGGGCACCGGCTACTACCACGAGTACACCGTCAAGACCCCGGGCTCCTCCCACCGCGGCGCCCGCCGCATCGTCACCGGCGAGCGGAACCAGGAGGACTACTACACCGCCGACCACTACCGGTCGTTCGCCCTGGTCGACCGCGGCTGCTGAGCCGCGCCCAGGGGGCTCAACGCGCCTTCTCGCCACTCTCCGCCGCCGCGAAAAGAGCGACGGCGAGCACGACGAGCACGATGCTCAGATACAGCTCGTAGCCGTCGGCGAAGCCCAGGTGCTGGATCACGCCCCAGCCGCGCGCCCAGCCGGTGAACTCGTGCACCAGGCCCGCGGCCCCCTGGACCAGGAGCACGAACCCGATCCCTTCGAGAAGTTGTTTCATGACAGGTGATCCTCGTTCCGCGGACCGCGCACGCGCATCGGCCGCGGGGCGGGGCCCGCCTCGCCGTGCGGCCGCCTCCAGAGGCGCCCGGGTGCGTCCAAAGTCGCGTACGCCGTGACTTTCGTCGACGATCACCGCTGGTGGGCGGGGTTCCCGCCGCGAGGTGCGTAGATTTGTCGATTGTGAACGACAGCACTTCCACCCGGCCGGCCGTCGACGGGGGACGGCCGGCCGGCGTGGACCGCCGGACCGGTACGGACCACGCAGGAGGGACCGGGCCCGTGGTGCGCGGCACCTGGTTCCTGCCCTCGGCCGTCGCCGCCGAGCTGGACCCGGACCGGCGGGACGGCGGGGGCAGGCGCGTGCGGCGCACCCTGCGGGACTGGGTCGTCGACTTCTGCTTCTTCCTCGTCGCCGTGGCCATCGGCCTCGTCGGCGCGGACGGCGTCGCCAAGAACCCGGCGGTCTCCGAGAACATGGTCGTGCTCGACCAGCTGATCGGCGCCGCGGCCTGCGCCGCCGTCTGGCTGCGCAGGCGCTGGCCGGTCGGCCTCGCCGTGGCGATGCTGCTCGCCGGCTTCGTCTCCGACTCCGCGGGCGGGACCACGCTCGTGGCCTACTTCACGCTCGCCGTGCACCGGCCGTTCAAGTACAGCGCGTTGATCGGCGGCCTCTCGGTGGCCTCCATCCCGGTGTTCTACTGGCTGCGGCCCGACAGCGACATGCCGTACCTGGTGTCGGTCGTGCTGATCACGATGGTCATCCTCATCGTCTTCGCCTGGGGCATGCTCGTGCGCTCCCGGCGCCAGCTCCTGATCGCCCTGCGCGACCGGGCCCGGCGCGCCGAGAACGAGGCCGCGCTCCGCGCCGAGCAGGCCCAGCGCCTGGCCCGCGAGGCCATCGCACGCGAGATGCACGACGTCCTCGCCCACCGTCTGACGCTGCTCAGCGTGCACGCGGGCGCCCTGGAGTTCCGGCCCGACGCGCCCCAGGCGGAGATCGCCCGCGCGGCCGGGGTCATCCGGGAGAGCGCGCACGAGGCGCTCCAGGACCTGCGCCAGGTCATCGGCGTGCTGCGCGGCGGCGAGGCGGACGCCTCCTCCGGGCGGCCCCAGCCCACCCTCGCGGCCCTGGACACGCTCGTCGCCGAGTCCCGCGACGCGGGCATGAAGGTGGCGCTCGACCTGCGCGTCGCCGACCCCGAGGCCGTGCCCGCCGCGATCGGCCGCACCGCGTACCGCATCGCCCAGGAAGCCCTGACCAACGCCCGCAAACACGCGCCGGGCGCCGAGGTCACCGTCACCGTCGCGGGCACGCGCGACGAGGGCCTGACCGTGACCGTCCGCAATCCGGCGCCCCCCGGCGACGTACCCCCCGTGCCCGGCTCAGGCCAGGGGCTCATCGGGCTCACCGAACGGGCCTCGCTCGCGGGCGGGCGGCTCGCCCACGGCACCCGGCGGGGCGGCGGCTTCGCCGTGGAGGCATGGCTGCCGTGGGGATGAGCCGGACCGCCCGGCTCCGCCCCTGACTCCCCACCCCCCCCGGGCCTGGTGAGGGGGCGTGATCACCGGTGCGCCCGCCCCGGATACGATCGGCCGCTGCACACGAGCAAAGGGCCGCGAGCACGGGCTCTTACCGGAGAGGTGAAGGCTGTGACGGGGGAGAGCGCGCCGGACGACACCGGCCGCCCACAAGAGGGCAAACGGTTCATACGCATACGGCAACGCCTCGGGGCCCGGCGCGCCGCGCTCGCCGCCGGCACCGTGGTGGTACTGCTCGCGGCGGGAGCCGGTACCTGGGCCACGGACACCTGGCCCTTCGACGGCCGCGCACGCTACTGCTGGGGCGCCTGGGAGGAGGGCAGCGGCCCCGCCGTCCTCGGCGACGAGGCCTTCGACGGGGACGACGCCCACAGCCGCACGGCGGCGGAGACCGCGCCCACCAGGGCCCGGCCGCAGGGGCGGTGCGTGCTCGCCGTGCGCTCCGAACACACCTTCAGCGACGGCGACAAGGGCGTCCAGGACACCCGCGTGACGGTGACGTACGGACCGGCACCCGAGAAGACCGCCGCCCGCCTGGAGTGGATCAACACCTTCGTGGGCGGCCGCGCGATGCCGCTGCCCGAAGGGCTGCCCGGCGCCGTCGACGGCAGCCGCGGCCTGCTGGTCCTGCCCAAGGGCTGCGACACCCGCGACGGGCGGCCTACCGCCGTCACCCTCCGGGCCGAGGAGAAGGGGCCGGACGACGTCGTCGGCGGCACGGACCTCGGCGGCGCCGACGCGGCCGTCGAACTCCTCCTCGCCGCGGCCGACCGGGGCATGCGCGCCGCGGGCTGCGCCCCCGCGAAGCCGTTGCGCGTCACCTCGCCCCTGCTCAGGCTCCCGGAGAAGGACGACACCAGCCCGTCGTACGCCGTCTGCCGCATCCCCGGCCTCGACGTCCGCTCCGGCCTCGGCAAGGAAGCGGCCCTGCGGGTCGTCACCCAGGCCGGCGCGGTCACCCGGGACCGGCAGGCCTGCTCCGCGTGGATCGGCCGCTCCGCGCGGCTCGGCGTGCGCGAGGACACCCGGATCTTCGACGCCCTGATGATCCGCGAGCCACGGCTCGGCGCGCTGCTCGACGGCGTGATGGGGAGCGAGCCGCCCGCGCCGGGCTGGCGCGGCACCGGCGTCCTCGCCGACGGCCACCAGGTCGTACGCGCCCGGTGCGCGGGGCGCCCCACGGCGTTCCTGATGCTCGGCTCGCCGGCGCGCGAGACCAAGGGCTACTTCACGACGTTCACCGACGCGGTGACGCGGCGCCTGGGGTGCGCGCCCCTCGCGCCGAAGGCGGCACGGGCTGCCGGCGGGTCCGCTGCCGAGGGGACCGCTGCCGACGGGTCCGCTGCCGAGGGGTCCGCTGCCCAGGGGGAGAACCGATGAGCGAGCACAGCACGACGGCCACGGGGGACGCCCGCGAAGGCCGGGGCGACGTGGCGGCCGCCGTCGCCACGACCGGGCCGCGCCGCCCCTGGTGGCACTGGCGGCAGCTCACCCGCGGCCGCCTGCGGCCCGCGCTCGCCGCCGCCATCGCCGGGGCGCTCCTCGGCGGTACGGGCGTGGCCTGGCAGGCCCAGGCGGGGCCGTTCGCCGAGGAACGGGCCTGCTGGGGCGCGCTCGACGAGGACGACGTGGCCGGCCTGTTCCACGGCAAGCGGGACGTCGAGGCCTCCGAAGTGCCCGTCACCACCAGCAGGATCGGCTCCGAGGGGCCCTCCGGCCTGTGCCGCCTCACGTCCCCGCGCGGCGCCCGCGTCACCGCCCGGCTGCACCAGCTCGACGTCCGCTTCGGCGGCGCGGGCGACAAGTGGGCCGACGAATACCTGTCCGCGCGCATGACTCCCCTCGGCGGCGGACTGCTCGGCATGGTGTCCGACACGCGCGCGTGGCTCGCGGTCCCCGAGGGCTGCGTCGGCCGGCAGCGCGAGGACGACGGCCCGCTCGTCGCCGACATGGAGACCGGCTGGACGGTGTACGACAACGAGGTCGACACCGACGAACGGGCCCGGCTCGCGAGCACCGTGGTCAAGCTCGTCAACGACTACATGGCGGACCAGGGCTGCACCCGCGCCCTCGCCGACCCGGCCGAACGGCTCGGCGCCCCCGCACGGTTCACCGACGAGAAGCGCGACGCGATCTGCGGCATCAAGGGCCTGCGCACGCACGACGGGAAGGACGCGGACCACTACCGCCGCCCCCTGGTCACCGTGGGCGACGCCCCCGTGCGCACCTGCGACCGCGACGTCCTCTTCGGCCACCCCTCGCTGCGCCTGATGACGGTCGCCGACCCGCGACTCGCCGTGCTGTACAAGAACCTCTCGTACGACGGCGGGCAACGGCGCATCACGGCCGAGGGCGACACCCGCAGGCGCCCCCGGGGCTACGGCTTCCTCCGCGACGACATGGCCCTCTACCAAGCCTCGTGCCAGAGCGGCGACGTGACCTTCCTGATCCGGGCCGACGACGGGGAGCGCGCCGCCGACATCCGGGCGCTCATGCCCCGCTACGTGGCGGCGGAGGCCGACCGCGTGGGCTGCGGCCCCCTGCGCCTGAGGCTGCCCCGGTGACCGCGTCCCGGCCCCGTCCGGGGCTCGTTACGGTAGGGCGCATGAAACCGATCAGGCTCCTGCTCGTCGACGACGACCCGCTGGTCCGTGCCGGCCTCTCGTTCATGCTCGGCGGCGCCGACGACATCGAGATCGTGGGCGAGGCGGGGGACGGCAGCGAGGTCGCCGCGCTGGTCGGCGAAGTGCGCCCCGACGTCGTCCTCATGGACATCCGGATGCCCACGATGGACGGCCTCGCCGCCACCGAGGCCCTGCGCAAGCGCCCGGACGCCCCCGAGGTCATCGTCCTCACCACGTTCCACGCCGACGAGCAGGTGCTGCGGGCGCTCCGCGCGGGGGCCGCCGGGTTCGTCCTCAAGGACACCGCGCCCGCCGAGATCGTCGCGGCCGTACGGGCCGTGGCCGCGGGGGAGCCCGTGCTCTCGCCCTCGGTGACGCAGCAGCTCATCTCCCAGGTGACCGGGGGCGGGCCGCAGCTCGACCGGAAGCAGCGCGCCCTCGCCCGCCTCGGCGCGCTCGGGGAGCGCGAGCGGGAGGTCGCCGTGGCGGTGGGCCGGGGCGCCTCCAACGCGGACATCGCGGCGGAGCTGTTCCTGAGCGTGGCCACGGTCAAGGCGCACGTCTCGCGCGTCCTGACGAAGCTGGACCTCAACAACCGCGTGCAGATCGCCCTCCTTGTCCATGACGCGGACCTCCTGGACGGCTCCTGACCCTCAGCTCCCCTCCGGCGGTCGAGGACGGGTGCGCAACACGAGGAACGCCGGAACCCCGGGCGCGGCCACCCCTGTTCGGGAAAGGGCAGGCCCGGGGTGTGCTCCCCTCGGGTCAGCCCAGTTCGCGGTGGCGGGTCCTGAGGGCCGTGGACCCGGTCTCGGTGAGGCGGCCGAAGAGGCGGAGGCGGGAGATGCCGCCGTCGGGGAAGATGTCCACGCGCGCGTGGGTGCCGACGGCGGTCTCGGGCAGCACGAAGCGGTGGTTCGTGTCGGGCTGGAGCCGGGTGCGCGGAAGCACCTCCACCCAGTCGCCGCCCTCACCGTCACGGACGGACACGGAGGCCCATCCCGCCGAGTTCCCCTTCAGATACGCGGTGTCGATCTCCAGGGCCCGCACGGAGGCCTGCGCCACGAGCCGGTAG
This sequence comes from Streptomyces sp. NPDC045778, assembly GCF_056431945.1. NCBI lineage: Bacteria > Bacillati > Actinomycetota > Actinomycetes > Kitasatosporales > Streptomycetaceae > Streptomyces > Streptomyces sp. NPDC045778. Next base: position 38,836 of record NZ_JBWKJZ010000005.1, read on the forward strand.
CGGATCCAGTCGTGCCCCTGGTCGCGCCGCCGCCGCGTCTCCCACCCGTCGTCCATCTTGCGTGAACGCCCGGGCTGGATGGTGTTGGTGGCGGGGGAGTAGAAGCGGTCGGACGCGTCCTCCACCTGGCCGCCGTTCTCCAGGGCGACGACGTCGAAGGTGCCGAGCGCGGCCAGCCAGTCGGGGTCGGCGACGACTTCGCCGTACACGCGCAGGCGGGCGATGCCCCCGTCGGGGTGCTGGTTGACCCGCAGGTGGGTGAAGCGCCGCGGCACGTCCACGGCGAAGCCGTTCGCCGCGTGGCCCCCGACGGGCGTACGGGGGACGAGTACGGTCCACTTCACGTCGTCGGCGAGGAGTTCCCCGGGCGTCGGCGAGCCCTCGACGGCCGTGCCCTCGACGGAAACGGCCTGCGGGTAGTTGCCCCGGAAGTGCGCGGTGTCGACGACGACGCCGTGGATCACGCCGGGCGCGCCGAGCCGGACGAGGGCCCAGTCGTGGTCGTCCGCGGTGGGCCAGGGCTGCTCGGCGGACACACCCCGGCGGCGGCGGGTCTCCCAGCCGTCCATGACCTTGCCCTTGTGGCCGAAGTGCTCGGGGTCGAACTCGGCGGCACCCGGCAGGAGCAGGTTCTCGCGCATCGCGAAGAACTCGTCGTTGGCGGCGATGACTCCGGCGCCGAGCTGCCGGTCGGCGAGGTTGGCGTACTGGGTGAAGGGGAAGTCGGCGGTGCGGTAGTCGGCGTAGGGCTCGCCGCCGCCGTAGGGGCTGGCGTCGCCGGTGAAGCTCGGTATCGCCGTCACGGTGATCAGTTCTTCCTTTCCAGGAGTCGGCCCGAGGGAGCGGTGAACTCACCGTCGGACACAATGCGTTGGCCCCGCAGCCAGGTGGACTTGACGACGCCGCTGAGGGTTTTGCCCGCGTACGCGGTGACCCGGTTGCGGTGCTGGAGCCGGGCGGGGTCCACGGTGAAGGTCTCGTCGGGCGCGAGGACCGCGAAGTCGGCGTCGCGGCCCGGCTCGATGGCGCCCTTGCGGTCGAGGCCGACCAGGCGCGCGGTGTGGGCGGACATCCAGCGCACGACGTCCTCCAGGCCGTGGCCGCGCGCGCGGGCCGCCGTCCACACGGCGGGCAGGCTGAGCTGGAGGCCGGAGATGCCGCCCCACGCGGTGGCGAAGTCCGGCGTCTTGAGGTCGGCGGTGGACGGGGAGTGGTCGGTGACGACGCAGTCGATGGTGCCGTCGGCGAGCGCCTGCCAGAGCAGGTCCTGGTTGGCGGCCTCGCGGATGGGCGGACAGCACTTGAACTCGCTGGCCCCGTCCGGGACTTCCTCCGCGGTGAGCGTGAGGTAGTGCGGGCAGGTCTCGACGGTCAGACGGACGCCCTCGCGCTTGGCGGCGCGGATCAGGGGCAGGGCGTCGGCCGATGACAGGTGCAGGACGTGCACGCGGGCGCCGATGCGCCGGGCGAGGGCGATCAGGCCCTCGATGGCGGTGTCCTCGGAGACGCGCGGCCGGGTCGCCAGGTAGTCCGCGTACCTGGGCCCGCCGCCAGCGGGCGCGGCGGCCAGCTCGCGCGGATCCTCGGCGTGCACGATGAGCAGCCCGCCGAAACCGGCGATCTCCCCCATGGACGCGGCGAGCCGGTCCTGGTCCAGCTCCGGGAACTCGTCCACGCCCGAGGGCGAGAGGAAGCACTTGAAGCCGTAGACGCCCGCGTCGTGCAGGGGCCTGAGGTCCTTCACGTTGTCGGGCAGGGCGCCGCCCCAGAAGCCGACGTCGATGTGCGCCTTGGGCCGGGCCACCTCCTGCTTCGTACGGAGGTGCTCGACGGTCGTCGTCGGCGGCAGGGAGTTGAGCGGCATGTCGACGAGCGTCGTGATGCCGCCGGCCGCGGCCGCGCGCGTGGCGGTCCAGAACCCCTCCCACTCGGTGCGGCCGGGGTCGTTGACGTGCACGTGCGTGTCGACGAGCCCGGGCAGCAGCGCGTGGTCGCCGACGTCCTCCAGGCGGGCGCCCGGCTCCACGGGCGCGTCATGGGGGCGGACCGCCACGATCGTGCCGCCGCTGACGGCGACCGACGCGGCGCGCGTCCCCTCGGGGGTGATGACGCGCGTCGAGCGCAGCACCAGTTCGACGTCGGACACCGCGACCCCTCTCTCCTGCGGCCCTCCCGGCCGACCAGCGGAATTCAACGTTCTGTTGAAGGAGTTTTCACTCCGTCGCGAGCCGCGTCAAGGGTCTATACGTTTCCATAAAGTGGAAGTACAATTCCGTAGTTCAGAATGTAGCTCTCTACGACGCACCCCGGCGAAGACGCGTCGACCGCCTCGCGGGAGACCGGACAAACACGCACTGACCGGCACGGACGCCCCGCCCGCGCCGGATACGCTCCCGCAGGCGCCCGGTAGGCTGCATACCGCCTGCCAGTCGAAAGGAACGCGCCGTGCCGACGTCCAGCGCCAGCACCACCGACGCCGCGAAGTCCTCAGCTCCCGCGCCCGCGAGCGGGGGCGTCCAGTCCCTCGAGCGCGCCTTCGACCTCCTGGAGCGGATGGCGGACGCCGGGGGCGAGGTCGGCCTCAGCGAGCTGTCCGCGAGCAGCGGCCTGCCGCTGCCGACCATCCACCGCCTCATGCGCACGCTCGTCGCCTGCGGATACGTCCGCCAGCAGCCCAACCGGCGGTACGCGCTCGGGCCCCGCCTGATCCGCCTCGGCGAGTCCGCGTCCCGCCTCCTCGGCACCTGGGCGCGCCCCTACCTCGCCCGCCTGGTCGAGGAGACCGGCGAGACGGCGAACATGGCCCTGCTCGACGGCGACGAGGTCGTGTACGTGGCGCAGGTGCCCTCCAAGCACTCCATGCGCATGTTCACCGAGGTGGGGCGGCGGGTCCTGCCGCACTCCACCGGCGTGGGCAAGGCCCTTCTCGCGCACACTCCGCCGGACGAGGTGCGGGCGCTGCTCGCGCGGACGGGGATGCCCGCCGCCACGGAGAAGACCCTCACCACGCCGGACGGCTTCCTCGACGCGCTCGAAGAGGTCCGCCGTGCGGGGTACGCGGTCGACGACAACGAACAGGAGATCGGCGTGCGCTGCCTCGCCGTCTCCGTGCCCGATTCCCCCACCGCCGCGGCGATCTCCATCTCGGGCCCGGCGGGCCGCGTCACCGATGAGGCCACCCGCCGCATCGTCCCCGTCCTCCAGCAGGTCGCGGCCGAACTGTCCACGGCCCTGGCCAGCTCGGGCCCATCGTCCTGACCCCCGCGGGGCGCCCCTGACCCGCGCCCCCTCCCCGCCCCGAGGCCGAAGGCCGATGAAGGGGCGGGGCGCCCGGGGGCGGCAGTCCCTAGTTCCGGGAAGGGGCGGGGCTGGGGCGCGCCGCGAAGTCCGCCGCCCGCGCCCGCCGCAGAGCCCGCCGCAGGGCGACCGGCACCACGGGCGCCGGCACCACCAGGACGGGGCAGCCCGCGTGCGCCTCGGCGTAGCGGCGGATCCGCCCCCGCCACCACCCGCCCCGCGCCCCCACGACCAACAGATCCTCGGGCCGGCAGGCCACCCGGCACAGCGCGCGCTCCGGTCTGTCCCGCACCAGGCGCCGCTCCACCGTCACCCCCGGCGGCGCCCCGCCGAACGCCTCGCCGAAGGCCGCCGCGAGCCGCCCCCGCGCCACGTCCCGCCAGTGCTCGGCCCACGCCCGGTCGGGGTGGCGCAGATACAGCGCCTCCCCCTCCGGCGGCTCCCACGCGAGCACCGCGACCAGCTCCCGCCCGCTCCGCCGCGCCTCCCGCGCGGCGATCCGCAGCGCGGCGAGGCTCACCAGCGAGTCCCCGCCGACCCCGACCACCACGCGCCCCGGCCCTGCCGTCTCCGTCTCCACGTACCGCTCGCCGTCCACGTCGTCTCCTCGTACGTCTCCCTGCCCCTGCCAGGCCAACACCTCGGCCAAAGCGGCTGCTGATCTTGAGTGTGTAAGGTGATTGGCCTGGGCAGCAGGGCCAATCGGAAGGATCTGGCATGGCAGAGGCGCACGTGGTCCACTCCGTGGACAGGCGGCTCGGCGGTACGCGGCTCGCCGGCCTGGTGACCGACCTCGCCGGGGCCCGGCCGGGCTACCGCGCGCTCGCCCAGGCGGTCCGCACCCTGCTGCTCGACGGCCGCGTGCCGCTGCACACCCGGCTGCCTGCCGAGCGCGAGCTGGCGACGGCACTGGGTGTCAGCCGGGCCACCGTCACGGCGGCGTACGACCTGCTGCGCGACAGCGGGTTCGCGCGCAGCCGCCGCGGCGCGAGCACCTGGACGGAGCTGCCGGAGGGCCGCCGCCCGGCCAGCGTGGCGGCGTTCCCCCTCGGCGACCCGGGCGGCGACGTCATCGACCTGGCGGTGGCGGCGCCGCCCGCGCCGGAGGCGGAGCTGAGCGCGGCGCTCGCGGCGGCCGCCGCCCGGCTGCCCGAGCACGCGCCGACCGCGGGCTACCACCCTTACGGACTCCCGGAGTTGCGCGCGGCGGTCGCGGAGCGGTTCACGCGCCGGGGCCTGCCGACGCTGCCGGACCAGATCCTGATCACGACCGGCGCCCAGCACGCGATCTCCCTGGCCCTCGCGCTGCTCGGCCGCCCCGGCGACCGCGCCCTCGTCGAGAATCCGTCGTACCCCAACGCGCTCGACGCGATCCGCCGCGCGGGCATGCGCGCGACGCCTGTGCCGGTCACCGACGCGGGCTGGGACACCGCCCTGATCGAGTCCACGCTGCGGCACGCGGCGCCCCGCCTCGCCTACCTCGTACCGGACTTCCAGAATCCGACGGGCGCCCTGATGGGCCACGAGCAGCGGCTGCGGATCCTGGAGACCGCCCGCGCGACGGGCACCTGGCTCCTCGTCGACGAGACGATCGCCGACATCGCGCTCGACGTGCCGCCGCCCGCGCCGTTCGCCTCGCTCGCGCCGCACGGGGTCGCCGAACAGGTCGTCACCGTGGGCTCGTTGAGCAAGTCGCACTGGGGCGGCCTTCGCCTCGGGTGGGTCCGGGCCGGGTCCCGCCTGATCACGGAGCTGGCCATGGCGCGGGTGCCGTCCGACATGGCCACGCCGGTGATCGAGCAGCTCGTCGCGCTGCACCTGCTCCAGAGCATGGACGAGACGCTGCGCGTACGGATCGCCTCCCTGCGGGCCTCGCGGGACGCGCTCGCCGCCGCCCTGACGCGGCACCTGCCCGAATGGCGCTGGCAGTTGCCCCCCGGCGGGCTCTCCCTGTGGGTGGACCTGGGGGCACCGGTCGCCTCGGCCCTCGCGCGGGCCGCGCTGGCGCGGGGGGTGCGGATCGAGGGAGGCTCCCGCTTCGGGGCGGACCCCGGTACGCATGAGCACCGGCTGCGGATCCCCTACACGCTGCCACCGGACCGGTGCGAGCACGCGGCCGGCCTCCTGGCCGCCGCCCTGGCCGACGATGCGAAAGCCCCCCCACTGGGTACGCCGCTGCCCGGCGACTGGGTGGCCTAGCCCACGCGGCGCACACCGGACCCGCCCCTAGAGGCGCGCTCGCCGGACCGGTAGCGGTGCCCCGGAGGCGGCCCGCGGACTGGCGGGCGGCAGTCGCCGCCCCACCCGCGCCCACCGGATGGTAGAAGTCCTCCCATGACCGACGCCATGGAACACACCCGGCCCCTGGACCTGACCCTCGCTCAGCGGACCCTCGCCGCCCAGCCGTTCAGCCGCCTCGTGCAGGCGGAGATCACCGCGTTCGGCGACGGCGCGGCCACGCTGGAGATACCCCTGCGCGCCGAACTGCTCCAGCAGAACGGCTTCGTGCACGGCGGCGTCCTGTCCTACGCGGCGGACAACGGCATCACGTTCGCCGCCGGCACGGCCCTCGGCCCGGCGGTCCTGACGTCCGGCTTCTCCATCCAGTACGTGCGCCCGGCCACCGGCGTCCGCCTCGTCGCCCGCGCCACGGTCGCCCACGCGGGCCGCCGGCAGGCCGTCGTACGGTGCGATCTGCTGACCGTCGACGACCAGGGCGCCGAGACGCTCTGCGCCCTGGCCCAGGGCACGGTCCGCGCGGCGGGCTGAGCCGCGGCCCGGGGGTCTCAGGCCCCCGCGATCTCCGCGAGCCGCACCACCCGGCGCTCGGCCCTCGACAGCTCGCACGCCTCGGCGATGCGCAGCGCGTGCAGCGCCTCCCGGCCGTCGCAGGGGTTGGCAAGATCGCCGCGTACGACACCGACGAACGCGGCCAGCTCCGCCTCGTACGCCGGGGCGAAGCGCTCGAGGAAGCCGGGCCAGGGCTTGTCGGGGGCGCCGGGTCCTTCCGGCTCGGCGGAGGTGAGCGGGGTGCGGGCGCTCACACCGACCGCGAGCTGGTCGGCCTCGCCCGCCAGCTCCATGCGGACGTCGTAGCCCGCGCCGTTGCAGCGCGTCGCCGTCGCCGTCGCCAGGGTGCCGTCGTCGAGGGTGAGCACGACGGCCGCCGTGTCGACGTCACCCGCCGCGCGGAACATCGCCGGACCCGCGTCGGACCCCGTCGCGTACACCTCGGTCACCTCACGCCCCGTCACCCAGCGCAGGATGTCGAAGTCGTGCACCAGGCAGTCCCGGTACAGGCCCCCGGACAGCGGCAGATACGCGGCGGGCGGCGGCGCCGGGTCCGAGGTCATGGCCCGCACGGTGTGCAGCCGCCCGAGCTTCCCGGCGCGCACGGCCGCGCGCGCCGCCGCGTACCCGGCGTCGAAGCGGCGCTGGAAACCCAGCTGCAAAATCGTTCCGGCGGACTCGACGTCGGCGAGGGCGGCCAGGGTGCCCGGCAGGTCGAGCGCGATGGGCTTCTCGCAGAACACCGGGAGTCCGGCCCGCGCCCCCCGGGCGATCAGCGGCGCGTGCGCGGCCGTCGCCGCCGTGATCACCAGCGCGTCCACGCCCGGCCCCGCCGTCCCGCCGGTGAACAGCGCGTCCACCGAAGGGGCCGCCGTCGCCCCGAGCCGCGCCGCGAGATCCGCGGCCCGCGCGGTGTCCACGTCCGCGACCACGATCGATTCCACCTCCGGACGGCGGGCGAGGGCCGCCGCGTGGAAGGTGCCGATACGTCCCGTTCCGATCAGTCCGATGCGCATGGGCCCCACCCTCGCGACGCACCCACGCCCCTGTCAATGGTTTGTCCTGACAACAGAACTTCCGAACTTCCCGTCATCATCTCCCCGGACTACGCTCGCCCCGTGACCGAACCAGCAGCAGCCAAAGCCGCGAAACCGGCCGTGGACCCCACCGTGGCCCTGCACCTCGGCGTCGACCGCAGCAGCCCGGTCCCGCTGTACTTCCAGCTGTCCCAGCAGCTGGAGGCGGCGATCGAGCGCGGCGCGCTCACGCCCGGAAGCCTGCTCGGCAACGAGATCGAGCTTGCCGGGCGGCTCGGCCTCTCGCGGCCCACCGTCCGCCAGGCCATCCAGTCACTCGTCGACAAGGGCCTGCTCGTGCGGCGCCGGGGCGTCGGCACCCAGGTCGTGCACAGCCAGGTCAAGCGCCCCCTGGAGCTGAGCAGCCTGTACGACGATCTGGAGGCGGCGGGCCAGCGCCCCGAGACCCGGGTCCTGCGCAACGTCGTCGAGCCCGCGTCCGCCGAGACCGCGGCCGCCCTCGGCGTGGCCGAGGGCAGCGACGTCCACCTGATCGAGCGGCTGCGGCTCGCGCACGGCGAGCCCATGGCCTGTCTGCGCAACCACATCCCGGCCGGGCTGCTCCCCCTCGACACCGCGCCCCTGGAGGCCACGGGCCTGTACCGGCTGATGCGGGCCGCGGGCATCACGCTGCACAGCGCCCGGCAGTCCGTGGGCGCCCGCGCCGCGGGGGAGGAAGAGGCCGAGCTGCTCGCCGAGCCGGCGGGCGCGCCGGTGCTCACCATGCGGCGCACGACCTTCGACGACACGGGCCGCGCGGTCGAGTACGGCTCGCACCTCTACCGCGCCTCGCGGTACTCCTTCGAGTTCCAGCTGCTCGTACGCCCCTGACCTGGCGCGGCGCCGAAGAAGTAAGAATGTTCTGACAAATTCATTGACGGTGGGCCGCGCCCCCGGCTACAACTCCCTCCAGCCGCACAGCAGCGGCGGCCGGGAGCAAGCCGGGAGAAGGGTGGCACCACCATGCGTACAGCCCGCACGGCAGCAGCCGTCATCGCGGTCGTCGCGCTCGCGGCAGGCTGTAGCGGCTCCGGCGGCAAATCCGATGAGAACGGTGCGAACGGTGCGAATGGCGCGGACGGCGGCTCCGGCGGGAAGGCGGCCGGCACCCCGCGCCTGAAGATCGCGATGATCACGCACTCCGGCGAGGGCGACACGTTCTGGGACATCGTGCAGAACGGCGCCGAGGAGGCGGCGAAGAAGGACAACGTCGAGTTCCTGTACTCCAGCGACAAGGAGGGCAAGGGCCAGGCCGAGCTGGTCCAGACCGCCATCGACAAGAAGGTCGACGGGATCGTCGTGACCCTCGCCAAGCCCGAGGCCATGCGGGCCGTGCTCGGCAAGGCCAGGAAGGCGGGCATCCCCGTGGTCACGATCAACTCGGGCGGCGAGTTCTCCACCCGGTTCGGCGCGCTCGGTCACATCGGGCAGGACGAGGCCGTGGCGGGCGAGGCCGTCGGCGACGAGCTGGACAGGCGCGGCAGGAAGAAGGCCCTGTGCGTGATCCACGAGCAGGGAAACGTCTCCCTGGAGCAGCGCTGCGCGGGCGTGCGGAAGACCTTCGGGGGCTCGGTCGAGAACCTGAACGTCGACGGCACCAACCAGCCCGGCGCCCAGTCGTCCATCAGCGCGAAGCTCCAGGCCACCAAGGGTATCGACGCGGTCGTCACGCTGGGCGCGCCGGTCGCGGCGGTGTCCGTGAAGGCCAGGGAGGACGCCGGCAGCAAGGCGGAGATCGACACCTTCGACCTGAACGCCGAGGTCGTGCGGCGGCTCAAGGCGGGCGAGGTCGGCTTCGCCGTGGACCAGCAGCCCTACCTCCAGGGCTACCTCGCGATCGACGGGCTGTGGCTCTACAAGACCAACGCGAACGTCGTCGGCGGCGGCAAACCGGTCCTGACCGGGCCCGCCGTGGTCACCGAGAAGGACGTCCCGAAGCTGGAGAAGTTCACCGCCCGCGGCACCCGATGACCATGCGGGGCGACGGCGTGACCGATACTTGGGCGGCTGGGTCCGGTCACCGGGCCCAGCGGCACGAGAGACGCGGCGGGTCGCGGCACACTGTGCACACCGCGAACACGGCACTCTCAGCACACACAGCAAACACAGCACACGCAGTAAACACAGCACGCGCAGCAAACACTGCAAGCACGGCACAGCAAGAAGGGCACGGCGACGTGGCAAGGGTTCGAACGGGAGTACGTGCGGTGGGTGCCGTGCTGGTTGCGGTGCTCGGGGCGTCCCTCGTGGGATGCAGCAGCACCGGCGGCAAGCGCGCCGAGGACGCGCGCAAGGCGGCGCAGGCGTCAGGCAGGGCAGCGGTGGACACGCCGCGCTGGACCTTCGCGATGATCACCCACTCGGGCGACGGCGACACGTTCTGGGACATCGTCCAGAGCGGCGCGAAGCAGGCCGCCGTCAAGGACAACATCAAGTTCCTGTACTCGCACCACGACGAGGCGCAGCAGCAGGCCCAGCTCGTGGACGCGGCCATCGACAAGAAGGTCGACGGCATCATCGTCACCCTCGCCAAGCCGGACGCGATGAAGGCCGCCGTGGCCCGCGCCCGCAAGGCCGGGATCCCGGTGGTCACCGTGAACTCGGGCTCGGCGGAGTCCAAGGAGTTCGGCGCCCTGACCCACATCGGCCAGGACGAGACCATCGCGGGCGAGGCCGTCGGCGACGAGCTGAACAAGCGGGGCAGGAAGAAGGCCCTGTGCGTCCTGCACGAGCAGGGCAACGTCGGCCACGAGCAGCGCTGCGAGGGCGCCAAGAAGACCTTCAAGGGCGAGATGAAGAACCTGTACGTGGAGGGCACCAACATGCCCGACGTGCAGTCCGGCATCGAGGCCAAGCTCCAGGCCGACAAGGACATCGACGCCGTCGTCACGCTCGGCGCCCCGTTCGCCGACACCGCGGTGAAGGCGAAGGAGGGCGCGGGCAGCAAGGCCGAGATCGACACCTTCGACCTGAACGAGAAGGTCGCGGGCGGCCTGAAGTCGGGCGCCCTCGGCTTCGCCGTCGACCAGCAGCCCTACCTCCAGGGCTACGAGGCCGTGGACCTGCTGTGGCTCTACAAGTACAACGCGGACGTCCTCGGCGGCGGCAAGCCGGTCCTCACCGGCCCGCAGATCGTCACCAAGGACCAGGCCGGCGAGCTGGAGGACTACGCGAAGCGAGGGACCCGATGAGCGCGACCGCACCAGCACCGCACAGGCCCGCGAAGGCGGGGGACGAGCGCCTCCTGACGACCTCCCCCCTCAAGAAGCTCCTCGGCCGCCCCGAGCTGGGCTCGGTCGTCGGCGCCGTGGCGGTCTTCCTGTTCTTCGCGCTCGTCGCGGACAGCTTCCTCCAGGCCAGCAGCATCGCCACGGTCCTGTACGCGGCCTCCACGATCGGCATCATGGCGGTCCCGGTGGCGCTGCTCATGATCGGCGGCGAGTTCGACCTGTCGGCGGGCGTCATGGTCACGACGTCCGCGCTGATCTCGTCGATGTTCAGCTACCAGATGACCGCGAACGTCTGGGTCGGCGTCGGCGTCTCGCTGCTCGCGACCCTCGCCATCGGCGTGTTCAACGGCGTCATGCTGATCCGCACCGACCCGCCGAGCTTCATCATCACGCTCGGTACGTTCCTGATGCTGACCGGCGCGAACCTCGGCTTCACCAAGCTGATCAGCGACACCGTCTCCACCAAGTCGATCTCCGACATGGAGGGCTTCGCCTCCGCCAAGGACGTCTTCGCCTCCACGATCACCGTCGGCGGCGTCGACTTCAAGATCACGATCGTCTGGTGGCTCGCGATGGTCGCGGTCGCCACCTGGATCCTGCTCCGCACCCGCGCGGGCAACTGGATCTTCGCGGTCGGCGGCGGCGAGCAGGCCGCCCGCGCGGTCGGCGTCCCCGTCGGCAGGACGAAGATCGGCCTCTACATGGGCGTCGCCTTCGGCGCCTGGGTCTCCGGCCAGCACCTGCTCTTCAACTACGACGTCGTCCAGTCCGGCGAGGGCGTCGGCAATGAGCTGATCTACATCATCGCGGCCGTCATCGGCGGCTGCCTGATCACCGGCGGCTACGGCTCGGCGGTCGGCGCCGCGGTCGGCGCCCTGATCTTCGGCATGACCAGCAAGGGCATCGTGTACGCCGAGTGGAACCCGGACTGGTTCAAGTTCTTCCTCGGGGCGATGCTGCTCCTCGCGACCCTGCTGAACGCCTGGGTCCGCAAGCGCGCGGAGGCGACGAAATGACCACTGAGGCCGCACCCAAGGACGCCACGGCCCCCGCGGACGGCACGCCGCTCGTCGAGCTGGACGACGTCAGCAAGTACTACGGCAACATCCGCGCCCTCGAAGGCGTCTCCCTGGAGGTGCACGCGGGGGAAATCTCCTGCGTGCTCGGCGACAACGGCGCGGGCAAGTCGACCCTCATCAAGATCATCGCGGGTCTGCACCGGCACGACGCGGGCACCTTCCGGATCGAGGGCGAGGAGACCCGCCTCACCGGCCCCCGCGAGGCCCTGGACCGCGGCATCGCCACCGTCTACCAGGACCTGGCGGTCGTGCCCCTCATGCCGGTGTGGCGGAACTTCTTCCTCGGCTCCGAGCCCACCAAGGGCGCCGGCCCGTTCAAGCGCCTGGACGTCGAGCGCATGCGCGTGACGACCCACGCCGAGCTGCTCCGCATGGGCATCGACCTGCGCGACGTCGACCAGCCCATCGGCACCCTGTCCGGCGGCGAGCGCCAGTGCGTGGCGATCGCCCGCGCGGTCTACTTCGGCGCGAAGGTGCTCGTCCTGGACGAGCCGACGGCGGCGCTCGGCGTGAAGCAGTCGGGGGTCGTGCTCAAGTACGTCGCCGCCGCGCGTGACGCGGGGCTCGGCGTGGTGTTGATCACCCACAACCCGCACCACGCCTACCTCGTCGGCAACCGCTTCGTCCTCCTCAAGCGGGGGCGGATGTCCGGCTCCTACACCCGAGCCGACGTCACCCTCGACGAGCTGACCCGCCAGATGGCGGGGGGCTCCGAGCTGGAGGACCTCCGCCATGAGCTGGAGCGAGGCACCGCCCCGTAAGGGGCGCGGGGAACTGCGCGCTCGGCGCGCGAGGAGCCGCAGACGCGTCTGCTCAGCGCTCGGCAGGTGCGTCTGCGGCTTTGTCGTGGCTGGCCGCGCAGTTCCCCGCGCCCCTAGGGGGGCTCACCCGGAGCCCAGGTGGGAGCTGGGACGCGCCCTGGGGGGGCACCGCCCCTTAAGGGGCGCGGGGAACTGCGCGCTCGGCGCGCGAGGAGCCGCAGACGCGTCTGCCGAGGACCCGAGCAGATGCGTCTGCGGCTTTGTCGTGGCTGGCCGCGCAGTTCCCCGCGCCCCCAGGGGGGCACCCGGGGCCCGGGCGGGAGCTGGGACGCGCCCCCGGGGGGCACCGCCCCTTAGGGGGCTGACCCGGGAGCCCCGGTGGGAAAGCCCGGGGCGGCCGCGCCCCGGGTCCCCGTTGTGCGCGCCCCCGCGGGCGTGAGGCAGAATCGGCGCGATGAGCACCTACCGCGACCTCACGCACCGCGGCTCCGCACGAGCCACCGTCCTGCGGACCGTGGGCACGCGTGAGCGCCGTTCGCACCTGACGGCCCCCCGTGTCCCCACCGTCGGCATCGACATCGGCGGCACGAAGGTGATGGCGGGCGTCGTGGACGCCGACGGCAACATCCTGGAGACCCTGCGCACCGAGACGCCGGACAAGTCCAAGAGCCCCAAGGTCGTCGAGGACACCATCGTCGAGCTGGTCCTGGACCTCTCCGACCGGCACGACGTGCACGCCGTCGGCATCGGCGCCGCGGGCTGGGTCGACGCGGACCGCAACCGCGTCCTGTTCGCCCCGCACCTGTCCTGGCGCAACGAACCCCTGAGGGACCGCATCTCCGGCCGCCTCGCGGTGCCCGTCATGGTGGACAACGACGCGAACACCGCCGCCTGGGCCGAGTGGCGCTTCGGCGCGGGCCGCGGCGAGGACCACCTCGTCATGATCACCCTGGGCACCGGCATCGGCGGCGCCATCCTGGAGGACGGCCAGGTCAAGCGGGGCAAGTTCGGCGTCGCCGGCGAGTTCGGCCATATGCAGGTCGTGCCCGGCGGGCACCGCTGCCCGTGCGGCAACCGCGGCTGCTGGGAGCAGTACAGCTCCGGCAACGCGCTGGTGCGCGAGGCCCGCGAGCTGGCCGCCGCCGACTCCCCGGTCGCGTACGGGATCATCGAGCGCGTCAAGGGCAACGTCCCCGACATCACAGGCCCCCTCATCACCGAGCTGGCCCGCGAGGGCGACGCCATGTGCGTCGAGCTGCTCCAGGACATCGGCCAGTGGCTCGGCGTCGGCATCGCCAACCTCGCCGCGGCCCTCGACCCGTCCTGCTTCGTCATCGGCGGCGGCGTCAGCGCCGCCGACGACCTGCTCATCGGCCCCGCACGGGACGCCTTCCGCCGCCACCTCACCGGCCGCGGCTACCGCCCCGAGGCCCGCATCGCCCGCGCCCAGCTCGGCCCCGAGGCCGGCATGGTCGGCGCCGCCGACCTCGCCCGCCTGGTCGCCCGCCGCTTCCGCCGCGCCAACCGCCGCCGCGTCGAGCGCTACGAGCGGTACGAGCGCTACGCCCAGGCCCGCCAGGCCAACGACCGCACCGCCCAGGGAACCCCGTAGATGACCGTCCCCCGCCAGCCCTCGCCCCCGGACCTGCCCGGCGCCCCCGGCCCCGCCGACCGCGAGCCGCGCCCCGAGGGCCGCCGCCACATGATCCGCCGCCGCTGGCTCACCGCGACGATCATCGTGCTGCTCATCGGCGTCCCCGCGGGCTATCTGCTGATCTCCGCGAACCAGTCCCGCGACAGCGGCCGAGACAAGGAGAAGAAGTACTCCGCGACCGGCCTCACCGCGGGCTGGCCCTCCAAGGTCCAGCGCCGCCTCTACGACGTGCCGGTGCCGCCGTACTCGGCGGAGGTCGCCTACTACGAGACCAACAACTGGCGCACCAGCCGCCTGTACGTGCAGTTCCTCACCAGCAACGAGGGCCTGGAGAAGTTCCTCAAGGAGACCGGCACCAGCGCGAGCAAGCTGAAGAAGGACGACATCACCATCAGCAAGCGCGACCAGAACGTCGTCGGCTGGGAGTTCACAGGACCCGGCCCCTGGTGGGGCGTGACCCACGACCAGGACAACCCGGCCCCCACCCAGGACATCGTGGTGAGCCGCGCCAACCCGAAGCACCCGATGGTCTACGTGGTCTCCGCGACCACCCCGTAGACGGGTCAGAAAAAGCGCGGGACAGGAAGTGGCCGTGGCGGGTTCCGCCGCGGCCTCGTAGCATGACGCCATGATCCTCGGCCGCGGCAGCTCCGCCACCGGCGCCCACCGGGCCCGTGCGCTGCCTTCGCGCGGCTGTTGTTGATCCTTAAGCGCACCCCCGCCGAGCCCGTCCCGTACGCCGTGTGACCTCCCCCCGGTCCGGCGTACGCGCCACGCCGCACCCCTCCTGTCACGTCACGCCGCGCGGAAGGCCGCCCCCATGACGCCGCCCCACCCCACCCCGACCGAAGCCGCCCACGACCGGCGCAGGCTGCGCCAGTGGCTCGCGGGCGAGGCCCGCGCCGACGGCGTGGCCCGCCGTGACCTGCTGCGGCTCACGGCCGCCGCCGGCCTCGCGGCCTCCGCGCCGGGCCTCGGGAGCGCCCCGCGCGCGCACGCCGCCACGGCCCCCGCCATCGTCAAGGCGCTGCCCGACGAGCTGTTCACCGTGCGCGGCACGAACGCCGAGACGAAGTTCGAGGCCCTCGCGGCGACGGGCCACCTCACCCCCGCGTCCCACTTCTTCGTCCGCAACCACACCAGCACCCCCCAACTCACCGCCCACGACTGGAAACTCACCGTCTGGGGCGACGGACTCACCGGCGGCCCACGGGAGTTCACCCTCGCCGACCTCCAGCGGCTGCCGTCGACGACCCGCACCGCGTTCGTGGAGTGCGCGGGCAACGGCCGCGGCCTGTTCGCCACCCAGCAGGGCCGGCCGGTCACCGGCACGGCCTGGACCCTCGGCGCCATAGGCCAGGCGCGCTGGCGCGGCGTGCGCCTCGCCGACGTACTGCGCCGGGCGGGCCTCGCCCGCGACGCCGTGGACGTCATGCCCCGCGGCCTCGACGGCGACTACGTCACAGCCGACGGCACCAACCTCGGCCGGGTGCGCCGCCCGCTGCCCCTCACCAAGGCCCTGGACGACGTACTCCTCGCGTACGAGATGAACGGCGAGCCCCTGCCCGCCGACCACGGCCACCCGGTGCGCGTCCTCGTGCCCTCCTGGATCGGCGTCGCGTCCATCAAGTGGGTGGGCGACATCGAGGTCTCGTCGACTCCGCTCTACTCGCCCTGGAACACCGACTTCTACCGCCTGTACGGCCCCGGCCACCCCGCGGACGGCTCCGCGCCGCTCACCCGCCAGACCCTCAAGTCCGCCTTCGAACTGCCCTGGAACGCGCCGCTGGCCGCGGGCGTCCGGCACCGCCTCACCGGCCGCGCCTGGTCCGGCGCGGCCTCTGTCGCCCGCGTCGACGTCAGCACCGACGAGGGCGCCACCTGGCACCCGGCCCGGCTGCGCGACGAGCCGCGCCGCGGCTCCTGGGTGCGCTGGAGCACGACCTGGCGCCCGCGCGCCACGGGCCGCGCCACGCTGCTCGCCCGCGCCACCGACGCGACGGGCCGCACCCAGCCGCCCACGACGCCGCACAACACCCAGGGCTACCTCTTCGACGCCGTCGTACGGCACCCGGTGACGGTGGTGTGAGCCGCCGTCAGACCTCCGTGCCCGCGCCCCGCCGTTCGTACGCCGCCACGGCCACCGCCAGGTCCTGCCACGCCATCCCCGCCGACTTGAACAGGCGCGGCCGGTCCTCCGCGACCGGCACCTGGCCCCGCACCAACTCGCCCAGCGTGCGCAGCCCTTCGACGTCGAAGGCGCGGGCGGCGAGGGCCTGCACGATGTCGCCGCACTCGCGCAGCGCCACGGTCCTGGCCTCGGCGACGACCGTGGCCCGGCCCACGAGGTGCTCGTCCACCTCGCGCGCGTCCGGCTCGTGCGAGCCGACCGCCGCGACGGCCGCGTGCGGCGCGAGCAGCGCGCTGTCGAACAACGGCTCGCGCGCCGTCGTGCAGCAGCACACCACGTCGGCGTGCGCGACGTCCTCGGGCGCCGCGGCCGCCGCCGTGAGCCCCGCGCCCCGGCAGCGCTCCACGAACGCCGTGAGCCGCTCCGCATCCCGCCCCACCACGTCCACGTGCGCGAGCCCGGGCCGCACCGCCCGCACCGCCTCCACGTGCCCCCACGCCTGCGGCCCCGTCCCGAACACCAGCAGCCGCCGGGCCCCTGGCACGGCCAGGTGCCGCAGCGCCGCCCCGGACACGGCGGGCGTACGCAGCGACGTCAGCGCGATGCCGTCGAGCAGGGCCAGCGGAGTGTGACTCGCCCCGTCGAGCAGGAGGTAGAGGCCCTGGATGCGGGGCAGCCCGCGCGCGGGGTTGGCGGGCGTGACCGAGGCGACCTTCACGCCCGCGTACGCCGTCGTGGCCGAGGGCATCATCAGCAGCTGCCCGCCCGGCACCCCGACCACGGCACGCGCGGGCTCCGCCTCCGGATCAAGCCCGCCCCCCACGAGCACGGCCTCGACGGCGTCGACGGCCGCGGCCATCGGAACGAGCCGCGCCAGGGCGTCAGCGGCGATGTGGGGGAGGGGCTTTCCTGAAGGTTCCGCGGAGAACGGCAGTGGATTCATCCCATGACCCTCACCGATGCGGGCACCCCGGAAACCCCGCACCAGCACCCTGAAAGGGCGCGGGGAACCGCGCGACCAGCCACAACAATCCCGCCGACGTGCCGTCGCTCAGCCCTTGCGGCGCAGGCGCACGGCGGCGACAGCGCCCAGTGCGGCGCCGGCAGCCAGAGCGATGAGCCCCCTGACCCAGACCTCCTGTTCGATCTGCGTCGCGAGCACAACGCAGGAGGCGGCTCCCAGTACCGGGACGGCGGTCGGCGCCCGGAAATGGTCGCGCGGGACAGTGTCGCGGCGCAGGACGAGGAGCGAGGTGTTGACGAGGAAGAACACCACGAGGAGGAGCAGGACCAGGGTGGAAGCGAGGGTGTCCACCTCGCCGGTCGTCGCGAGGAACAGAGAAAGCGCCGTCGTCGCGGCGATCGCCACCCAGGGCGTGCGCCGACGGGGCAGCACCGTCGTCAGAAAGGACGGCAGGAGGCCGTCCCGCGCCATGCCGTACGCCAGGCGTGAGGACATGATGCCGGTGAGCAGAGCGCCGTTCGCGACGGCCACCAGAGCGATCGCGCTGAAGAGTTCGGTGGGGACCCGGCCCGCCACCCGGACGACTTCGAGCAGCGGCCCGCTCGACCCGGCCAGCCTTCCGGTCGGTACGGCTGCCGCCGCGGCGGCGCCGACCAGCGCGTACACCGCGCCCGCGGTGAGCAGGGCCCCGAAGAGCGCTCGGGGGTACGACCGGCGAGGATCCCTGGTCTCCTCGGCCACGTTGACGGACGTCTCGAAGCCGACGAAGGAGTAGTAGGCGAGCACGGCCCCGCTGAACAGAGCCGCCGCGGGCCCCTTGCCCGCGGTCCCCAGGTCCGTCAGCCTCCCCAGGTCCCCGTCGCCGCGCAGCACGATCCAGCAGCCAAGCCCGATCACGAGCAGCAGTCCGCCGACCTCGATGACGGTGGCGACCACGTTGGCGCGCGTCGACTCGCTGATGCCGCGCGCGTTCAGCAGCGCCAGCGCGACCAGGAACACGATCAGTACGAGCACGAGGGGCAGGGTGACGAACTCGGCCAGATAGTCACCGCCGAACCCCCGGGCCAGGGCGGCCACCGAGACCACGCCGGCGGCCAGCATGCAGAACCCGGTCAGGAACCCGGCGAACGGCCCGAACGCCAGGGTCGCGTAGTGCGACGAACCACCCGCGCGCGGATACTTGGTGACCAGCTCGGCGTAGGAGGCGGCGGTCAGCAGTGCCAGACACAGAGCGGCGAGCAGCGGGGCCCACACCGCACCGCCGGAGTCGGCCGCGACCTGCCCGACCAGGACGTACACGCCCGCCCCCAGGACGTCTCCCAGGATGAAGAAGTAGAGCAGCGGCGTGGTCAGCGCCTTCTTGAGCGACGTCGGGGACTGGGACGTCTCCGACTGGGCGGGGGGCGTTCTCACGTGATCCCGTATACCCGTCCTGGTGTTCGGCAGGCGGCTCGTCCCCCGGATGCGGGTGACCCGTCGGCCCACGGTCAACCTGTGGGCCCTCCGCGGTGAGCCGCGGAGGGCCCCGGCGCTTCCCCGCGTACGAGGAGGCGCTCAGACCGTCGTCGGGAACCGCTCCCAGACGCGGTGCGCGCCCATCAACGCGGTCAGCTCGCCGAGGACGCGGGGGCCGGAGGCGCCGCTGACGACGCCCGGCGCGTCCGCCGCGATGCCCGCCGCGGCCAGGGCCGTCTCCGCGCCCGCCCAGCCGCCGATGGCCTTGCCGTGGCGGAAGGCTTCCGACAGCAGCAACAGGACCCGCGGGTCGGTGGCGGCGGTCTTCTTCCGGGCGTTGGGCTTACGACCCTTGCCCGCCTTGGCGTCCCTGGCCGCGAACGCGTCCGCGCCCGAGCTGAGCGGGCCCGCCACGAGCAAGGCGTCGTACTCGACCGAGCGTGCGGTGGCGTAGGTGCGCTGCACGGTGAGCGGGCCGCCGGAGGCGTCCAGGGAGCCGCCCGTGGGGGCGATGACGAGGGGCACCATCCCGGCGTCGAGGATGTCCTGACGCACCTTCCGCACCCCGTCGAGGTCACAGTCGGCGTCGGCGATGACGCCGATGATCCGGCCGTCCAGCGGCCACGTGCGGCCGACCTGGGAGAGGGCGGGGCTCGGGGTGGGCTTCGCCGGCTTCACCGTGGGGGCCGGCGCGGGCAGGCCGAGGCCGGCAGCGACCTGCTCGCTCAGCACGGGGTCGATGTTGGCGAGCACCTGGAGCGCCCGCTCCTTGATCGCCTGCTCGTAGCATTTGCTCAGCTCGAAGGTGTAGGCGGCGATGATGTGTTCGCGCTCGATGTCGCTCATGCTCAGCCAGAACAACCGGGGTTGGCTGAAGTGGTCGTCGAAGGAGGCCGGTGCCTCGCGGACCTTCCGGCCCTCCGGAACCGTCACCGGCCGCTCGACGTACGCTCCCACGTCCTCCCCGGCCACGAAGGGGCAGCCGCCGTCCAGGGAGTTGGGTTTGTACGGGGCCGCCCCTCGGTGTACAGCCGTCTGGTGCATGCCGTCGCGCAGCATGTCGTTGACGGGGGCGTGCGGGCGATTGATCGGCAGCTGGGCGAAGTTGGGGCCGCCGAGCCGAGTGATCTGCGTGTCGAGGTAGGAGAACAGGCGACCGGAGAGCAGCGGGTCGTCGGTGATGTCGATACCGGGCACCAGGTGGCCGACGTGGAAGGCGACCTGCTCGGTCTCGGCGAAGAAATTGCTGGGGTTGGCGTTGAGCGTGAGCAGTCCGACCGGCTGCACCGGGGCCAGTTCCTCGGGCACGAGCTTCGTCGGGTCGAGCAGATCGATGCCCTCGAACGTCTGGTCGGCGGTGTCGGGGAACACCTGGATCCCCAGTTCCCACTGCGGGTACGCGCCGGCCTCGATCGCGTCGGCCAGGTCGCGGCGGTGGAAGTCCGGGTCCACGCCATTGGTGATCTGCGCTTCCTCCCAGACCAGCGAGTGCACACCCAGCTTCGGCTTCCAGTGGAACTTCACCAGCGAGGTGGAACCGCCGGCGTCGACCAGGCGGAACGTGTGGACGCCGAAGCCCTCCATCATGCGGTACGAGCGCGGAATGCCCCGGTCCGACATGTTCCACAGCGTGTGGTGGGTGGCTTCGGTGTGCAGGGTGACGAAGTCCCAGAACGTGTCGTGCGCGCTCTGCGCCTGCGGGATCTCCCGGTCGGGGTGCGGCTTGCCCGCGTGGATGATGTCGGGGAACTTGATCGCGTCCTGGATGAAGAAGACCGGCATGTTGTTGCCGACCAGGTCGAAGGTGCCTTCCGTGGTGTAGAACTTCGTGGCGAAACCGCGGGTGTCCCGGACGGTGTCGGAGGATCCACGGGAGCCGAGGACCGTGGAGAAGCGGACGAACACCGGCGTCTCGACACCCTTGCCCAGGAAGGCCGCCTTGGTGACCGCGGAGGCGGTCCCGTAGCCCTCGAAGACGCCGTGGGCGGCGGCCCCGCGGGCGTGCACGACCCGCTCGGGGATGCGTTCGTGATCGAAGTGGGTGATCTTCTCCCGCAGGTGGTGGTCCTGGAGCAGCACCGGGCCGCGCGGGCCCGCCTTGAGGGAGTGGTCCGTCTCGTACAGCCGGACGCCCTGCGCGGTGGTCAAGTAGCCCTCGCCCTGAGCCATGTGCGCGGGGTCCGCGGCGGTTGCCTGACCGGTCGGGCTGACGGTGGCCGGGCCGCTCTGGTCGGGTTTGGGCGGCAGCGGGGCGCGCGGGGTGGTGGGCTCGGCGACCGGCGGGGTCTCGGCGCCGGGTTTGCCCGGGACGCCGTCGGCGGGGCCGGCGCCCGGGGCCGGGGCGTCGACGGCCTTCTTGGCCCCAGCCTTCCGGGGGCTCTTCTTGCGCCCCTGCTCGGGCTTCGCCGCCGCTGCCGGCTTCTTGGCGGTCGGCTTCTTGGCCTTCTCCTTGGCGGGCGCCGGCTTCTCCGCCACCGGCGCGGCCCTCTTGGCCGTCTTCTTCCTCGCGGGCTTACCCGCGGCCGCCGCCGACGAGGCGGTCTTCTTCGACAGCTTGTCGGCAGCCTTCTTGTCCGGCATGCGCTCTCCAACCGTGGGGGTGTGTGAGGTGCAGCTGAGGGGGCGAGGTCTAGGGAGCGGTGTCGCTCATCGGATCCCGCAAGGCCGTACGTCCCTTGCGCCAGGCGGCGAGAAGGTGCTCACCCAGTTGGTCCTCCAGGAAGCCGGTCGACCGGACGGGGAACGCGATGCCGGGGGCGAGCCCGGGCTCGTCCTCCGGAACACCGCCGATCACGCCCCGTCGCACCACCAGCTCATGGACGGCGTCCGCCACCACATCCTCTTCGCAGCATCGCAGGGCGGCCTGCCCGGCGCCCGCCTGGTGCGGCGCCCGGGCGAGTGGCGCAGCTCGTACAGGAGGCAGAGGCAGAGCCGGAGGTCTCGCCGTGCGGTCGGGCACGGGTGATGTCCTCGGGGTCGCCGGAACGCCGACGGGGGCATCGACGGTGATCACAGGGCCTCCATGCTGATCGGGGCGGTCACCCACCGCGCCCCACGAGGGCAGCTTCAACAATCCAGACTCCGCCTGTCACCGCCGGACCACCACTCGAGGACCGGCCCCTCCACCCGAACCGCCCCACGACGTGCGGCTCTCCCCGGATGCCCCCTTCGTCCTGTCGCACACCTCTTCCCGTGTGGATCCTCGCGGTGGCCCGAGAAGCCAGCCGTTCGGCCGGACAGCTACAGTCAGGACCCGCTCATAAGGACTGTCGTGACAGATGAGAGGGTCGGGCGGGTGAGTGAGACACCGACGAACACCCTGCAATACCGCGCTGACGGGCCAGAAGACGCCCCGGTCCTGGTCCTGGGTCCCTCACTGGGTACCACGTGGCACATGTGGGACCGGCAGGTGCCCGAGCTGAGCAAGCACTGGCGAGTGCTCCGCTTCGACATGCCCGGACACGGCGGCGCCCCCGCCCACCCCGTGGAGTCCGTCGGTGACCTTGCCGCCCGCGTGCTCGCCACGCTCGACGAGGTGGGCGTACAGCGCTTCGGCTACGCGGGCTGCTCGCTCGGCGGCGCCATCGGCGCGGAGCTGGCCCTCAGGAACCCCCAGCGGGTCGCCTCGCTCGCGCTCATCGCCACCTCGCCGCGGTTCGGCACCGCCGACGAGTGGCGCCAGCGCGGCGTGATCGTCCGCACGAACGGCCTCGAACCCGTCGCCAGGACCTCGCCCGAGCGCTGGTTCACGCCCGGCTTCGCCGCCGCCCAGCCCGCCATCACCGACTGGGCCGTGCAGATGGTCCGCACCACCGACCCGGGCTGCTACATCGCCGCCTGCGAGGCGCTCGCCGCCTTCGACATCCGCGGCGAACTGGGCAGCATAGGAGTGCCCACGCTGGTCCTCGTCGGCTCCGAGGACCAGGTGACCGGCCAGGGCGAGGCCCGCACGCTCGTCGCGGGCATCCCCGACGCCCGCCTCGCCGTGGTGCCCTGCGCCTCGCACCTCGCGCCCGTCGAGCAGCCCGCCGCGGTCACCGACCTGCTCGTACGCCACTTCGGCAGCGCCTGGCAGGCCGCGCCGGACATCGGCGCGACCGGCCAGCACGCCATCGCGGCACCGCCCGTCAAGCCGGTGCTCGCCCCGCCGCCTGCCGCGCCCCCGGCCGAGATCGCCCCCGTGGAGCCGCCCCAGGAGCGGGCCGCGCGCCCCGACGCGTACGCCACGGGCATGAAGGTGCGCCGCGAGGTCCTCGGGGACGCGCACGTCGACCAGGCCCTGGCCGCCGCCGACGAGTTCTCGGCGGACTTCCAGGACCTCGTCACGCGCTACGCCTGGGGCGAGGTCTGGAGCCGCCCGGGCCTCGACCGCCGCACCCGCAGCTGCGTCACGCTCACGGCCCTCGTCGCGGGCGGCCACCAGGAGGAGCTGGCCTTCCACATCCGCGCCGCGCTGCGCAACGGCCTGACCCCGCCCGACATCAAGGAAGTGCTGCTCCAGGCCGCCGTGTACTGCGGCGTGCCCGCGGCCAACAGGGCCTTCCGGGTCGCGCAGACGGTCATCCGGGAGGAAACGACACCCCCTGAATAGCGCCGAGCGGCGCGGCGAGCAGGATGGGGAACCACGCGACGGAGAAGAGAAGGGGACCCCCATGACGACGACCACCGGCACGAAGCTCACGAAGCAGTCCCACGCGTGCGTGCGCCTCGAAAAGGAGGGCCGGACGCTCGTCATCGACCCCGGGGGCTTCACCGAGGCCGACGCGGCCCTCGGCGCCGACGCGCTCCTCGTCACCCACGAACACCCCGACCACTTCGACGAGGCCCGCCTGCGCGCCGCCATGGAGGCGAACCCGGCCGCCGCGATCTGGACCCTGGCGGCCGTCGCCGACCGGATCGCCGCGGCCTTCCCGGGGCGCGTGCACCGGGTCGGCCACGGCGACACGTTCACGGCCGCGGGGTTCGACGTCCAGGTCCACGGCGAGCTGCACGCCGTGATCCACCCCGACATCCCGCGCGTCACCAACGTCGGCTACCTGGTGGACGGCGCCGTCTTCCACCCCGGCGACGCGCTCACCGTCCCCGACCACCCCGTGGACACCCTCCTGGTCCCGGTGATGGCCCCCTGGAACAAGATCTCCGAGGTCATCGAGTACGTCCGCGAGGTCGAGCCGCGGCGTGCCTACGACGTCCACGACGCGCTGCTCACGGACCTGGCGCTGCCGATCTACGAGGGGCACATCGGCAGGCTCGGCGGCACCGAGCACACCCGCCTCGCACCCGGCGAGTCCGCCCGGGTGTGACCGCCGCCGGGCCGCCCGCTGTCAGTCCCGGCAGGTAGGTTGTCCGTCATGCGCATCGCCACCTGGAACGTGAACTCGATCACCGCACGCCTTCCCCGCCTCCTGGCCTGGCTGGAGAAGAGCGGCACGGACGTCCTGTGCGTCCAGGAGACCAAGTGCACCGCGGAGCAGTTCCCCACCGAGGCCCTGCGCGAGCTGGGCTACGAGTCGGCGGTCAACGCCACCGGCAGGTGGAACGGCGTCGCGCTGCTCTCCCGCGTAGGCCTGGAGGACGTCACCACGGGCCTGCCCGGCGGCCCCGACTACGACGGCGCGCAGGAGCCGAGGGCCATAGCGGCCACCTGCGGCCCCCTGCGCGCCTGGTCGGTCTACGTGCCGAACGGCCGCGAGGTCGACCACGCCCACTACGCCTACAAGCTCCAGTGGTTCGAGGCCCTCAAGGCCGCCGTCACCGCCGACGCCGCGGGCCCCCGCCCCTTCGCCGTCCTCGGCGACTACAACGTCGCGCCGACGGACGACGACGTCTGGGACGTCGCCCGCTTCGAAGGCCTCACGCACGTCACGCCCCCCGAGCGCGCGGCCCTCGCGGCGCTCCGCGAGACCGGCCTCACGGACGTCGTCCCGCGCCCCCTGAAGTACGACCACCCCTTCACGTACTGGGACTACCGCGAGCTGGGCTTCCCGAAGAACAAGGGCATGCGCATCGACCTGGTGTACGGCAACGAGCCGTTCGCCAAGGCCGTCAGCGACGCCTACGTGGACCGCGAGGAGCGCAAGGGCAAGGGCGCATCGGACCACGCCCCGGTGGTCGTGGACCTCGACCTCTAGCCCCGGAGCGCCTCCAGGGGCACCGCGCGCGCCAGGGCGGCCAGGCCCGCGTCGCCGGGGTGCAGATCGTCGCCGCTGTCGTACGCGGGCAGCAGGCGCTCGGGCCGCGCCGGGTCGCGGAGCGCCGCGTCGAAGTCGAGCACGGCGTCGGCGTCCGTCTCGCCCCGCCGCAGCGCCGCGTTCACCGCGACCCGCCGCGCGTCGACGGCCGCCGTGCACCGGGCCTCCCCGGCGCACGGCACCAGCGTCGCCGCGACGACCCGCAGCCCCCGCGCGCGGGCCCGCGCGGCGATCTCCCGCAGGCCGCCCACGACGTCCGCGGCGGCCGCCCCGGCCCGCAGGTCGTTGATGCCCTGGAAGACGACCACGGTGCGCGGGGACGTCTGCGCGAGCACGTCACGGTCGAGCCGGTGCAGCGCGCTGACACCTCCGGTGTCGGTGGACACCCCGTCCCCGGGATAGCGGTCCCCGACGACACGGTTGGCGGAGATGCCCTGGTTGAGGACGCCGTAGCGCGCCGAAGCCGGCTCCTCCAGGAGCCGCCGCGCGAGCACGTCGGGCCACCGCCGGTTCGTGTCAGGAGTGGAGCCGACCCCGTCGGTGATGGAGTCACCGAGCAGCACCACCGAGCCCGGCCCGCCCGCCACGTCGACCCCGGTGAGCAGCGGCCACACCCGCATCGTGGAGGTGTACGCGGCGCCGGACGCCTCCGCCGCGTGATCACCCGGCCCGCTCACGTACGAGGTCTGGAGGGCCTGGCTGTGCACGGGCGCGGCCGTCACCGTCCCCGGCAGATGGAAGCTGACGAGCAGATCCGCGCCCGCGGGCACCGCGAACCGCACGGGGTCGCTGAACACCTGCGCCCCCGCGGGGATCTCCACCCCGCCCGCCCCGCCGAACGTCAGCGGTACGGGCGCGCCGCGCGCCTGTGCTCCCGCGCCCCGCACGGCGACGCTCGCGCTCCCGACGCGCACCGGCGCCGACGCGAAGGTGTTGTCCAGCCGGATCCGCGCCCGCGGCCCGCCCACGCCGGTGTGCACCACGAGCCGCACGGTCCGGTCCGCCCACGGGCCCACGCTCGCGTACCCGGCCGTCGACGCCGACCACGTCCCCGTCCACCCGGCGGCGGGGGACCGTACCGACACGGCGAAGACATGCAGGTCCGCCGCGCCGGGATCGCCGGGAAGGCGCACCGACGCCACCTCGCGCCCGCGCGCGAGCGGCACGGTGACGACGTACAGCCGTGCCTTCTCGGCGCGTTGCCCGTCCGGCGTGTTGATGTGCGGCAGGGCGACGGACTTGGTGGCGAGCGGTCCGGTGCGCCAGTCGGGGGCGGTCAGACGGTACGTGGTGCGCGATCCGTCGCCGTACCGCACGGTCCCGGTGCCGTGCGCGTCGCCCCCGGTCCCCGCCACCAGGAAGGCGAGCGCGTCCCCGCGCCCGCGCAGCCGCACCCACTGCCCGTCGGCCCGCACGTTGTCCGGCTCGCCCGCCCGCGTGTCCGGCCAGGCGAGGCGCGCGCCCTCAACTCCCAGCGTCCGGCCGGGAGTCCACCCGGCCGCCGCCAGGTCCGGCGCGGACAGCGAGGCGCCCGCGCCGTCGAAGTCCGCGTCACCGGGCCGCGCGTCGTCGCTGACGGCCCTGTTGTCGAAGAGCCGCTCCAGGGGGAGCGGCCCGGACCGGTGCGGCGCGGCCCCCGCGGCCCCCACGGGGGCGAGGCCCCCCAGGAGCGCGAGCACGACGGCGGCACCGCGGACACGTCGGCGCACGACGGCCCCTTCCCCGAGCCTCGGTGTTCCTGGCGTTCTCCGGCCCCCCGGTGTGACGGGGGACGCGCCCTGAAGCTAAGGAGCCGTCAGAGGCCAGTCAAGACGGCGACCCCGTCCGTCACCCCGGCCGCCGGTCCCCGAACCCCTTTGCCAGGATGGGCCCATGCATCTTTACGATGAGCGCCTGACTGTCCCGGCCGTGTGGTGGTTCCTCGTCGTGCTCGGCGGCGGGCTCTTCGCCGGGCTGCTGCTGCCGTTCGGCCCGGTGGCCGCCGCGGCCGGTCTCCTCCTCGTCGTCGCCGTCTGCGGCCCGCTCGTCCACCGCTACGGCTCGGCGCGCATCGTCGTGACACCGGGCACGCTCGTCGCGGGAGGCCGCGCGATCCCCATCGACGAGCTGGGCACGACCGAGATCCTGGACGCGGGGGAGGCCTTCGAGTGGCGCACCCGCAAGGCGAACGCGTACGCGCACCTGCTGCTGCGCAGCTATGTGCCGACCGCGCTGCGCGTGGAGCTGCGGGGCCCGCACCACACCGCGCCCTATCTGTACCTCTCGACGCGCCGCCCGATGAACCTGGCCACGATCCTCGCCTTCACGCGCCGCTGAGGGCCCGCGCGGGCGGCGCCACGGGAGGCGGGCGGAGTGATTCGCCTGATTCCGTGATCAACTGCCGCAAGATACATTCCTTGGAACGCGAAAGCCGCCGTCCGAACGCTCGGGCGCCCCACGGAGAGGCCGGTCATGAACATTCCGTTCCTGGACAAGTGGCGCAAGCGGCACGCGGGCGGGGCAGGGCTGAAGCTCGCCGCCGCCTTCGAGGCCGACCCGGAGGGGGTGGCCGAGCTGCTCTCGGAGTGCGAGCTGCTGCGCTCCCAGGCGGCGCGCGCGGGGCTCGAACTCGACGACACGCCCGCGTCGTTGGCGGCGCTCGACCAGCTCACGCCGCGCTGGCGCGAGGACCCGGAGACCCTGCCCTGGCTCGGCAACGACGCGGGGCTCTACCTCGGCACGGTCATCGTCCGCACCGTCCCCGGCGCTGTGTGGCACGTCCTGCCGGGCGGCACGCCCGTCGTCCGGCTCGCCTCGGGCCGGGAGCTACAGGTGGTCGCCGCGGGCCTCGACTGGGCCGTACAGGGCACCCCCGAGCTGTCCCAGATGTACGCCGAGACCTCCGAGACCTAGGGCCTGTCCGATGGGCCGGCGCGGGCGCGGGGGAGGCGTGCCCGCGACATGACCGGCGCGTGGCCGGGCCGTGGCGGCACGGCGAACCTCCGGTCTCAAATACGGTTAATGCCCATAAGTGCGTGTCGTCCCATAAGTCCTGTTTTGCCGTGGATAGTTTGCGCGGACCGACACAGCTGAGAGTGGGCAGGTCTGGGCATGGCCGTCGATCCGTTGATCGAGCTGCGTGACGTGAACAAGTACTACGGCGAGTTGCATGTCTTGCAGGACATCGACCTCACCGTCGGCAAGGGGGAGGTGGTCGTGGTCATCGGCCCGTCCGGTTCGGGCAAGTCGACGCTCTGCCGGACGATCAACCGTCTTGAGACCATCCAGTCGGGCACCATCCGCCTCGACGGGCAGCCGCTGCCCGAGGAGGGCAAGGCCCTGGCCCGGCTCCGCGCCGAAGTCGGCATGGTCTTCCAGTCGTTCAACCTCTTCGCGCACAAGACCGTGCTGCAGAACGTCGCCCTGGCCCAGGTGAAGGTCAGGGGCCGCAAGAAGGACGAGGCGGACCAGCGCTCCCGCGAACTCCTGGAGCGGGTCGGGCTCGCCGCGCACGCGCAGAAGTACCCCGCGCAGCTCTCCGGCGGCCAGCAGCAGCGCGTGGCCATCGCCCGCGCCCTCGCCATGGACCCCAAGGTCATGCTCTTCGACGAGCCGACGTCGGCCCTCGACCCCGAGATGATCAACGAGGTCCTCGAAGTCATGCAGTCCCTCGCCCGCGAGGGCATGACGATGGTCGTCGTCACCCACGAGATGGGCTTCGCGCGCTCGGCCGCCAACCGCGTCGTGTTCATGGCCGACGGCAGGATCATCGAGGACAGGGCCCCCGAGGACTTCTTCACGCACCCGGAGAGCGACCGCGCCAAGGATTTCCTCTCCAAGATCCTCAAGCACTGACGGGGGGATGCGTCCCATGCGTACGACACGCCTGCTCGGGCTGCTCGCGGCCCTGTCGCTCACCGCGCTCGCCACCGCCGCCTGCGGCAAGGAGGGCAGCCCGCCGACCAAGGGGCCCGCCGCGGGGAAGCTGCCCGTCTACCGGGTCGCCGAGGGCTTCGACCTGTCCGCCTCCAGCACCTGGCGCAAGGCCGAGAACCGCGGCCACTTCGTCGTCGGCGCCAAGGAGGACCAGCCCTACCTCGGCGAGAAGGACCCCGCCACCGGCCGCTACTCCGGCTTCGACATCGAGATCGCCAAGATGGTCTCGGCCTCCCTCGGCCTCGACCCGAAGCGCATCTCCTTCAAGACCATCGCCTCCGCGAACCGCGAGACCGCCCTCCAGAACGGGCAGATCGACTACTACGTCGGCACCTACACCATCAACGACAACCGCAAGAAGCTCGTCGGCTTCGGCGGCCCCTACTACATGGCCGGCCAGGGCCTCCTCGTACGCCACGACGAGGACGACATCAAGGGCCCGAAGGACCTCGACGGCAAGCGCGTGTGCTCGGCCGCCGGCTCCACGCCGTACCAGCGCATCCAGAAGGACCACCCGAAGGCCACGCTCGTCGCGTACGACACGTACTCGGTGTGCGTCGACAACCTGCTGACCTACCAGGTCGACGCGGTCACCACCGACGACGCGATCCTGATCGGCTACGCGGCGAAGGTCCCCGAGGAGCTGAAGGTCGTCGGCAAGCCGTTCTCCGAGGAGCCCTACGGCATCGGCGTCCCCCGGGGCGACAACACGCTGCGCCTTGCCATCGACGACGCCCTCGCCGCCCGCGAACGCGACGGCGACTGGAAGAAGGCGTACGACGCGACCCTCGGCCTGTCCGGGGTCCCCGCGCCGAAGCCCCCCGCCATCGACCGCTACCCGGCGAGCTGAGGAGGCGTCGTGGACGTACTGACGGACAACTTCTCCACCTACGGCGAGGGCTTCCTCGGCACCGTCGAACTCACCGTGTACGCCTCCGCCCTGGCGCTCGTGCTCGGCTTCGTCATGGCCTCCTTCCGGGTCGCGCCCGTCGGCTCCTTCCGCGTGTTCGGCGCGGTCTGGGTGGCGGTCCTGCGCAACACTCCGCTGACCCTGCTGTTCTTCGCCGTCCTGCTCGGCCTGCCGCGCTTCGGACTCGTGCTGCCCTTCAAGGTGTTCGCCGTCCTCGCCCTCGGCTGCTACACCTCCGCCTTCATCTGCGAGGCACTGCGCTCCGGCATCAACACCGTGCCCAGGGGGCAGGGCGAGGCGGCCCGCAGCCTCGGCATGACGTTCGGTCAGACCCTGTCCATGGTGGTGCTCCCGCAGGCCTTCCGCTCGGTGATCCCGCCCGTGGGCTCCACGCTCATCGCCCTCGCCAAGAACTCGGCGATCGCCGGCGCCTTCAGCGTCACCGAACTGCTCGGCACCTACAAGACACTCAGCGAGCTGGGCTACAACATCGTCTGGACCTTCCTCTGGATCGCCCTCGGCTACCTGATCATCACCCTGGCCATCAGCGCCGTCTTCAACATCCTCGAGAAGCGCTGGGGAGTCGCCCGATGACCACCACCGCCGCCGAAGCCACCGCCCTCTACGATATCCCGGGCCCGAGGACCCGCAGGAGACACCTGCTGTACGGCGTCCTGTCGACCGCCGTCATCGTCGGGCTCGTCGCCTGGGTCCTGTACCTGCTGTTCGACACCGACCAGTTCACGCGCACCAAGTGGACGCCGTTCGAGTACCAGGGCATCCAGGAACTGCTCCTGCGCGGCCTCGGCAACACGCTCAAGGCCTTCGCCGTCGCCGCCGTGCTCTCGCTCGCGCTCGGCGCGCTCCTGGCCACCGGGCGCCTCTCCGAGCACCGGGCGGTGCGCTGGCTGGCCACGCTGGTCGTGGAGTTCTTCCGGGCCATGCCCGTACTCGTGATGATCTTCTTCGTCTTCGTGGCGCTGAAGGTCCAGCCGCTTCCGGCGCTCGTCGCCGGGCTCACGCTCTACAACGGCTCCGTGCTCGCCGAGGTGTTCCGCTCCGGCGTCAACTCCGTCGAGCGCGGACAGAGGGAGGCCGCCTACGCGCTGGGGATGAGAAAGACTCAGGTCATGTCGTACGTCCTGGTGCCACAGGCCGTGCGGGCCATGCTGCCCGCCATCATCAGCCAGTTGGTCGTGGCCCTGAAGGACACCTCGCTCGGTTATCTGATCACCTATGAGGAGTTCCTGCACGCCGGGAAACTGATCGCGTCGAACCTCGACTACGATTTGCCTTTCATCCCCGTGGTCATGGTGATCTCACCGATCTACATCGGGATGTGCATGCTGCTGTCGTGGTTCGCCTACTGGGTGTCCAAACGCCAGCGGCGCAGTCCCAAGACAGAGGCCGTGGACGTCGCCCCGGCTGAACCAGGGACGCTGCTGCCGGGAGGGGGTCCCCCCAGGGCCCCCGCCCCCTAGGGGGAAGCAGCAGCTGGAGGGCCAGGCCCGCCCGGCAGCAGCCGGAGATCACTGCTCGCGCAGCGGGATCGACACGTACGACGGGTCGGTCCTGGGCGAGGAGAAGGTCAGCTGCGCGCCGGACGGGTTGTGCTCGATATAGAGCGGGTCGACCGTGTCGACCACCAGGGCGAGCCTGTGTCCTGCCGGGACGTCGTAGGCCGTGGAGAACAGCTCCAGGTCGACGCCGAACGGCTTGCCGGGGGTCTTGCCGTGGAAGGTGTACGGCGCGTTGCTGACCAGCTTGCCGAGGCCGAGCGGGCCCACGTCGTAGAGGTACGCGACGAGGGTGCCGCTCTCCTTGGTGCTGGTGAGCGTGGTGTGCAGCTTCGCGGTGCCGCGCACGCGCTGGGGCCGCTCGGCCCGCTGCCCCTGCCAGACGGCCGCGTACCGGCGCGGCAGCAGCGGCATCGACGCCATCGGCGGCAGCTTCAGGAACTGGTCGAGGGCGTTGGAGAGCATCACGATGCCGCCGTTGGCGCCCGAGTCGACGTTCGTGTGGATCGTGGTGGTGCCCGCGAGGTCCAGCTTGCGCTGGGCGGCCCCTACGGACTTCCAGTCGGGGTAGCCCTCGTAGCCGCCCGTGGAGCGGGACTTCAGCTGGACGGGCTGCTCCTGGTCGACGCCGTTCTTCTCGCCCTTCAGATAGCGGTCGAACCAGCGCCGGGTGCTCGTCCAGGTGTCGTTGGGCAGCCCCAGCAGGCCCGTCGCCTCGGCCGTCGCGTGGTCGCCGGGGCGGAACTCCAGGCGCTTGGGGCCCTTGAGCTTCTCGTAGAAGTCGGCGTACTCGTTGGGCGGGAAGATGGTGTCGCCCCAGGCGTTGCCGAGCATGACGGCCGCGCCGTTGCTGTTGATGCGGTCCAGGTACGTCGCGGGGGAGCGCTTGGCGCCCCACGCGATCATCTCGTCCTCCTGGTCCAGGTTGGAGCCGAGGAAGTCCTTGAGGACCCCCTGCAGCTCGGCGCTCGGGCGGCCGGTGAGCCGGCCCGCCCCGCCGAGCAGGGCGGCCGCCTGGAGGTGCTGGGTGCGGCCGCTGTAGATGGACCCGACGAGGTCGCTCCAGCCGCTGAGGGCCGCGACCGCCTTGACCCGTTTGTCGTGCCCGGCGGCCAGCAGGCTGATGCCCGCCCCGTAGCTGACGCCCGCCATGCCGACCTTCTCCGGGTCGGCGGGGGTGTTCCGCAGCGTCCAGTCGATGACGCGGGAGGCGTCCGCGATGTCCTCGGGGCCGCCGACCTCGATCTCGCCGCCGGACTGCCAGAAGCCCCGCGAGTTGTAGCTGACCACCACGTAGCCGGCGTCGGCGAGCTTCATGGCCTGCGCGATGTACTCGATCTGCGGCATGGCCCAGCTCGTGGGCAGCACGACGACGGGGTACGAGCGGTCCGCCGGGGCGCCCGCGGGCGTGACGACGTTGGCCTTGAGGACCGTGCCGCCGTCCCCGGGGATGTCGACGAAGCGGACGCCCGGGGCGGCGGCCTTGGACGGGGGTGCGGCCTGGGCGGCGGGGGCGGCACCGGCGACGAGCGCCACCGATACCGCGCCCAGGGCGGTGGTCCGCAAAGCTCTGCGCGTCTTTCCCACGGGTCACTCCTCACACATGCCGGTGCAAAGTGACCTGACGGTAACCGCGCAGGATTACCTCGGGTAACCCCGCGGTAAGTTACGTACGGGTAACGATAGTTGAGGTGTGGAGTTTCTCCGCCGCTCGCCGCTCGCCGCTCGCCGCTCGCCGCTCGCCGCTCGCCGCGCGGTCTCAGCGCAGCGCGCTCTTGGCCTGCCAGTCCGCCCACGACAGGTTCCACTCGCCGAAGCCGTTGCCGGGGTCGGGGGTGCCCTTGGAGCCGCTGCCCGAGACCTCGAACGGGTCGCCGATCTGGACCTGGCCGTACAGCCACGCGGCGTTGCCGGTGCTCATGCCGACGCAGCCGGAGCTGTGGTTGGTGTTGCCGAAGTACGCCGCGTTCCAGGGGGCCGCGTGGGCGTACATGCCCGACCAGGTCAGGCGCATCGAGTAGTCGACCATCTTGTCGTAGCTGTTGCCCAGGCCGACGGTCTCGGAGCGCATGTTGATCGTGCCCTCCTTGGCCATCAGGACCGACGTGCCGCCCCAGGAGGCCTTCTCGCCACCGGGTGTACCCGCGGACATCGGTACAGACTTGACCGTCTTGCCGTCCCGCGTCAACGTCGCGGTCTTGTTGTCAAGATTGACCTTGACGACCTGGTTCTTGCCGACGGTCATCGCGGTGTCGTAGTCGCGGACGAACCAGCCGCCGTCGGCGCCGGAGTCCACGCCGTTCAGCTCGGCGTCCAGCGTCACCTCGGTGCCGGACTTCCAGTAGTCCTTGGGCCGCCAGTCCACGCGGTCCTTGCCGTCATAGTTCTTGATCCAGCCCCAGGAGCCGACGGTGTCGTCGGACGTCTTCACCTTGAGGTGCTTCTCGACCTCCGCCTTGTTCTTGACGGGGTGGTCGAAGACGATCGACAGGGGCTGGGCCACGCCGACGGTCTTGACGTTACGGCCCGGGGTGATGGTGACCTTGTTGACCTTCTCGGGCGCGGCCGTGGTGAACGCCTTGCCGGCCTTGCCGCCCTCCTGGGTGGTGGCGCTCACGGTGTAGCTGGTGCCGGGCGCGGCCACGCGCGCCGAGGTCCAGCCGCGGCCGTCGGCGGAGACCTTGCCGGGCAGCTTGGTGCCCTCGGCGTCGGCGACCGTGACGGCCTTCAGCTTGGCGTCCCCCGCGGCCAGCTTCACGGTGACCGTGACGCCCGCCTTCGCCTGCTTGCCGGTGAGGTTCACCGAGATCTTCGGCTTCTCGGCCTCGGCGTCGTCACCGGAGCCGCCGCCGGAGCAGGCGGTCAGGGCGGTCGCGAGGGCCGCGGCGCCCGCGACGGCCGCGTACCGGGGGCGTATGGAGCGGCGGCTGGTGCTCAGGGACCTGCGGGACCTCAAGGAAACGTACCTCCGTGCGGATGTTCATGC
This sequence comes from Streptomyces sp. NPDC045778, assembly GCF_056431945.1. Lineage (NCBI taxonomy): Bacteria > Bacillati > Actinomycetota > Actinomycetes > Kitasatosporales > Streptomycetaceae > Streptomyces > Streptomyces sp. NPDC045778. The sequence continues at coordinate 72,792 of NZ_JBWKJZ010000005.1, forward strand.
CTGCCCGGAGTGAGAGGGCGGAGGGTCCTTCGGGGTTGCCTGTTGTCGGGAAAATCCGGACTGCGTCACGGAAGTGTTATAGGGGCCTCGCGTTCCGCGGTCGGGTGCTCACTCGGCGCGATGGCTTACTGCCACGAGCGCGACGGACGGTTCGCAGGTCCGGCACCCCGTTCCGACGGCACGCGCGGCGTCCCGGCGAAGCCCTCAGCGGCCATTCGCAGCCACCTCGGCAGGCGCCGTGGCCGGGGGAGGGGGCGCGAAGTTACGCTGCGCGGACGGCCGTTGACTGGAGGTGCCCATGCGGCGTGAAGTAGTACGGAATCTGACGCTATTGGCGGTCGGCGGGGTATTGGTGACGGTCGGAGCGGCCGCCCCCTCCTCGCCTTCGCGCACAGCGGAACCGGGCACGGCGGCCGAAGCGGCCCCAGGGGCCCGAGCAGGCTCAAGACCCGATGCGGCCCCCGCGGCCCACGCTTCCAGGACGCCGCCGAAGGTGCCCGAGGCTGTCGGGTCCGGCGGGGCCGTCGCGAGCGTCGACGCGGACGCGTCGGCCGCGGGCATCGAGGTCCTGAAGAAGGGCGGCAACGCCGTGGACGCGGCCGTCGCCACGGCCGCCGCGCTCGGCGTCACCGAGCCGTACTCGGCGGGCGTGGGCGGCGGCGGGTACTTCGTGTACTACGACGCGAAGACCCGCACGGTGCACACCCTCGACGGGCGCGAGACGGCGCCGCGCACCGCGGACTCGGACCTCTTCCTGGAGAACGGCAAGCCCCTGCCGTTCGCGGACGCCCAGACCAGCGGGCTCGGCGTGGGCACGCCCGGGACCCCCGCCACCTGGCGCGCGGCGATCGACAACTGGGGCAGCGAGCGGCTCGGCACGCTCCTGAGGCCCGCCGAGCGGCTCGCCCGCGACGGCTTCACGGTGGACCGGACCTTCCGCGCGCAGACCGAGGCCAACCAGGAGCGCTTCAAGGACTTCCCCGCCACGGCGGAGCTGTTCCTGCCGGGCGGGAAGCTGCCGGTCGTCGGCTCCACGTTCAAGAACCCCGACCTCGCGCGCACCTACGCCGAGCTGCGGCGCAAGGGCGTCGGCGCGCTCTACCGGGGCGACATCGGCAGGGACTTCGTACGGACGGTCAACAAGCCGCCGGTGGACCCGGAATCGGATCGCGACGCGCGCCCCGGCGACCTGTCCATGAAGGACCTGCGCGCCTACGAGGTGAAGGAGCGCGCGCCCTCGAAGACCACGTACCGCGGCCTCGGGGTCTACTCGATGGCCCCGTCGTCCTCCGGCGGTACGACGGTCGGCGAGGCCCTCAACATCCTGGAACGCGGTGACCTCTCGCGTGTCAGCAAGGCGCGCTATCTGCACCGCTTCATCGAGGCGAGCCGGGTGGCGTTCGCCGACCGGGGGCGCTGGGTGGGCGACCCCGCCTTCGAGGACGTCCCCACCAAGGAACTGCTCTCGCAGCGGTTCGCGAACTCCCGCGCCTGCCTGATCAAGGACGACGCGGTGCTCAAGAGCCCCGTGGCGCCCGGCGACCCGCGCGACCCGCGGCCCTGCGCCAGCGCAGGCAAGGCGGCCCCGACGACGTACGAGGGGGAGAACACCACGCACCTGACGGCCGCCGACAAGTGGGGCAACGTCGTCGCCTACACCCTCACCATCGAGTCCACCGGCGGCAGCGGCATCACCGTGCCCGGCCGGGGCTTCCTGCTGAACAACGAGCTGACCGATTTCTCGTTCGCGCCCGCCCGGCCCGGCGTGCACGACCCGAACCTGCCCGGGCCCGGCAAGCGGCCCCGCTCGTCGCTCGCGCCGACCATCGTGCTCGACGAGGACCGCGAGCCGGTCGTCGCGGTCGGCTCGCCCGGCGGCGCGACCATCGTGACGACGGTCCTCCAGACCCTGACCGGCTTCCTGGACCGGGATCTGAAGCTGGTCGACGCGATCGCGGCGCCGCGCGCCAGCCAGCGCAACGCCGCGCAGACCGAGCTGGAGCCCGGCCTGTGGGACAGCCCGCTGCGGCGCGACCTGGAGGCGCTCGGCCACTCCTTCAAGCAGAACCCGGAGATCGGCGCGGCCACCGGCGTGCAGCGGCTGCCCGGCGGCAAGTGGCTCGCCGCGGCGGAGCCGGAGCGCCGGGGCGGCGGCTCGGCCATGGTGGTGCGACCGCGGTCGTAGACCCCGCGCGTCCACGGTGTGCGCACCGGGGCCCGTGCCGCTCACCTGGGTGGCACGGGCCCCCGCGCGTGCGGGCGGCCGATCGGCACCGGCCCCCCGCTCGCGCGGACGCCGGGGGCTGCGGCGCCGCAAGGCGGGTCAGAGCGCCGTCAGGATGCGCGGGCCCGCGTCCGTGATGGCCACGGTGTGCTCCGCGTGGGCCGCGCGGCTGCCGTCGTCCGTGCGCAGCGTCCAGCCGTCCGGGGCGGCGTGGAACCCGTCCGTGCCGCCGCTGATCAGCATCGGCTCGATGGCGAGCACCATGCCGTGGCGCAGGGGCATGCCGCGGCCCGGCCGCCCCTCGTTCGGCACCGAGGGGTCCTCGTGCATCTGGCGGCCGATGCCGTGGCCGCCGAAGCCGTCCGGGATGCCGTACCCGGCGGCGCGGCAGACGGTGCCGATGGCGTGGGCGATGTCCCCGATCCTGTTGCCCACCACCGCCGCCTCGATGCCTGCCTGGAGGGCGCGCTCGGCGGTCTCGACCAGGCGGACGTCCTCGGGGCGCGGCGTGCCCACGATGAAGCTGATCGCGGAGTCGCCCGCCCAGCCGCCGAGGTGGGCGCCGAAGTCGGCGGAGAGCAGGTCGCCGTCGCGCAGGCGGTAGTCGTCGGGGATGCCGTGCACGATCGCGTCGTTCACCGAGGCGCACAGGGTGGCGGGGAAGGGGACCGGGGCGAACTCCGGGTGATAGTGCAGGAAGGGGGACGTGGCACCCGCGTCCTTGAGGACCTGATGCGCCACCTCGTCCAGGTCGCGCAGGGTGACGCCGATGGCCGCCGCGGCCCGCACCGCGGCCAGGGCGCGCGCGACCACGCGCCCCGCCTCTCGCATCGCGTCGATCGATGTGTCCGTCTTGAGTTCCACCATGCCAATTACTATACCGGTATTTGAATGGGGTGCGCGTAGACTGGGGCCATGGTGCGCACCCCTCTGACCCCCGAAGAGCGCGAGCGCGGCGAGCGGCTCGGCCGCCTGCTGCGGGAGGCGCGTGGCGAGCGGAGCATGGTGGAGGTCGCCGCGAGCGCCGGCATCTCCGCGGAGACCCTCCGCAAGATCGAGACGGGCCGGGCGCCGACGCCCGCGTTCTTCACGGTCGCGGCGCTCGCGGTGACCCTGGAGCTGTCTATGGACGAGGTGGCACGGACGTGCGTCCTGGTCCCGGTGTGAGGCCCGCGCGGCGGACGCGCGCCGTCCTGCGGGCGATGAGCGCCGCGCCGCCCGCCGTCGCGAGCGCCAGCGCCACGAGGAGCGCGCTGACCCACAGCGGCGAGCGGTAGCCGAGCCCCGCGTCGATCGCCCGGCCCCCGGCCCACGGGCCCACCGCCGCGCCCACGTTGAACGCCGCCGTGGCGAAGGCGCCGCCCAGCGCGGGCGCCGCCGTCGCCGCGTACAGCGCGCGGGCGATCAGCGTGGACCCCACGGCGAACGACAACGTGCCCTGTACGAAGGCGAACGCCACGGTCACCGCGGTGTGGTGCGCGGTCAGCGCGAAGACCGCCCACCCCGCGAGGAGCGCGAGCGAACCGGCCACGAGCAGCGGCAGCGGACGGCTGTCCGCGAGGCGCCCGCCGAGCGTGACCCCGGCGAACGAACCGAGCCCGAACAGCGCGAGAAGCCCGGGCAGCCAGGCGTCCCCCACCCCGGCGACGTGGGTGGCGAGCGGTTCGAGATAGGTGAAGGCGCAGAACGTGGCGCCGTTCACGAGCGCGCCGAGCAGCAGCGTCACCACCAGGCGCGGGGCGCGCAGGGCGCCCAGCTCCGCGCGGGCACCGAGGGGCGCGCCCCCGGGGGTGTCCACGGGGACGGACCGCGCGATCGCGACGACGGCGGGCAGCGACATCAGGGCCACCGCCCAGAACGCGGCGCGCCACCCCCACAGCTGGCCGAGCAGCGCGCCGCCCGGCACGCCCGCGACGCAAGCGAGCGTCGTGCCGCCGAGCAGCACGGACGTCGCCCGCCCCTTGGCGTCAGGGGCGACCAGGCCGGTCGCGGTCGTGAGCGCCACCGCGAGGAACCCGGCGTTGGCGAGCGCGCTCACGACGCGGGTGGCGAGCAGGACGCCGTAGCTCGTGGTGAGCGCGCCCACCACGTGCGCAAGGAGGAAGGCCACCAGGAAGCCGAGGAGCGCCCGGCGGCGCGACCAGCGCAGGCTCAGCACCGCCATCAGCGGCGCCCCGACGACCATTCCCACGGCGAACGCCGAGGTCAGCCCGCCCGCGGCGGACACCGACACGTCCATGTCGGCGGCGATGTCCGACACCAGGCCGGACAGCATGAACTCGGACGTGCCCTGAGCGAACACGGCGAGTCCGAGCAGATAGAGGACCATGGGCACAGCGAAACTCCAAAGCCACGTCAGCCACGGCGTGGGCGCGACGGGTCCAGGAAGTGGCGGACGGGCCCACGGCGTGGATGGGAAAAGGGAAATGTCCGTGACTGCGGCGCGGTGATGGTCCCCGGGCACGCTCGCCGCAGAGCCCCGAGCGGGGCTGCGACGCGGGCGGCGGGCCGGATCGGCCGGGATGGGCCGGATCAGCCAGAATGGGCCGGATCAGCCAGAATGGGCCGGATCGGTCAGGATCGGGGCGAGGCCACCGGAGCGCGCCGGTGGCTAGCCTCTGCTGGCTTCGGGACTGGACATGTGCGCAGACTAGCCACGCCTCCCGCCGCACGTCCACGTAATTAACGAGGGCTCCGGAAAACCACGTGCAGCCGTCCCGTAACGCGTCTGGTGTTATCTTCCGGACCGGCAGACCCTAGTCTCCCAGGGGACGGTGCCCGACGATGGCAGTGGGACAACTCCCGGAACAGGTCACGGAGTTCGCGCGGTACTTGAACGGGCTCCTGGCACGCCTCGACCAGAGTGCCGGATGGTGCGGCGTGTTCTGGTCCCGTGACCCCGACGGCATGCGAGCCTGCCTGGACGGCACCGAAGTGCCGCCCTGGGACGTGGTGCAGGCGCTGCTCCACGACCTCGCGGCGGACGTCGGCGTGGGGGTCGCGCAGGCGGAGACCGGCCGCGCCCGGTCGCTGCACGCCGCGTCCGTGGCGGCGCACGACGACCGGCCCGGCGGGCGCGAACTCCTCAGTGACCGGCTCGACATGATGCTCCAGGAGCAGCGGTTCGCGGCCGAGCGGGAGCAGGAGCTGGCCCGCTCCCTCGCCCTCGCCGCGACGCCCGACGAGGTGGACCGCATCCATCTGGACCTGGCCTGGGTGCGCGACGACCACGAGCGCGCCGCGGCGCGCTGCGGCGAACTGCGCCGGCGCATGGAGCGCCTCGACCGGGCGCGCGCGCCGCGCTGGGTGGACTTCGGCGCCACCCCCTCCCCGGACGGCGCGGAGTTCCCCGCCGACGGGACCGGCACCCCGGCCGGAGCCCACGGGTCGGCGCAGGCCCCCGCATTCCCCACCGACACCGACACCGACGACTACTGGCCGGACGCGTACGACGGGGGCCGCGGCGAGGCCGCGTACGACAGTGAGGGCCGAGGGGTCGCCGCGTACGGCGACGACGCCCGGGAGGCCGCGTACGACAGCGACGGCCGAGGCGCGGCGTACGACACCGACGGCCGTGGCGTCGCGTACGACGACGTCCGCGCGTCCCCGGACCCGTATCCGGACTCGTCCCCGGACCCGTACCCGTACGACAGCGACCCGCGAGCGGAGGCGTACGACCGTGACGGGCGCGCCGCAGCCCCCGGCGGGGACGGCCACGACACCGCCTACGGCCACCCCCAGAGCCCCGAGGACCCCGATCCGCCCCGGCGGGACGCCGAGCCCGAGCCCGGGCAGGACACACCGCCGCGGGTCCCCGCCCAGTCCGGCCGCTCCCGGCTCGGGGTGCGGCGCCGGCCGCGCGGCGCCCGGTTCGCGGGCTTCGACGGCACGGGCGACGACCTGGCCGAGCCCGTGGCCGCGCCGCCCGGCGCGGGCGCCGCCGCCCCGCGCACCCCGCGCGGCGCCCGCTACGTACAGGCCGTCGACGCGCCCCCGCGCACCCACCCGGCACCGGCCGCCGCCCCGGACGGCGCCGCCGCGGACGAGCGCGCCACCGTCGAAGCGGTCGAGGCCCTCATCCGGCTGCGCGGCGAGGGCCGCAGCGGCGAGGCCCACGGCGTGCTCGTCGAGGCGGCCGGGTGGCCCGCCGCGCGGCTGCCGCTGTTCGCCGACGAACTGCTCCACGCGGGCCTCGCGGCCGACTGGGCGACCCTGCTGTGGGAGGCCGCGTCGCTGCCGCCCGACCGCCTCGTGGCCGTCGCCGACGCGCTCGCGGGCGCGGGCCGCGCCGACGACTGCCGCAAGCTCCTGCGCCAGGGCGTGGCCCGGCCCGCCCCGGAGATCGCCGAGTCGCTCCTCGCACTCCTGGACGCGGGGCGCGAGCGCGAGGCCCGCGCGCTGCTCGACGCGTACGTGCGCGTGCGCAGCGCCGAGGACGTCGCGGCCTGCGCGCACGCCGACGCGCAGCGGCTCGTCCCGCTGCTCCTGGAGATGGCCAAGGGCGTGTCGGACGCGCACCACTGGGACCTCGTGCACGCCCTGCGCGTCGCGGGCCTCACCACCTGACCGCCGCACGTCCCGCACCCGCTCGGGTGATCGGTGGCCCCTGAAACAAGATCGTCTCTGGCGCGTTACGGCGATGGTCTTGGCAAGGCCCCCGATGGGGCTTACGTTCGTCTGTCTACGCACCAAGTCTACGGGCGTAGAGGCTCTCTGACGTCCTGTCGAAGGAGCACAGCTCATGGTCAACGTCGTACGCGCCGCGCTCGTCCAGGCGACCTGGACCGGCGACACCGAATCCATGATCGCCAAGCACGAGGAGCACGCCCGCGAGGCCGCCCGGCAGGGCGCCAAGGTGATCGGCTTCCAAGAGGTCTTCAACGCCCCCTACTTCTGCCAGGTCCAGGAGAGCGAGCACTACCGCTGGGCGGAGCCGGTGCCGGACGGGCCGACCACGCGCCGGATGCGGGACCTGGCCCGCGAGACCGGCATGGTGATCGTCGTGCCTGTCTTCGAGGTCGAGCAGTCCGGCTTCTACTACAACACCGCCGCCGTGATCGACGCCGATGGCAGCTACCTCGGCAAGTACCGCAAGCACCACATCCCCCAAGTCAAGGGCTTCTGGGAGAAGTTCTACTTCCGTCCCGGGAACCTCGGCTGGCCCGTCTTCGACACCGCCGTCGGCTGCGTCGGCGTCTACATCTGCTACGACCGGCACTTCCCCGAGGGCTGGCGGCAGTTCGGCCTGAACGGCGCCCAGCTCGTCTACAACCCCTCGGCCACCTCGCGCGGCCTGTCCGCCCACCTGTGGCAGCTGGAGCAGCCCGCCGCCGCGGTCGCCAACGAGTACTTCGTCGCCGCGATCAACCGCGTCGGCCAGGAGGAGTACGGCGACAACGACTTCTACGGCACGAGTTACTTCGTGGACCCGCGCGGGCAGTTCGTCGGCGAGAAGGCGAGCGACAAGGCCGAGGAACTCGTCGTGCGCGACCTGGACTTCGGCCTCATCGACGAGGTGCGCGAGCAGTGGGCGTTCTACCGGGACCGCCGCCCGGACGCGTACGAAGGGCTGGTCAAGCCGTGAAGGACCTGCACACCCGGCACAGGGCCGTCCTGCCGGACTGGCTCGCGCTCTACTACGACGAGCCGATCGAGCTGACCCACGGCGAGGGCCGCCACGTCCAGGACGCCCAGGGGCGGCGCTACCTGGACTTCTTCGGCGGCATCCTGACCACCATGACCGCGCACGCGCTGCCCGAGGTCACCAAGGCCGTCGCCGAGCAGGCGGGCCGCATCCTCCACAGCTCCACGCTGTATCTGAACCGCCCGATGGTGGAGCTGGCCGAGCGCGTCGCCGCGCTGTCCGGCATCCCGGACGCGCGCGTGTTCTTCACGACCTCCGGCACGGAGGCCAACGACACGGCGCTGCTGCTCGCCACCGCCCACCGCGGCTCCCACCAGATCCTGGCGATGCGCAACAGCTACCACGGCCGCTCCTTCTCGGCCGTCGGCGTCACCGGCAACCGCTCCTGGTCGCCGACCAGCCTGTCCCCGCTCCAGACGCTCTACGTCCACGGCGGCGTCCGCACCCGCGGCCCCTACGCGGCCCTGAGCGACGCCGAGTTCATTGAGGCGTGCGTGGCGGACCTCAAGGACATGCTCGGCCAGACCCGCGGCGTCGCCGCCCTGATCGCCGAGCCGGTCCAGGGCGTCGGCGGCTTCACCTCGCCGCCCGACGGCCTGTACGCGGCCTTCCGCGAGGTGCTGAGGGAGCACGGCGCCCTGTGGATCGCCGACGAGGTGCAGACCGGCTGGGGCCGCACCGGTGACCACTTCTGGGGCTGGCAGGCACACGCCCGCTCGGGTCCGCCGGACCTGCTCACCTTCGCCAAGGGCATCGGCAACGGCATGTCGATCGGCGGCGTCGTCGGCCGCGCCGAGATCATGAACTGCCTGGACGCCCAGTCCATCTCCACCTTCGGCGGCTCACCGGTGACGATGGCCGCGGGCCTCGCCAACCTCACCTACCTGCTCGAACACGACCTCCAGGGCAACGCGCGCCGGGTCGGCGGGCTGCTCATCGAGCGCCTGCGGGCGATCTGCGCCCATCTGCCCGCCGTCCGCGAGGTGCGCGGCCGCGGCCTGATGATCGGCATCGAGCTGGTCAAGCCGGGCACCGACGAGGCCCACCCCGAAGCGGCCGCCGCCGTCCTCGAAGCGGCCCGCGAGGGCGGCCTCCTCATCGGCAAGGGCGGCGGCCACAGCACCAGCGTGCTGCGGATCGCGCCCCCGCTGACCCTCACGGTCGCCGAGGCGGAAGAAGGCGCGGCGATCCTCGAACGGGCCCTCGAAGAGGCCTAGTCCGCGCGCCGCCCGCCGCCGCGCACCACGGCGCCCGTCATCCCGTACGAAAGGGAGCGCATCACCATGAGTACCCGCACCCTGATCCGCGGCGGACTCGTCGTCACCGCCGCCGAGGAAGTCCACGCCGACGTGCTGATCGAGGACGGCCGGATCGCCGCGCTCGCCGCCCGCGGCACCGAGGCCGCCGCGGCCTGGACCGCGGACCGCGTCATCGACGCGAGCGAAAAGTACGTCATCCCGGGCGGTGTGGACGCCCACACGCACATGGAACTCCCCTTCGGCGGCACCTTCGCCTCGGACTCCTTCGAGACCGGCACCCGCGCCGCGGCCTGGGGCGGCACCACCACCATCGTGGACTTCGCCGTGCAGACCACGGGCCGGTCCCTGCGCTCGGGCCTGGACGCCTGGTACGCGAAGGCCGACGGCAAGTGCGCGATCGACTACGCCTTCCACATGATCCTCTCCGACGTCAACGAGCGGACCCTGAAGGAGATGGACCTGCTCGTGGAGGAGGGCATCACCTCCTTCAAGCTGTTCATGGCCTACCCCGGCGTCTTCTACAGCGACGACGGACAGATCCTGCGGGCCATGCAGCGCGCGGCGGCCGACGGCGGCCTGATCATGATGCACGCCGAGAACGGCCTCGCCATCGACGTCCTCGTCGAGCAGGCCCTCCAGCGCGGCGAGACCGACCCGCGCTACCACGGCGAGGTCAGGAAGGCCCTCCTGGAGGCCGAGGCCACGCACCGCGCGATCCAGCTCGCCCGGGTCGCCGGCGCCCCCCTGTACGTCGTGCACGTCTCCGCCGAGGAAGCCGTCGCCGAACTCACGGCCGCCCGCGACAAGGGCCTGCCCGTCTTCGGCGAGACCTGCCCGCAGTACCTGTTCCTGTCCACCGACAACCTCGCCGAGCCCGGTTTCGAAGGCGCCAAGTACGTGTGCTCGACGCCGCTGCGGCCCCGCGAGCACCAGGCCGCGCTCTGGCGCGGCCTGCGCACCGACGACCTCCAGGTGGTGTCCACCGACCACTGCCCGTTCTGCTTCACCGGCCAGAAGGAACTGGGCCGCGGCGACTTCTCGAAGATCCCCAACGGCCTTCCCGGCGTCGAGAACCGCATGGACCTGCTCCACCAAGCCGTCGTCGACGGACACATCAGCCGCCGCCGCTGGATCGAGATCGCCTGCGCCGCGCCCGCGCGCATGTTCGGCCTCTACCCGAAGAAGGGCACCATCGCGCCCGGCGCGGACGCCGACGTCGTCGTCTACGACCCGGCCGCGACGCAGGTGCTCTCCGCCGAGACCCACCACATGAACGTCGACTACTCGGCGTACGAGGGAAAGCGGATCACCGGCCGCGTCGAAACCGTCCTCTCGCGCGGCGAAACGGTCATCGACCAGCGCACGTTCACAGGGCGCGCCGGACACGGCGTCTACACGCCCCGCGCGACCTGCCAGTACCTGAACTAGGAGGCACCCCGTGGACTTCGGACTCGTCCTGCAGACCGACCCGCCCGCGGCCGAGGTCGTCGGCCTGATGCGGCGCGCCGAACAGAACGGCTTCCGCTACGGCTGGACCTTCGACTCGGCCGTCCTGTGGCAGGAACCCTTCGTGATCTACAGCCAGATCCTGGAGCACACCCAGGAGCTGACCGTCGGCCCGATGGTCACCAACCCGGGCACCCGCACCCCGGAGGTCACCGCCTCCACCTTCGCGACGCTCAACGACATGTTCGGCAACCGCACCGTGTGCGGCATCGGCCGCGGCGACTCCGCGATGCGCGTCGCCGGCCGCACGCCCCACACCCTCGCCCGGCTCGGCGAGGCGATCGACGTGATCCGCGACCTCGCCGAGGGCCGCGAGGCCGACGTCGGCGGACAGACCCTGCGCATCCCGTGGATCAAGAACGGCAGGCTCCCGGTGTGGATGGCCGCGTACGGCCCGAAGGCCCTCGCGCTCACCGGGCAGAAGGCCGACGGGTTCATCCTCCAGCTCGCCGACCCCTATCTGACCGAGTGGATGATCAAGGCCGTACGGGACGCCGCCGCGGCCGCGGGACGCGACCCCTCCGCCGTCAAGATCTGCGTGGCCGCGCCCGCGTACGTCAGCGCCGACCTGGCGCACGCGCGCGAGCAGTGCCGCTGGTTCGGCGGCATGGTCGGCAACCACGTCGCCGACCTCGTCGCCAAGTACGGCGAGCACTCCTCGATGGTCCCCGAGGCGCTCACCGCGTACATCAAGGAGCGCGAGGGCTACGACTACAGCCACCACGGCCGGGCGGGCAACCCCGACACCACGTTCGTGCCGGACGAGATCGTCGACCGCTTCTGCCTGGTCGGACCCGCCGCCGCGCACATCGAGAAGCTGCTCGCCCTCAAGGACCTCGGCGTCGACCAGTTCGCCCTGTACGCCATGCACGACGCCCGCGAGGAGGTCATCGACGCCTACGGCGCGGAGGTCATCCCGGCCCTGACCTGATCCCGCCCGCCCCGCCCCGCCGCGCGCGGTGCCGGGCGTGGCATGATCCCGGCATGAGCCGCATATCCCCGGGGCGCGCCGCCACGCTCGGTGCCGTGGCCGTCGCCCTGCTCGTCTCCGGCTGCGGGCAGGACGGACGCGGCACCCACGGGCAGGGCGGTGGCCCCGGGGCAGGCGTGCCCTCGCAGCCGGTTGTCGCCGACTCGCCCGACCCCGACGCCCGGCGCCACGGGGCGGAACTCGCGGAGCGGCCCGCGCAGCCCTCGCGCGACTGCACCGGCAAGACCGGCACCCTGCTCGAACCGGGCCCCGTCGACAGCGCGATGGGCCTGCGGGCCATGACGCTGTGGCTCACCCACTGCGGCACCGGCACCTACCGCCTCGACGGCTACCCGACGCTTCAGGTCCTCGCCGACGACGGCACCGCCTTCGACGTCCACAGCCTGCGGGGCGCGCAGGCCGTCACCACCGCCGTGGAGGACCCCGGGCCGCATCCCGTGACGCTGCGGCACGGCGAGTCGGCGACGGCCGGGGTGGTGTGGCGCAACACCTACGCCGACACCACCGAGGACCCCGTCAACGGCACCCGCCTCCAGGTGCTGCCCGCCCCCGGCAGGCCTGCGCGGACCGTCGCCCCGGACGGCGGGATCGACCTCGGCAGCACGGGGCGCATCGGCACGACGGCCTGGCGCACGGCACCGGCGGCCGAGTCCGGCGCGGGGCGCCCTACGGCACCCGCGCCGTCCACTCCGGCGCACTGAACTTCGTACGCGCCAACTCCTGGGCGCGGGCCAGCTCCCCGTCGGAGACCTTGCCCGCCGCCAGGCCGTACCGGCCGCGGAAGGAGTCGACCATGCGGTCGATGACGGCCTCGCGGGGCAGCCCGGTCTGGCGGCGCAGCGGGTCCACGCGCTTCTTGGCGCTCTTCGTGCCCTTGTCGGAGAGCTTCTCGCGGCCGATGCGCAGCACTTCGAGCATCTTGTCGGCGTCGATGTCGTAGGCCATGGTCACGTGGTGCAGGACCGCGCCCGGCCCGCCTTCGGGGCCGACCATCCGCTTCTGCGCCGCGCCCGCGATCTTCCCGGCGTCCGTGGCGATGTCGTTCAGCGGCTGGTACCAGGCCTTGACGCCCATGTCGCCGAGCGCGCCGAGCACCCAGTCGTCGAGGTAGGCGTAGCTGTCCTGGAAGGACAGGCCCTGCACGAGAGCGTCCGGCACGGACAGCGAGTACGTGATGGTGTTGCCCGGCTCCACGAACATCGCGCCACCGCCGGAGATCCGCCGCACCACCTCGATGCCGTGCCGGGCCGCGCCCTCGGGATCCACCTCGTTGCGCAGCGACTGGAAGCTGCCGATGATCACCGAAGGGGCGCCCCACTCCCACACGCGCAGCGTCGGCGGCCGGCGCCCCGCGGCGACCTCCTCCGTGATGACCTGGTCGAGGGCCATGTGCAGCGCGGGCGGCTGCGGGCCCTCGTGGACGAGCTGCCAGTCGTAGTCCGTCCAGTCCGTGGCGTGCGCAAGGGCCCGCCGCACGGCGATCGCGACGCCCTCCGCGGTCAGGCCGTACATGACGGTCCCCGCGGGCAGCGCCGCCTCGACCCGCGCGGCGAGCCCCGCGGCGTCCGCGCTGGCCGGGGCCCCGGCCAGCGCGGCGTCGATGGCGAGGATCGCCTCGTCCGGTTCGAGGAAGAAGTCACCGGCCACGCGCACGTCGCGCAGCCGGCCGTCCTCCACGTCCAGGTCCACTACGACGAGCTTGCCGCCAGGGACCTTGTACTCGCCGTGCACCGCGATCCTCCTGTTGTCCACCGCTGTCCGGGACCCGCCCGGAAAGTCCCTCTACGCTAACTCAGGACCCCTGTGGCGAGAGGCCGTCCAGCGGCTAGCCTGCCGGGCATGTTCACGTCGCGGCCCACCCTCCAGGGCACCTTCGGCATGGTCTCCTCCACGCACTGGCTCGCCTCGCAGTCCGCGATGGCCGTTCTCGAGGACGGGGGGAACGCCTATGACGCCGCCGTCGCCGCGGGGTTCGTGCTGCATGTCGTCGAGCCGCATCTGAACGGGCCCGCGGGGGAGGCGCCGATCATCATCGCGCCCGCGGGCGGGCCCGTGCGGGTGCTGTGCGGGCAGGGCGTCGCGCCCGCCGGGGCGACCGTCGCGCACTACCGGGACGAGCTGGGCCTCGACCTGGTGCCCGGCACCGGGCCGCTCGCCGCGGCCGTGCCCGGCGCCTTCGACGCGTGGATGCTGCTGCTGCGCGACCACGGCACCAAGCGCCTCGCCGAGGTCCTCGCCCACGCCGTCGCGTACGCGGAGGACGGGCACCCGCCCGTGGAAGGCGTCGGCCGGACCGTCGAGGCCGTACGGGGCCTGTTCGAGACGGAGTGGAGGTCGTCGGCGGAGGTCTACCTCCCGGGCGGCGCCGCCCCCACCCCGGGCGAGCTGTTCCGCAACCCCCGCCTCGCCGCCACCTGGCGGCGCATCGTCGCCGAGGCCGAGGCGGCGGGCGGCACCGACCGCGTCGCGCAGATCGAGGCCGCCCGCGAGGTGTGGCGCTCCGGCTTCGTCGCCGAGGCCCTGGTGCGCCAGGCCGCACGCCCCACCCTGGACACCAGCGGCAAGCGGCACCCGGGCACCCTCACGGCCGCCGACCTCGCCGGCTGGTCGGCGACGTACGAGGATCCCGTGACGTACGACTGGCGGGGCTGGACGCTGTGCAAGGCCGGGCCCTGGAGCCAGGGCCCGGCCTTCCTCCAGCAGCTCGCCCTGCTGCCCGACGAGCTGCCCGCGTACGGCTCGGCCGACTACGTGCACCTGCTCGTCGAGGGCTGCAAGCTCGCCATGGCGGACCGCGAGGCCTGGTACGGCGACGCCGCCGATGTCCCTCTCGACGAGCTGCTCTCCGCCGCCTACAACGCCGAGCGGCGGGCCCTGATCGGGGACGGGGCGTCCCACGAGCTGCGGCCCGGGCGGCCCGGCGGGCGCGAGGTGAGACTGTCCTCCCGCGCGCGGGAGGTCGCTTCCGGCGCGTCCGCGTACGACCCGCAGGGCATCCTGGCGGGCACCGGGGCCGCGGCGGGCGCCGGGGAGCCGACCGTCGCCCGGGACGGCGCGACCCGGGGCGACACCTGCCACCTGGACGTCGTCGACCGCTGGGGCAACATGGTCGCGGCCACGCCGTCCGGCGGCTGGCTCCAGGCCAACCCCGTCGTGCCCGAACTCGGCTTCCCGCTCGGCACGCGGCTCCAGATGGCCTGGCTGGAGGAGGGCCTGCCCAACTCGCTCACCCCGGGCCGCCGTCCCCGCACCACCCTGACGCCGACCCTGGCGCTCAGGGACGGCGTGCCGGTGCTGGCCTTCGGCACGCCCGGCGGCGACCAGCAGGACCAGTGGCAGGTGCACTTCTTCCTGGCCGTCGTGCTCCGCGGGGCCGTGCGCGGCGGGCTCGACCTCCAGGGCGCCATCGACGCCCCGAACTGGCACAACGACTCCTTCCCCGGCTCGTTCTACCCGCGCGGGATGCGGCCCGGCAGCGTCACCGTGGAGTCCGGCACGGACCCGGCCGTCATCGCGGAACTGCGCGCGCGGGGGCACGACGTGACCGTGGGGGAGCCGTGGTCGGAGGGACGGCTGTGCGCGGTGGCACGGGACCCGCGCACCGGGGTGCTCTCGGCCGCCGCGAATCCCCGCGGGATGCAGGGGTACGCGGTAGGGCGATAAGTACGCGGGGGCGCCCCGTCGGCCGTGGGGGCGCCCCGTCGGCCGTGGGGACGCCCCGTCGGCCGTGGGGACGCTGAGTCGGTCGTGGGGGATTTCATCCCGATTCCACCCTTTGTTCACCCCCTCCGCACGGGATGTCAGTGGCACGTGCTCTCATGGAGGCATGATCGAAACGCAGGAAATCAAGGAAAGCATCGACGACTTTCTCGCCCGCCAGGCCGCCGACGTGGAGCGCGTGATCCGCGAGGCCGCCGCGGCGGAGATCACCCCGCGGTTCCGGCAGCTCGCCGAGGACGACGTCGTCCAGAAGAGCGGCCCGCACGACCTGGTGACCGTCGCCGACCGCCGCGCGGAGGAGTACCTCACCCGTGAGCTGACCGCGCTCCTGCCCGGCTCGGTCGTCGTCGGCGAGGAAGCGGTGCACACCCACCCGGCGACGTACGACGCGATAGCCGAGAGCGCCCCGGTGTGGATCGTCGATCCCGTCGACGGGACACGCCAGTTCGTGCGCGGGGACGCCGGCTTCTGCACGCTGGTCGCGCTCGCCCTGGACGGCGTGGTCCTCGCCTCCTGGACGTACGCCCCCGCGCTCGACGCGTTCGCGGTGGCCGTCCGCGGCAGGGGCGCCACGCTGAACGGCACGCGGCTGCGCGCCGGAGCCCCCGAGCCCGGCCGCCCCCTCACCGTCGCCACCTCCCACCCGGACTTCACCACAGACGACGAGAAGCGCGCCCTGCTCGGCCTGTACTCCGGCGGCTTCGCGGCCCGCCCGTGCGGCTCCGCGGGCCTGGAGTACCTCGCGGTGGCACGCGGCGAGCTGGACGCCGTCGCGTTCGGCTGGGAGCTGGCCTGGGACCACGCGGCGGGCCTGCTCCTGGTCGAGGAGGCGGGCGGCGCCCACCTCACACGCGAGGGCGTGCCCTTCGCCATCACCGGGGGCAACGCCCTGCCGTTCACGGCCGCCCGGGACGAGGCCACGGCCCGCCGGGTCGCCGACGCGCTGGTGGCCGGGGCCTGACCGCACCGGCCCCCTGCCGCCGACGCCCGCGGCAGGGGCCCCGCCGGGGCTCCGGCATATCCTGTGCGGCACTGGCCACCGGCTGACGAAGGAGTCCGAAGGTGCCGTCGATGCTCGATGCCGTCGTCGTGGGAGCGGGTCCGAACGGTCTGACCGCCGCCGTCGAGCTGGCCCGCCGCGGCCTCTCGGTCGCCGTCTTCGAGGCCGAGGGCACCGTCGGCGGCGGCGCCCGCACCGAGGAGCTGACGCTGCCGGGCTTCCGGCACGACCCCTGCTCGGCCGCGCACCCCCTGGGCATCAACTCCCCGGCGTTCCGCGCCCTGCCCCTGGAGCGGTACGGCCTGCGGTGGCTGCACGCCCCGCTGCCCATGGCCCACCCCTTCCCCGACGGCAGCGCCGCCGTGCTCGCGCGCTCCGTCTCCGAGACGGCCGCCTCCTTCGGCCCCCGCGACGCGGGCACGTACCGGCGCCTGATCGCCCCCTTCCTGCCGCACTGGGACACCCTGGTGCGGGACTTCATGTCCCTGCCCCTGACCGCCCTGCCGCGCGACCCGGTGCTGCTCGCCCGCTTCGGACTCCAGGGCCTCCCGCCGTCGACGTGGCTGCTGCGGCGGTTCCGGGACGACCGGGCGCGCACGCTGTTCGCCGGGCTCGTCGCCCACGTCATCGCGCCCCTCGGCGGCTTCGCGACCACCGCCGTCGGCATGGTCTTCGCCCTCGCCGCCCACGCGCGCGGCTGGCCCGTCGCCCGCGGCGGCTCCCAGGCCATCTCCGACGCGCTCACCGCGTACCTGAAGGACCTCGGCGGCGCCGTCCACACCCACTACGAGGTCAAGCGCCTGGACGACCTGCCGCCCGCGCGCGCCTACGTCTTCGACACCTCACCCACCGCGCTCGCCCGCATCGCCGGCCTCGGCCGCTACTACGACGGCTACCGGTACGGCGCCGGTGTCTTCAAGGTCGACTACGCCCTCGACGGCCCCGTGCCCTGGACCGCCGAGGCCCCCCGCCGCGCGGGCACCGTGCAGATCGGGGCCACCAGCCAGGAGGTCGGCACCGCGCTGCGGGCCGCATCGCGCGAGGGCCGCGCCCCGGACACTCCGTTCCTCATCACCGTCCAGCCCGGCGTCGCCGACCCCACCCGCGCCCCCGACGGCAAGCAGGTCTTCTGGGCGTACGGCCACGTGCCGAACGGCTGGCGGGGCGACCTGACGCACGCCGTCGAGCGGCAGCTGGAGCGCTTCGCGCCCGGCTTCCGCGACCGCGTCCTGGCCCGCGCCACCGCGGGCCCGCCCCAACTCGCCACGCGCAACGCCAACTACGTGGGCGGCGACATCGCCTGCGGCGCCGCCAGCGGCCTGCAACTGCTGCTGCGGCCCCGGCTCACCGCGTTCCCCTACCGCACCCGGCACCCCGCCGTGTTCCTCTGCTCCTCCGCGACCCCGCCGGGACCCGGCGTGCACGGCATGTCCGGGCACAACGCCGCGAAAGCCGTCTGGAAGCGCCTCAGAGAGCAGGGCGCGCCCCGATGACCGCCCGCGTCACGCTCGTCCAGGGCGACATCACCGAGCAGCACGCCGACGCCGTCGTGAACGCGGCGAACTCCTCGCTGCTCGGCGGAGGCGGCGTCGACGGCGCCATCCACCGCCGCGGCGGCCCCGAGATCCTCGCCGACTGTCGCCGCCTGCGCGCCGCCCACCTCGGCAAGGGCCTGCCGACCGGCCAGGCCGTCGCCACGACGGCGGGCGAGCTGGCCGCCGCGCACGTCATCCACACCGTCGGACCCGTCTGGTCGGCGACCGAGGACCGCTCCGCGCTCCTCGCCTCCTGCTACCGCGAGTCCCTGCGCGTCGCCGCAGGACTCGGCGCCCGCACGGTCGCCTTCCCGGCGATCTCCACGGGCGTGTACCGCTGGCCGATGGCGGACGCGGCCCGGATCGCGGTCCGCGCCGTACGGGACGCCCTGACGGCCGCTCCGGGGGTGAGCGAGGTGCGGTTCGTCCTCTACGACCAAGCCGCGTACCGGGCCTTCGAGGAAGCGCTGGCCGACGAAGGTTGATGTCGGATTTCCGCCAGCCCAGGGGAGGGCGATCGCCGATCCTTGAGCCATGCCGACCGTGACGCCCACCTCCGCGACCCCCGACACGCCCGTGAGCGCCGGGACCCGCCCGGCGCCGGCAACGGCCGCGCCCGCCGGGATGCACGGGGACTTCGACCGCTGCGTACGGGCCGTGCAGTCCAAGGACGACCGGTTCGACGGATGGTTCTTCACCGCCGTGCGGACCACCCGGATCTACTGCCGGCCCAGCTGCCCCGTCGTACCGCCCAAGCCCGAGAACATGACGTTCTACCCGAGCGCCGCCGCCTGCCAGCAGGCCGGATTCCGCGCCTGCAAGCGATGCCGCCCCGACAGCAGCCCGGGCTCGCCCGAGTGGAACCAGCGCGCCGACCTCGTCGCCCGCGCCATGCGCCTCATCGGCGACGGCGTCGTCGACCGCGACGGCGTGCCCGGCCTCGCCGCCCGCCTCGGCTACAGCACCCGCCAGGTCGAGCGCCAGCTCCTCGCCGAACTCGGCGCGGGACCCCTCGCGCTCGCCCGCGCCCAGCGCGCCCAGACCGCGCGGCTCCTCATCGAGACGACCACGCTGCCCATGGCGCAGATCGCCTTCGCCGCGGGCTTCGCCTCCATCCGCACCTTCAACGACACCGTCCGCGAGGTGTTCGCGCTCGCCCCGGGCGAGCTGCGGGCCCGCGCCGCCCGCCGGGGCCCCGGCCACGGCGGACGGGCGCCCGTCGCCAACGGCACGATCGCGCTGCGACTGCCGTTCCGGGCACCCCTCAACCCCGACAACCTCTTCGGCCACCTGATCGCGACCGCCGTCCCCGGCGTCGAGGAGTGGCGCGACATGAGCGGGGGCGGCGCGGAGCGCCACGACGCAAGGGCGGCGGCGGGAGACGGGTGGGCCTACCGCCGCACCCTGCGCCTGCCGTACGGGCACGGCATCGCCGCGCTCACCCCGCACCCCGACCACATCGGCTGCCGCCTCACCCTCACCGACCCGCGCGACCTCACCATCGCCATCAGCCGCTGCCGCAGGCTCCTCGACCTGGACGCCGACCCCGTCGCCGTGGACGGCCAGCTGCGCGCCGACCCGCTGCTCGCGGCCCTCGTCGACAAGGCGCCGGGCCGCCGCGTGCCGCGCACCGTGGACGAGGCCGAGTTCGCGGTGCGCGCGGTGCTCGGCCAGCAGGTCTCCACGGCCGCCGCCCGCACCCACGCCGCCCGCCTGGTCACCGCCCACGGCGAACCGGTCGAGGACCCCGAGGGCGGGCTCACCCACCTCTTCCCCGCCCCGGAGGCGCTCGCCGCGCTCGACCCCGAGTCCCTGGCCCTGCCCCGCAGCCGCCGCGCCACCCTCCTGACCCTCGTACGCCACCTCGCCGACGGCACGCTCCAGCTCGGCGTCGAGAACGACTGGGAGCGAGCCCGCGCCCAGCTCACCGCGCTGCCGGGCTTCGGCCCCTGGACCACCGAGGTCATCGCGATGCGCGCGCTCGGCGACCCCGACGCCTTCCTGCCGTCCGACCTCGGCATCCGGCGCGCGGCCCAGGCGCTCGGCCTGCCGCACACGCCCGCCGCGCTCACCGCCCGCGCGGCGGCCTGGCGCCCCTGGCGGGCATACGCCGTCCAGTACCTGTGGGCCACCGACGACCACGCCATCAACCGCATCCCCGCCCACCCCGCCCCCTGAAGACCCCGGGACCGACCGCCATGCACCGTACGCACACCGTCATCGACAGCCCCTACGGGCCGCTCACCCTCGTCGCCACCGACAGCACCCTCAGCGGCCTGTACATGACCGAGCAGCGCCACCGCCCCGCCGACGAGACCTTCGGCGACCGCGACCCCGACGCCTTCGACGCGGCGACCGAGCAGCTCACGGCCTACTTCACGGGCGAGCTGACCCGCTTCGACCTGCCGCTGCGTCTGGACGGCACACCGTTCCAGCAGTCCGTCTGGCAGCAGCTCCTGACCATCCCCTACGGGCAGACCCGTACGTACGGGCAGCTCGCCGACGCCCTGGGCAAGCCCGCCGCGTCCCGCGCCGTCGGCCTCGCCAACGGCAAGAACCCCATCGGCGTCATCGTGCCGTGCCACCGCGTCATCGGCGCGGGCGGCGGCCTGACCGGCTACGGCGGCGGCCTCGACCGCAAGCGGCGGCTCCTGGAGTTCGAGAGCGGGACGGCCCTGTTCTGAGGCGCGGCCTTCGGCGCCTCAGTCCGCGCAGACCCCCGAGTCCGCCAGCTCCGCGATCACCTCGGCGTGGCAGGGCTCCGGCACGCACCAGCACCCGAGCCGGTGCCCCCGCAGCCCGGGCAGGAGCGCGAGCAGGTCCGGGCGGCTCAGCAGATGGTCGCGGTACATCGCCACGACCTCCTCCCGCGTCCCGTCCTTGCCGGGCCTGAAGGGGCTGGCGAGAGGGGAGCCCTCCAGCTGCCAGCCGCCGCGGTGCATGGCCCGGCCCACGTACACGACGTCGGCGTAGTCCGGGTCGTCCCGGTGGCCCTTGAGATTGACGACCGTCGTACGGCTCACGGAGCGGCCCCTTCCGGACGCGGCGCCGCGAAGACCGCGCAGGTCGTCGTGGCGTGGGCGTACAGCTTTCCGTCCACGGAGCCGACGACGCGGGCCTCGGCCGTCGCCGTGGTCCTGCCGACGTGGAGGGCGCTCGCGTCGCAGCGCAGGCGCGGGGTGTCCGCGAACACCGGGCGTACGAAGTTCACGCTGAGCTGCGTCGTGGTGTAGGCCCGGCCCGGGGGCAGAAGCGTCGCGACCGCGCAGCCCAGGGCGGAGTCCAGGAGCGTGGCCAGGAAGCCGCCGTGCACCGTCCCCATGGGGTTCAGGAGGTGCTCACCCGGGTCGCTCTCGAACACCGCGGTGCCCTCGCCGAACTCCACCAGGCGGTAGCCGAGCGTCGAGCCGATGGGCGGCTCCGGCAGCTCCCCGGCGAGGATCTTCCGCAGCAGGTCAGGGCCGCTCACGTCCCCCGCGTCGGCCCAGGCGACGGGCGGCTGCCAGGTGTGCGTGCGCACGCGCGGGCCCGGCTGCGCCGACTGCGTTGGCTGCGTTGGCTGCGTTGTCATCGAGGATGCTCCGTCCTTCGCCCCCGCGGCGTGCGTCCGGCTCCCGCCGCTCTCCTATGACTCTCGCTGGCATCGGCGAGCGCCGCGCGCCGAGAGCGTACGCCCCGCGCGGCACACGGGCCGAGCACCCCACGCACGGCTCAGCCCACGCGCAGACCGTCCTCCAGCTCCACCGCGCCCCCGCCCGCGGCCAGCACGTCGAGCGCGACCCGCAGCCGGCGCGCGAGCGGCTCCGACAGGTACGACTCCAGGTCCTCGGGGGCCACCAGGCGCCAGGAGAGCAGCTCCTCCTCCTGGGTGCGGATCTCCGCGAACCGTTCGGCGGGCAGCACGCCGCCGTCGTACAGGAACGCCACCAGCGGCGGCCGCACGTCCGTGCCCGGCACCCAGTCGACCACGAGCAGCCCGCCGGGATCGATGTCCAGACCGACCTCCTCCGCGGTCTCGCGACGGGCGCCCTGCCGTGGTGTCTCACCGTCGGCCGACTCGACGCCGCCGCCCGGGAGCGCCCACTTCTCGCGGTAGTTCGGCTCGACGAGGAGCACGCGGCCCGCCGGGTCCCGGATGACGGCGGCGGCTCCGGCGAGGACACGGGGGAGGCCCGCGATGTACGCGGCGTAGTCAGTCGTCACGGGGGGAAAGGGTAGCCCCGCGCCCGGGGCGCAGCCCCCGGAAGTCTCACTCGTCCGACCTCCCCCGAGACCTGGCGATCCGGCGGAGCCGCGGGTGGCGGTCGGCCGACTGCGAGGTCAGGGCGTCGCCCACCATCGCCCGCACCGCGTCCCGCAGGCCGTGCAGCGCCGTGTGCCGCGCGGGCCCCGCCCCCGGATCCGCCCTCAGCTCCTTCAGGAGCGCCCAGCACAGCGCCAGCATGACGACGACGAACGGCAGGGCCACCAGAATGGTCGCGCTCTGCAAGGACTTGAGGCCGCCCGCCACGAGCAGCACCGCCGCCACCGCCGACATCAGCGCGCCCCAGGTGACGACGAGCCAGGTGGGCGGGTGCAGCGAGCCGCGGCTGCTCAGCGAGCCCATCACCAGCGAGGCGGAGTCGGCGCTGGTGACGAAGTACGTCATGACGAGGACCATCGCCACCCACGAGGTGACCGTGGTCAGCGGCAGGCCGTCCAGCATCGCGAACAGGGACGCCTCGGCGCCCTCCTTGGCCTTGGCCGCCATGTCCACCGCACCGGTCATGCCGAGCCGGATGCCGGTGCCGCCCATCACGCAGAACCACACGACGGTCGCCCCGCTCGGCACGAGCAGCACCCCGATCAGGAACTCCCTGATCGTCCGGCCGTGGGAGATGCGCGCGATGAACGTGCCGACGAACGGCGCCCAGGACAGCCACCACGCCCAGTAGAAGATCGTCCACGCGCCGAGCCAGGCGCTGTCGGTGAAGGCGCCGGTGCGCGTGGCCATCGGCAGGAGCTGGTGCAGGAAGCCGCCCACGCTCGCCGGGATCGCGTCCAGGATGAACACGGTCGGGCCGAGCACGAAGACGAACAGCATCAGAAGCGCGGCCAGCGCGAGGTTGAGGGTGCTGAGCCACTTCACGCCGCGGTGCACCCCGGAGAACGCGGAGAGCACGAAGGCCGCGCCGAGCGAGGCGATGATGGTCAGTTCCAGCGCGGTGGTGTCCTCGACGCCCGCCGTCAGATGCAGCCCCGTCGCGACCTGGAGCGCGCCGACGCCGAGGCTCGTGGCGGTGCCGAAGACCGTCGCGAAGACGGCGAGCAGATCGATGACCCGGCCCGGCCAGCCGGCCGCCCGCGCCTCGCCGATCAGCGGCACGAAGACCGAACTGAGCCGGTTGCCGCGCCCCTTGCGGAAGCCCGCGTAGGCGAGCGCGAGGCCCGCGATGCCGTAGATCGCCCACGGCGTCAGGGTCCAGTGGAAGAAGGAGTACTCGAACGCGACGCGGGCCGCGCCCCCGGAGCCCGCCTCGGCACCGGATGCGGGCGGGGGGTCGAGGTAGTGCGTGAGCGGCTCCCCGACGCCGTAGAACATCAGGCCGATGCCCATGCCCGCGCTGAACATCATCGCGATCCAGGCGAGGTTGGTGAACTCCGGCTCCGAGTCGTCGGCACCCAGCCGGATCCGGCCGAAGCGGCCGAGCGCGAGCAGCACGCACAGGACCAGGAAGACATCGGCCGCGATCACGAAGAGCCAGGCGAAGTTGTCCAGGACCCAGGCGAGGGCGGAGCCCGTCGTGCTTTCGAAGGACGACTTGCCGACGGCCGCCCAGGCGACGATGCCGAGGACGACGAGGACGCCGATGCCGACGACGGTGAAGTCGGGGGAGCCGTCAGGGGCGGAACGGGGCGGAGGGGGCGGGTCCGACGGGCCGCCCGGAGTTCCGTCGGGGAGCGGTTGATCGATCACTTCCGTGCTCATGCCGCCCCACTATGGGGCGCTATACCATGATTTCTCCGGCTGACGCGCCGTCCGTGCGCCCAGCTGACCATGGGCAGGGGGCCCTTCCTGCGGTTATGGTCGCTGCGGCGCGACTGCCTTGACGCGAGCAAGGCCCGGAAGCAAGGGGAATGCAAGGTGGCGGACGCTGTAGGGACGACATCTCACGACGGGGGCCGTGAGGCGGAGCGCGGCGACGGTCGCGGACACGTGCTGATCGCCGCGGACAAGTTCAAGGGCTCGCTCACGGCCGTCCAGGTCGCGCGGCGCGTGAGCGCGGGCCTGCGCCACGTCGTACCGGACCTCCAGGTGCGGGCCCTGCCCGTGGCCGACGGCGGCGACGGCACGGTCGACGCGGCCGTCGCGGCCGGGTTCGAGCGCCGGGAGGTGCGGGTCACCGGGCCGCTCGGTGACCAGGTGACGGCGGCCTACGCCCTGCGCGAGGACACGGCCGTCGTGGAGATGGCCGAGGCATCGGGCCTGCAACGACTGCCCGACGGCGCCTTCGCACCGCTCACGGCCACGACGTACGGCACCGGAGAGCTGATCCGCGCCGCCCTCGACGCGGGCGCGCGCAGAATCGTCTTCGGGGTCGGCGGCAGCGCCACCACGGACGGGGGCGCGGGCATGCTGGCCGCCCTCGGCGGGCGGCTCCTGGACGCGGACGGGCGGCCGGTCGCGCCCGGCGGCGGCCCGCTGCGCGACCTGGAGACCGCCGACCTGTCCGGCCTCGACCCGCGCCTGAAGGACACCGAGATCGTCCTCGCAAGCGACGTCGACAACCCGCTGACGGGCCCCAAGGGCGCCCCCGCCGTGTACGGCCCGCAGAAGGGCGCCACGCCCGAGGACGTGGCGGCGCTCGACGCCGCGCTCGCGCACTTCGCGCGGGTGCTCGCCCGGACCGCGGGGCCCCGGGCCCTGGAACACGCCGAGGCGCCCGGCGCGGGCGCCGCGGGCGGCATCGGCTACGGCGCCCTCGTCGGCCTCGGCGCGTCCTTCCGGCCCGGCATCGAGGTCATGCTGGACGTCCTCGGCTTCGGGCCCGCGCTCGAAGGGGCGCAGCTCGTCATCACCGGCGAGGGCTCGCTCGACGAGCAGACCCTCCACGGCAAGGCGCCCGCCGGGGTCGCCGCCGCGGCTCGCGCCGCCGGCGTCGAGGTCATCGCCGTCTGCGGGCGCCTCGCGCTGCCGCCGACCGCCCTCGGCACGGCGGGCATCCGCCGCGCGTACGCCCTCACGGACATCGAGCCGGACGTCCAGCGCTGCGTGGCCGAGGCGGGCCCGCTCCTGGAGCGCCTGGCCGAGGGCATCGCACGGGACTACCTGAGCTGAACCCCGCCCCGGGGCCCGCCACGGGACCCCCGCAGGGCAGCGAAAAGCCGGGTGGGCCCGAACCACGAAGGTTCGGGCCCACCCGGCCACCAAGGTCACGCGAGGCTACGGCAGCTGTGCCGCCCGCGCCTCCCGTCGGTTGTCCCGGAAGTTGTTCACCCGCCGCGCCGTGGCGAAGAGCGGGATCACGGCGCCGAGCACCAGCTGGAGCGCGCAGCCCGTCTGGAGCAGCAGCTGCCCGCCCGGCGCGTCGAACGCCCACGCCGCGAGCAGCCCCATCGCGGAGACGATCCACGCCAGCATGGCCACCGCGAGCGGTCCGCGCGGCTTCGGGTACTCGACGCGGCTGACCATCAGCCACGCCGTGCCGATGATCGCGAGGAGCGTGGCCACGAAGGGCAGCTCCAGGAGCACGATCGACACGACCGTGAGCGCCCCGAAGGGCGAGGGCATCCCCTGGAACACCCCGTCACGCAGCGTCACGCACGAGAATCTCGCAAGCCGCAGCACCACCGCCAGGAGCACCACGATCGCGCCCACCGCCGCGACCCGCTGATGCGCGTCGTCGGCGACCATCCCGTACACCAGCACGAAGTACGCGGGCGCGAGCCCGAAGCTGATCAGGTCCGAGAGGTTGTCCAGCTCCGCGCCCATCGGCGAGGACCGCAGCTTGCGCGCGACGAGGCCGTCGAACAGGTCGAAGACCGCCGCGCACAGCATCAGGATCACGGCCGTCGCCGCGCTGTGCCGGGCCATGCCCGACTCGTCACTGCCCGTGAGGTGCGGGATGAGGATGCCGGTGGTGGTGAAGTACACCGCCATGAACCCGCACGTGGCGTTACCGAGCGTGAGGGTGTCCGCTATTGACAGACGCAGCGACAGGGGCATGTCCTCGTCGGCGTCGTCCACGGCGTCAACCGCCTCGGGCACCCAGCCGCCCGCCTGCGCCTCGGGATCAGTCACGGTCAATGCGAGTCACCCCAGCCACGGTCTTCTGACCGACCTCGACATCCACCTCGACGCCCTCGGGCAGGTAGATGTCGACGCGCGAGCCGAAGCGGATCAGCCCGATCCGCTCGCCCTGCTCCACCTTCGTGCCCTGCGGCACGTACGGCACGATGCGCCGGGCCACCGCGCCCGCGATCTGGATCATCTCGATGTCGCCCAGCTCGGTGTCGAAGTGCCAGACAACGCGCTCGTTGTTCTCGCTCTCCTTGTTGAACGCCGGGACGAAACCGCCGGGGATGTGCTCGACGGACGTCACCGTGCCGGCCAGCGGCGCGCGGTTGACGTGCACGTTCAGCGGGCTCATGAAGATCGCGACGCGGGTGCGCCCGTCCTTCCACGGCATGATGCTCTGCACGACGCCGTCGGCCGGGGAGATCACCCTGCCCTGGGTGATCTCGCGCTCGGGGTCGCGGAAGAACCACAGCATGCCCGCGGCGAGTGCGGTGGTCGGTACGGCGAGGGTCGCGGCGGCCCTGGACCGGCGGGCCCGGGCCAGGCTGAGGGCCGCGGTGGCGACGGTCGGCAGGAGCCACGGCGATGCTCCGCGCGCGAGGCGTACACCAGCCAGGCTGTCGCGAGGTGCAGAGGTTTGGCTGTGGGGCATGGATGACCTTCGTAGCGGATGATGCCGCACTGCATACGGGGGGACGGCGGCTTTCCCGGGATCGTATCGGTTGCGAGCCACAACTGGGCAAGCCAGGAAGCCGAGTCGGCCGCGCGCGCGTGCTGACTGGGTGTGATCTTCTTCTCGATTAGATCTCGAAGAAACCGCCCCAAACCGGGCATTCAGCCCTGAAGTCGATACTCTTCGAGGAGTCGTCGGCCAATGATCATTTTCTGGATCTCGGCGGTACCTTCACCGATGAGCAGCATCGGCGCCTCTCGGTACAGGCGCTCGATCTCGTACTCCTTCGAGAAGCCGTAACCACCGTGGATCCGGAACGCGTCCTCCACGACTTCCTTGCAGTATTCGGATGCCAGGTACTTCGCCATCCCCGCTTCGAGGTCGTTTCGCTCCCCGGAGTCCTTTTTGCGTGCTGCGTTTACCATCATCGCATGGGCGGCCTCGACCTTGGTAGCCATCTCCGCGAGCTTGAACTGAATCGCCTGGTGCTGTGCGATCGGCTTGCCGAAAGTGTGGCGTTGCTGGGCATAGGAGACACCCAGCTCGAAGGCACGCTGAGCGACGCCGCAACCACGCGCCGCCACGTTCACGCGGCCGACCTCGACGCCGTCCATCATTTGGTAAAACCCGCGGCCGGTGGTCCCGCCGAGCACGCGATTGGCCGGAATGCGCAGGTCACTCATCACCAGCTCGGTGGTATCGACCCCCTTGTACCCCATCTTGTCGATCTTGCCCGGGATGGTCAGCCCTGGGCGCACCTCGCCGAACCCCGCCTCCTTCTCCACCAGGAACGTCGTCATCGACCTGTGCGGCGCCGCGGCCACTTCCTCGGCGGAGTGTCCTTCGTCACTTCTGACGAGCACGGCCACGAGCGTTGACGTACCGCCGTTCGTCAACCACATCTTCTGACCGTTCAGGACGTACTCCTCACCGTCCCGCACCGCCTTGGACGTGATCGCCGACACGTCCGAGCCGAGCGCCGGCTCCGACATGGAGAACGCACCGCGGACCTCGCCGAGCGCCATCCGCGGCAGGAAGTACTCCTTCTGCTCCTGCGTGCCGTGCTGCTTGAGCATGTACGCCACGATGAAGTGGGTGTTGATGATGCCGGACACCGACATCCAGCCGCGCGCTATCTCCTCCACGCACAGCGCGTACGTCAGGAGCGACTCGCCCAGGCCGCCGTACTCCTCGGGAATCATCAGGCCGAACAGGCCCAACTCCTTGAGCCCGTCCACGATCTGCTGCGGGTACTCGTCGCGGTGCTCCAGGTCCGTCGCGACCGGAATGATCTCTTTGTCGACGAAGTCACGGACGGTGGACAGGATTTCCCGCTGGACATCCGTGAGGCCCGCGGTCTGGGCGAGTCGGGACATGGCTACTTCTCCTGGCTCTTCGGCTCCGGGCGGCCGGGCTGCTCGCCGCCGCGCTCCTTGATGTAGGTCTCGGTGGGCACCATCACCTTGCGGCGGAACACGCACACCACGGTGCCGTCCTGCTTGTAGCCCTTCGTCTCCACGTAAACGATCCCGCGGTCCGACTTCGACCTCGACGGCGTCTTGTCGAGGACCGTCGTCTCGCCGTAGATCGTGTCGCCGTGGAAGGTCGGCGCCACGTGCTTGAGCGACTCGACCTCCAGGTTCGCGATCGCCTTGCCCGACACGTCCGGCACGGACATGCCGAGCAACAGCGAATAGACGTAGTTGCCCACGACGACGTTCTTCCCGAAGTCCGTCGTCTTCTGCGCGTAGTTGCTGTCCATGTGCAGCGGGTGGTGGTTCATGGTGAGCAGACAGAACAGGTGGTCGTCGTACTCGGTGACCGTCTTGCCGGGCCAGTGCTTGTACACGGCGCCGACTTCGAACTCTTCGTAGGTACGGCCGAACTGCATGTCCTTACGCCTCCGGAGCCTCGAACGCCGACGTGCGCCGCATGCCCGCCGCACGGCCCTTCCCGGAGATGACGAGCGCCATCTTCCGGCTCGCCTCGTCGATCATCTCGTCGCCGAGCATCGCCGAGCCCTTCTTGCCACCCGCCTCGGAGGTGTAGTACGCGTACGCGTCCAGGATCAGCTCGGCGTGGTCGTAGTCCTCCTGGGACGGCGAGAACACCTCGTTCGCGGCCTCCACCTGGCCGGGGTGCAGCACCCACTTGCCGTCGAAACCGAGTGCCGCGGCGCGCTGGGCGACCTCGCGGTAGCCGTCGATGTTCTTGATCTGGAGGAAGGGACCGTCGATCGCCTGGAGGTCGTGCATGCGGGCGGCCATCAGGATGCGCATCAGGATGTAGTGGTACGCGTCCGCCGGATAGCCGGGCGGCTGCATGCCCACGACGAGCGACTTCATGTTGATCGACGCCATGAAGTCGGCAGGGCCGAAGATGATCGTCTCAAGTCGTGACGAGGCGCCCGCGATCTCGTCAACATTGACCAGACCCTTCGCGTTCTCGATCTGCGCCTCGATGCCGATGCGCCCGACCTCGAAGCCCATCGTCTTCTCGATCTGCGTGAGCAGCAGGTCGAGGGCCACGACCTGCTGGGCGTCCTGGACCTTGGGCAGCATGATGCAGTCCAGGTTCTGGCCCGCCCCCTCGACGACGGTCACGACGTCGCGGTACGTCCACTCCGTCGTCCAGTCGTTGACGCGCACCACGCGCGTCTTGCCCGTCCAGTCGCCCTCGTTGAGGAACTTGACGATCGTGTGCCGGGCCTCCGGCTTGGCGAGCGGCGCGCAGGCGTCCTCCAGGTCGAGGAAGACCTGGTCGGCGGGGAGGCCCTGGGCCTTCTCCAGGAAGCGGGGGTTGCTTCCGGGGACCGCGAGACAGGAGCGGCGGGGGCGAAGGCGGTTGACATCAGGAAGGTGCGCGGCGGAGCCGCTCGTTGGAGGGGTGGTGGCGGGCGACGGGCGGGTCATGCGGGGACCTCCAGGGGGTCGAGGTGGTTCGCTGTGCGGATCTCGTCGACGATACGGCCGATGATCTCCGTGATGCCGAAGTCCTTGGGGGTGAAGACGGCGGCCACGCCCGCCGCCCTCAGGTCCTCGGCGTCGCTGCTGGGAATGATGCCGCCGGCGATGACGGGGATGTCGTTGGCCCCGGCGGCGCGCAGCCTGGTCAGGACGTCCGGCACGAGCTGCGCGTGCGAGCCGGAGAGGATCGACAGGCCCACCGCGTGCACGTCCTCCGCGAGCGCCGCGTCGACGATCTGCTCGGGGGTGAGCCGGATGCCCTGGTAGACGACCTCGAAGCCGGCGTCGCGGGCCCGGACCGCGATCTGCTCGGCGCCGTTGGAGTGCCCGTCGAGCCCGGGCTTGCCCACCAGGAAGCGGAGCTTGCCGGTGCCCAGGTCGGCGGCCGTCTTCTCGACCTTGTCGCGGACCAGGGCGAGCGGCGTGCCCGCCTCGGCGGTGACCGCGAGCGGCGCCCCGGAGACACCCGTGGGCGCCCGGAACTCGCCGAAGACCTCCCGCAGGGCGCCCGCCCACTCACCGGTCGTGACCCCGGCGCGGGCGCACTCCAAGGTGGCCTCCATGAGGTTGCCGGTGCCCGCCGCGACCTCCTTGAGCCGGTCCAGGGTCTGCTGCACCGTCGGGAAGTGGAAGGGGTCGCCGCCGCCCTGCCGGTCGGAGGACTCCTGACGCGTGGTGCGCCAGTCCCGCACCGCGCTCACCACGCGCGCCTCCACCTGCGGGTCGACCGTCATGATCGCCGTGTCCAGGTCGGCGGTGAGCGGGCTCGGCTCCGTGGCCTCGAAGACGTTCACGCCCACGATCTTCTCCTCGCCCGCCTCGATCCGCGCGCGCCGCTCCGCGTGCGAGGACACCAGCTGCGACTTCAGATACCCGGACTCCACGGCGGCCATCGCGCCGCCCATCTGCTCGATGCGGTCCATCTCCTCCAGGGACGCCTCGACGAGCGCCTCGACCTTGCCCTCGACGACGTGCGAGCCCGCGAAGATGTCCTCGTACTCCAGGAGGTCCGACTCGTGCGCGAGGACCTGCTGGATGCGCAGCGACCACTGCTGGTCCCAGGGCCGGGGCAGGCCGAGGGCCTCGTTCCACGCCGGGAGCTGCACGGCACGCGCGCGTGCGTCCTTGGAGAGCGTGACGGCGAGCATCTCCAGGACGATGCGCTGGACGTTGTTCTCCGGCTGCGCCTCGGTCAGGCCGAGCGAGTTGACCTGCACGCCGTAGCGGAAGCGCCGCTGCTTGGGGTTCGTGACGCCGTAGCGCTCGCGCGTGACCTGGTCCCAGATGCGGCCGAACGCGCGCATCTTGCACATCTCCTCGATGAACCGGACGCCCGCGTTCACGAAGAACGAGATGCGGGCGACGACGTCACCGAACTTCTCCTCCGGCACCTGCCCGGAGGCGCGCACGGCGTCGAGGACGGCGATCGCCGTGCTCATCGCGTACGCGACCTCCTGCACCGGCGTGGCCCCGGCCTCCTGGAGGTGGTAGCTACAGATGTTGATCGGGTTCCACTTCGGGATGTGCGCCACCGTGTACGTGATCATGTCGGTGGTCAGGCGCAGGCTGGGCCCCGGCGGGAACACGTGGGTGCCGCGCGACAGGTACTCCTTGACGATGTCGTTCTGCGTCGTCCCCTGGAGCGTGGTGATGTCGACGCCCTGTTCCTCGGCGACGACCTGGTAGAGCGCGAGCAGCCACATGGCGGTCGCGTTGATCGTCATGGAGGTGTTCATCTGCTCCAGGGGGATGTCCTGGAACAGCCGCCGCATGTCGCCGAGGTGGGACACCGGGACGCCGACCCGGCCCACCTCCCCGCGCGCGAGGATGTGGTCCGGGTCGTAGCCGGTCTGCGTCGGCAGGTCGAAGGCGACCGAGAGGCCCGTCTGGCCCTTGGCCAGATTGCGGCGGTACAGCTCGTTCGACGCCTCGGCCGTGGAGTGACCGGCGTACGTCCGCATGAGCCACGGCCGGTCCTTCTGGCGTTCCGTCATGTGCGTAACCTCGGAGTCCTCGGTGTTCTCAATGGCCTCGGCGTCCTCAGACGTTCCGGAAGCGGTTGATGGCGTCGATGTGCTGCGCGCGCTTCTCCGGGTCGCGCACCCCGAGGCCCTCCTCGGGCGCGAGCGCGAGGACGCCGACCTTGCCCTGGTGCAGATTGCGGTGCACGTCGTAGGCGGCCTGCCCGGTCTCCGCCAGGGAGTACACCTTCGACAGCGTCGGGTGGATCTTGCCCTTGGCGATGAGCCGGTTGGCCTCCCACGCCTCGCGGTAGTTGGCGAAGTGCGAGCCGATGATGCGCTTCAGGGACATCCACAGGTAGCGGTTGTCGTACTCGTGCATGTAGCCCGAGGTGGAGGCGCAGGTGGTGATGGTGCCGCCCTTGCGGGTCACGTAGACGCTGGCGCCGAAGGTCTCCCGGCCCGGGTGCTCGAAGACGATGTCGATGTCCTCGCCGCCGGTGAACTCGCGGATGCGCTTGCCGAAGCGCTTCCACTCCTTGGGGTCCTGGGTGCGCTCGTCCTTCCAGAACTTGTAGCCCTCGGCGTTGCGGTCGATGATCGCCTCGGCGCCCATGGCACGGCAGATGTCGGCCTTCTGCGGGCTGCTCACCACACAGATGGGGTTGGCGCCGCCCGCGAGCGCGAACTGCGTGGCGTACGAGCCGAGTCCGCCGCTCGCGCCCCAGATCAGCACGTTGTCGCCCTGCTTCATGCCCGCGCCGTTGCGCGAGACGAGCTGGCGGTACGCGGTGGAGTTCACCAGGCCGGGGGCCGCGGCCTCCTCCCAGCTGAGGTGGTCCGGCTTCGGCATGAGCTGGTTGGACTTGACCAGGGCGATCTCGGCGAGCCCGCCGAAGTTGGTCTCGAAGCCCCAGATGCGCTGCTCGGGGTCGAGCATGGTGTCGTTGTGCCCGTCGCTGGACTCCAGCTCCACGGACAGGCAGTGCGCGACGACCTCGTCGCCGGGGTGCCAGGCGTTGACGCCGGGCCCGGTGCGCAGCACGACGCCCGCCAGGTCGGAGCCGATGATGTGGTACGGCAGGTCGTGACGCTTCGTCAGGTCGCTGAGCTTGCCGTAGCGCTCCAGGAAGCCGAACGTCGACAGGGGCTCGAAGATCGACGTCCACACGGAGTTGTAGTTCACGCTCGACGCCATCACGGCCACCAGGGCCTCGCCCGGGCCGAGTTCGGGCACCGGCACCTCGTCCAGGTGCAGCGACTTGCGGGGGTCCTTGTCGCGCGTGGCGAGCCCGGCGAACAGCTCGGTCTCGTCCTTGTGCACGGTCACCGCACGGTACGACTCGGGCAGCGGCAGCGCGGCGAAGTCGGCGGCCGAGGTGTCCGGCGATTGGATCGCGTCCAGGATTTCCTGCATGGGTTGCCTCCGGCGAAGGGCACCCCGGGGGGGCGCTCTGAGGGGTACGTCGGGGTGGTACGTGGTGTGTGGTGCCTGAGTGCTTCGAGGGGTGCTGTGAGGGGATGCGCTGCTCGTTGCTCGACGGGTACGAGGGGGCCTCGGGCCCGTGGGGTACGGGAAGGGCGAAGCGGTGGTGCCGTCGGTTCGGCGGAGGTGGTGCTGCTGTGGCGGCGCCGTGGTGGGGCGCGGGAGGTGCCTGTGACGCAGGCGTCCGGGCGCGCTCGCCGAGGCTTGCGGGGACAGCCGGCGTACGGGTGGTGTCCGTGCGCCGGCCGCCCGGACAACATCAACGTATGACACCGTGTGCCAGTCGGCAAGGCACTCAGTGCCAACAATTTCTCTCAGTTGTCATCTGCCCGCTTCATCTGAGCGATGATCGATCATCGCAGGTCAGAGGGGGTGCGCCGGGCAGGCAGAAAGACGCCCGCCCGCTCCCGAGGGGGAGCGGGCGGGCGAACGGGAGTGCCGGAGGGGTCAGGGCCGCGTACGCAGGGCCTTCTCGATGGTGCGCATGACCTCGTCGAGGGGCGCGTCCGTGCGGGCCACGGTCACCAGGACCTCACCCCGGTCGGAGACGGTAGCGGGCGCCCCCGAGGGGGCCGCGTCCCGCCCGGCGCCGATGCCCGTCCCGAACGTCCGCCGTACGATGCCGAACGCGTGGTCGAGCTGCGCCTCCACGTCCCCCTGCCCCCCGGCCCGCAGCCACCGCCGCAGCACGTGGTTGTGGGCCGTGACGACGGCGGACGCCGCGACCTCCGCGAGCAGCGGGTCGTCGTTGCCGTCGTGGTGGGCGTGCTCGTCGAAGTGCCCCAGGAGATAGCGCGTGAACAGCCGCTCGTAGCGCGCCACGGAGGCGATCTCGCGCTCCCGCAGCGTCGGGACCTCGCGCGTGAGGCGGTAGCGCTCCACGGAGACGGCGGGCGATGCCGCGTACATCTTCATGACTTCCTTGATGCCGCGGCACACGGTGTCGAGCGGATGCTCGTGCGCGGGCGCCGCGTTGAGCACGGCCTCCGCGCGGATCAACGTGTCGTCGTGATCGGGGAAGATCGCCTCTTCCTTGGAGCGGAAGTGGCGGAAGAAGGTGCGGCGGGCGACCCCGGCCGCCGCCGCGATCTCGTCGACCGTCGTGGCCTCGTACCCCTTGGACGCGAACAGCTCCATGGCCGCGGCCGCCAGCTCGCGGCGCATCTTGAGCCGCTGCGCGGCGGCACGGCTGCCCGCGGCGCTCTCCGGAGCGTCGGGCGTAGCGGGCGTACGTGAGGACTTGGCGGCCTTGGGCATGACCCGAACGTACTGCATGTGCGCAGCTGAGTGCGCCCGCGGGACGGGACCGCCCGGGGGTTCGAGCAGCCCTCCCCAGTCCGCCCGCCCGCCGCGCACGGTGTCGTACGCGGCGGTCGGTCCTTCCGGGCCCCGGTCAGCGCCGGGCATATTCGCGGAAGCCACGGCCCGTCTTGCGGCCGAGGCAGCCCGCGGCCACCAGATGCTCCAGGAGCGGCGCGGGCGCAAGGCCCGGCTCGCGGAATTCGCGGTGCAGGACCTTCTCGATGGCCAGCGACACGTCCAGGCCGACGACGTCCAGCAGCTCGAAGGGCCCCATGGGGTAGCCGCCGCCCAGCTTCATCGCGGCATCAATGTCGTCAAGGGACGCGTAGTGTTCCTGGACCATCTTGATCGCGTTGTTGAGGTACGGGAACAGCAGGGCGTTCACGATGAACCCGGCCCGGTCACCGCAGTCCACCGGGTGCTTCCTGATCGTCGCGCACAGCTCGCGGGCCGTCGCGTGCACCTCGTCGGTGGTGAGCACGGTCCGCACGACCTCGACGAGCTTCATCGCGGGCGCCGGGTTGAAGAAGTGCAGACCGATCACGTCACCGGGGCGCGAGGTGGCGCGGGCACAGGCCACCACCGGCAGCGAGGACGTGGTGGTGGCGAGGACGGCACCCGGCTTGCAGACCTTGTCGAGCGTCGCGAACAGCTGCCGCTTGACCTCCAGGTCCTCCGCGACGGCCTCCAGGGCCAGATCGACGTCCGCGAACGCCTCGTACGAGCCGCTCGGCGTGATCCGGTCCAGGGTCTTGGCGGCCGCCTCCGCGCTCATGCGGCCCTTGTCGACCGAGCGCGAGAGCGACTTGGCGACGCGGGTCTTCGCCGTGACGGCCTTCTCCTCGCTGCGGGCCGCGAGCACCACGTCGTACCCGGCCTTGGCGAAGACCTCCGCGATGCCGGACGCCATCGTGCCGGAGCCGGCCACGCCCACCGAGCGCACCTCGCGCCCCCGCACCTGGCGCGCGCCGTCGACGGGTGTCAGCGCGTCCCGCACCACCTCGCCGCTGTCCGGCGCCGCGTACGTGTAGAAGCCGCGGCCCGCCTTGCGCCCGGTCAGTCCCGCCTCGCTGAGCTGCTTGAGGATCGGCGCGGGCGCGTGCAGCCGGTCCCGGGACTCGGCGTACATGGCGTCGAGGACGGTGCGGGCGGTGTCCACGCCGATCAGGTCGAGCAGCGCCAGGGGGCCCATCGGAAGGCCGCAGCCGAGCCGCATCGCCGCGTCGATGTCCTCGCGGCTCGCGTACTTCGCCTCGTACATCGCCGCGGCCTGGTTGAGGTAGCCGAAGAGCAGCCCGTCGGCGACGAACCCGGGACGGTCGCCGACGGCCACGGGCTCCTTGCCGAGCGCGGTGGCGAGTTCGGTGACCGTGGCGACGGCCGCGGGGGCGGTCAGGACGGACGAGACGACCTCCACGAGCTTCATCGCGGGCGCCGGGTTGAAGAAGTGCAGGCCCAACACCCGCTCGGGACGGGCCGACTCGGCCGCGAGCCGCGTCACGGACAGGGCGTTGGTGCCCGTGGCGAGGATCGTGTCCGGGCGCACGATGCCGTCGAGCGCGCGGAAGATCTGCTGCTTGATCTCGTACGACTCCGGCACGACCTCGATCACCAGGTCGGCGTCGGCGGCGGCCTGGAGGTCGGTGAAGGTACGGAAGCGGGCGAGCGCGTCCGCGCGCTCGGACTCGGTGAGCCGCTCGCGGCGCACGGCGCGCGCCGTCGAGGCCTCCAACGCGGCGACGGCGTGCGCGGCGGCCCGCTCGCTGATGTCGACGCCGATGACCTCGCGGCCCGCGACGGCGAGGACTTCGGCGATGCCCGCGCCCATCGTGCCGAGGCCGATGACGGCGACGGTCTGCGGCGGCGCGCCGGACGTACCGGAAGAACTGGAATGACTGGACGAACTGGCGGAGGGAGCGTCCATGCGGGGACTCCAGGGAGTGAGTGACGACTGAGAGGGCGCACGCGCGGGGCGCGCGGCGGGGGCGCACCGGACACGTCGGCACGCGCGCGTGCGAGCCACGCGAGCGGCGTGAAGGGGTGTACAGCGCGCGTGAGTTGCGCGAGAAGGAGAGCCGACGGGCCCTGTCCCGGAGCCGCGTCGTCCTGCGGTACGTGCGTACCGAACCGACAACACTCTCGACGGCTGCGTCACCAGGCCGTCAGGAGTCGTGGAACTGCTACGGGGAGTGGGCCCCGCTCACATGAGATTAACCGGTGAGTAACGAGCGCGCCAGCCCCCGGTGCCTGTGACCTCGGTCGCGACTAGGCTCACCGCATGGATGCGGAGTTGCGGACGGTGACGGAGCGCTTACGACGCGAGGCGGCCGCGTCGGGAGCGCAGAAGGCGTACGAGAGACTGCTGGCCGTCAGCGACCCGGACGAGCTGGCGGGGATGCTCCAGGCGGCGGGACAGCCCCTGTGGGCACGCGAGTTGGCGGCGGTGCGGCTCGGCGTCGCGGGCGACAAGCGCGCCTTCGAATCACTGGTGCTGCTGCTCAACCACCGGGACCCGCCGCGCTGCGCCGCCGCCGCGTACGCGCTCGCCCGGCTCGGCGACCCGCGCACGGCGCGCGCGGCGGCCGCGCTCGCCACGAACGAGCTGCGGGTGGCCTACGCCCTGCACCCCGTACGGCTGCTCACCGAGCTGCGCGCCCCGGAGTCGGCACCCGCGCTGATCACCACGCTCCGGCGCCGTCTCGCGCCCAACGACCCCTACGGCAAGGTGGCGCTCGCCTGCGTGGAGGGCCTGGGGGCGCTCGGCGACGCGCGCGCCATCCCGGTCCTCACGGCCGCCGTCGCCCACCCGCGCCTCGCGGCGGCCGCCTCGGCGGCCCTGGCGCGGGTGTCGGTGTGAGTCAGTCGGGCACCAGGCGGCGCAGGAAGCGCACGTACGGACTCCAGCGGGCCGGGCGCGCCACCGTGCCCGTCAGGGCGAACTCGGCGCGGTCCAGGCTGTCTTCGAGGCACGCGTCGTGGAAGGAGCGGAAGGCGAGCGGCCAGGTGAGGCGGGCCGGGCCGCGGGCGCGCATGGCCAAGGTGTGCCGCAGGACCGTGTGCTCGGCGCGCTTGGGGTGCCCGGCGCCGCCGTCCCCGTGGATCACGGGGTGCACCGTGAACTCGTGGAAGCCGTCGAAGCCGCGCGGCCCGGTGAAGGTGAAGCGCACCCACTGCTGGGGCGCGTACGCCGCGACCGTGTAGCGGACCGGGCCGTGACCGCCGCGCGAGCCGGGGCTGAGGCCCCGGTCCAGGCGCATGGGCGGCCAGTCGGCACCCGGCCACAGCGGGTCGCCGTCGGTGGCGAGGGCGTCGACGAGCGCGCCGACCTCGCTCGGCTTCGCGGGCAACAGGCGTTCGTGGACATTGAGGACGGCCATGACAGCTCCAGGTGAGGTTTTGGAGAGAGCCCTCTATTTAATTGGAGGGTACTCTCCAATACATGGCGAGGCCACCCCGGTACGACATGAACCGCTTCCTCGACGCCGCCGTGCGGCTCGCGGCGGAGGCGGGCCCGTCCGCGATCACGATGGCGGCCGTGGCCAAGGCCGTCGGCGCGCCCAGCGGCTCGGTGTACCACCGCTTCCCGGCCCGCGCGGCGCTGCTCGCGGAAGCGTGGCTGCGGACCGTCGAGGACTTCCAGGAAGGGTGGTTCGCGGCGCTTCAGGCCGAGGGCGCGGAGCCGCGCGCCGCCGCCCGCGCGGCGGCCGTCCACGTCGTCGCCTGGAGCCGGGCGCACCCGCGCGAGGCGGCCCTGCTCCTGTACGGCGTCGGTGACTTCCAGCGGGACGACTGGCCCCCGGAGAGCGAGGCCCGCGCGCGGGCGGGGGAGGAGCGGGTGCGGGCGGCCGTCGCCGGACTCTGCCGCGCGCTCGGCGCGGTCGACGCCCCGGCCGTCGACCGCGTCACGCTCGCGGTGATCGACATGCCCCTGACGGTGGTGCGCCGCCAGGTGCGCCGGGGGCGCGAACTGCCGCCGCACGCCGAGGAGCTGGCGGGCGAGAGCGCGCTGCTGCTGCTCGGCGGCTGAGGGGCCCAGACGCGCTAGGCGTCCGCCGCGGTCTCGTCCGGCACGACCGCGAGGGCCTCTATCTCCATCAGGAACTCGGGCGAGACCAGCGCCGCGACCTGGAAGGCCGAGGACGCGGGAAGCCGCGCCGGGTCGAGGTAGGCGTCCCGCGCGGCGCGTACCGCGGGCATGTGGGAGATGTCGGTGACGAAGTACGTCAGCTTGATCACGTCGTCGAACGTGGCGCCCGCGGCCGCCAGGCAGCGGCGCAGGTTCTCGAAGACCTGCATGGCCTGGGCCGCGGCGTCGCCCGCGCCGACCAGCTCGCCCCGCTCGTCCAGGGCGAGCTGGCCGGAGATCGCCACCAGGCGGCCGGTGCCCGTCACGACGTGGGTGTACGCCGTGGCGGGCGCGACCCCGTCGGGCGCGTGGATGTGCGTCAGTCGGTTCATGATCCCCATGGTGGACCATGGGTCCGACAGCCGGGTCCGGCAAGGCCCCGGCTCAGCGGTGCCCGGCAAGGCCCCGGCTCAGCGGTGCCCGGCAAGGCCCCGGCTCAGCCGTGCCCGGCTCAGCCGCGGAAGCCGAGCAGCCCGTGCAGCTCGGCGCCGCGCGCCGCCTCGCCTCCGGACCGCGCGCGCCGCGGCTTGGGATCCGGCAGCGCCTTGCACACCGCGTCGACCTCGCCGCCGCTGCTCGGCACCTCGCCCTTGTCGAGGTACTTCGCCAAGTAGCGGTCCAGGCAGGTGTTCCCGCTCAGGGTGACGCCGTGGTTGCCGCCGCCCCACTCCACCACGAGGCGTGAGCCGCGCAGCTTGCGGTGCATCTGGACCGCGCCCTCGTAGGGGGTCGCCGCGTCGTCCGTCGCCTGGAAGAGCAGCACCGGCGGCAGCGCGGAGTTGCGGACGTCCGTCGGGTCCAGCGAGGCGGTCGGCCAGAACGCGCACGGCGCGTTGTACCAGGCGTTGTTCCAGGCCATGAAGGGCGCCTTCGCGTATACCGCCCAGGTGTCCTCGCGCCAGCGGTCCCAGTCGCGCGGCCACGGCGCGTCCCGGCACTGGACGGCCGCGTACACCGAGAAGCTGTTGTCGCCCGCCGCGTCCACGGCGCCCAGGCGCTCGTACGCCGTCACCAGCGGGCCGGTGCGCTTGTCGTTCGCGTAGGCGGCGAAGGCCTTGGCGAGCAGCGGCCAGTAGCCGTTGTAGTAGCCGCCCGGCAGATAGGTGTCCTCCAGCTCGGCGGCGCCGACCTTCCTGCCCGCGGGCTTCTTGGCGACGGCGGCGCGCATGGCGTACCACTTCGCCTCGACCTTCGCCGGGTCCTTGCCGAGCTTGTACGTCGCGTGGTGCTTGGCCACCCAGGCGAGGAACGCCTTGTGCCGGGCGTCGAACGCGAAGTCCTGGGTGAGGTTGGCCTCGTACCAGACCGCCGTCGGGTCGACCACGGAGTCGAGCACCATGCGGCGTACGCGGTCGGGGAACAGCCGCGCGTGGACGGCGCCCAGATAGGTGCCGTACGAGTACCCGAAGTAGTTGATCTTCCGGGCGCCGAGCGCCGCACGGATGGCGTCGATGTCCTTGGCGGCGCTGACCGTGTCGATGTACGGCAGGACGTCGGCGTGCTTCTTCGCGCAGGCCTTGGCGAACGCTCGCACGCGGTGCAGGTTCGCGCTCTCCAGGGCGGGCGTCGCCGGCACCGAGTCGGGCCGGACCGGGGCGGCGTGCCCGGGGCGGCAGTTGAGGGCCGGGGTGCTGCGGCCGACGCCGCGCGGGTCGAAGCCGACGACGTCGTACTGTGCGGCCACCTTCTTCGGCAGGGACGCGGCGACGGATCCGGCCATCGTCAGGCCGCTGCCGCCGGGGCCGCCGGGGTTGACCAGGAGGGGCCCCTGGTACGTCTTCGCGGTGTGCCGCACGCGGGAGAGGGCGAGCGTGATCTGCCGCCCGTGCCGGTGGTCGTGGTCGAGGGGCACCTTCAGGGACGCGCACTCCAGGCGCGGGTGGTCGGGCGTCGCGCACTTCTTCCACACGAGGGTCTTCGGCGGGTGCGGGGTGCGCGGCGCGGTCCGGGTGTCGGCACCCGCGGCGGCGGGCACCGCCGCGACGAGGCCGGCCACCAGGGCGGCGACACCGCACAGAGAGACGGCGCTTCTTCTCATCGAGCCTCCCGGGACGGAGGGTTCGGGGCCGTGCGGCCACGGCCCCCGCCGCATGGTCCCGGAATCCATGCCCGGAAGAGGGTGTTCTGACAAGAAATGACCTGAAAGGAGCACGGTGGGAACGGGTGCTCACCACCTGCCGGTCACAGCAGCGTGAGCTGCGTGGCACCCGGTGCGGACGGGGCCTCCTGGGGCGCCTCCCGTGGCGTGCGGATGCGGCGCGCGGCACCCGCGCGCGTGGGGCCGATGCCGAACTCCTCGGCCAGCTCATGCACGTGGCGGGTGATCCGGCGCTGGTACCACTTGGGTGCGTAGGCGCCCTCTGCGTAGAGCCGTTCGTAGCGCCGCACCAGATGGGGGTGGTGGTGCCCCAGCCACTCCATGAACCACTCGCGTGCGCCGGGGCGCAGATGCAGCACGAGCGGGGTGACCGATGTCGCCCCGGCCTCGGCGACGGCCCGCACCGTGGCGCGCAGCTGGTCCGGGTGGTCGCCGAGGAAGGGGATCACCGGCGCCATCAGGACGCCGCAGCCGATGCCGTGCTCGGTGAGCGTGCGCACGACCTCCAGGCGCCGCGCGGGCGCGGGCGTGCCTGGCTCGACGGTGCGCCACAGGGTGTCGTCGAGGAAGCCGACGGACACCGAGATGCCGACGTCCGTGACGGCGGCGGCCTGCCGCAGCAGGTCGAGGTCGCGCAGGATCAGCGTGCCCTTGGTGAGGATCGAGAAGGGGTTCGCGTGCTCGCGCAGGGCCTCGATGATGCCCGGCATCAGGCGGTAGCGGCCCTCCGCGCGCTGGTAGCAGTCGACGTTCGTGCCCATCGCGATGTGATCGCCGTGCCAGCGGGGCGAGGCGAGCTGGCGGCGCAGGAGGTCGGGCGCGTTCACCTTCACGACGATCTGGCTGTCGAAGCCGAGCCCGGTATCGAGGTCCAGATAGCTGTGCGTCTTGCGCGCGAAGCAGTACACGCACGCGTGCGTGCAGCCGCGGTAGGGGTTGACCGTCCACTCGAAGGGCATGCGCGAGGCCCCGGGCACACGGTTCACGATCGTCCTGGCCCGGATCTCGTGGAAGGTGATCCCCCGGAACTCGGGCGTGTCGAAGGTCCGTGTGGTCACCGCGTCCGCGCCGAACAGCGCGGCGTCCGCGGTGCCCCGGCGCGGCCCGTCGGACAGGTTCTCCCAGCGCATGACGCCTCCTCGGTAGCACTGACCACAGAATAGAACACATGTTCCCTTGATCGTGCGAACGTCATCCCCGAGCTGAGGGGGACCCGATTTGGGGCGCCGCCGCACGGGGTGGTTGGGTGACGGTCGAACCCTTGAGACACCAACGGGAGGAAGTGTCATGGCGCAGGTCGAGGCGACCACGGAGCGGATCATCACGGCGCGGCCGGAGGACGTCTTCGATGCGCTCGCCGACTACAGCGGCACGCGCGAGAAGGTCCTGTCCGAGCACTTCAGCGAGTACGAGGTGCGCGAGGGCGGCGACGGCGAGGGCACCCTCGTCCACTGGAAGCTCCAGGCCACCAGCAAGCGCGTGCGTGACTGCCTGCTCGAGGTGAGCGAGCCCACCGACGGCGAGCTGGTCGAGAAGGACCGCAACTCGTCCATGGTCACCACCTGGCGCGTGACCCCTGCGGGCGAGGGCAAGGCGCGCGTGGTCGTCACCACGGTGTGGAACGGCGCGGGCGGCATCGGCGGCTTCTTCGAGAAGACCTTCGCCCCCAAGGGCCTCGCCCGCATCTACGACGCCGTCCTCGACAAGCTCGCCGCCGAGGTCGAGAAGTAGCCGAAGGCGTCACCGGCCGGGGCCCCGACGAGCCGTCCGGGCCGCGCGGCCGGGGTTGAGGAGCGGTGGCGAGAAATCGCCTCACCCGGCACGGGGGGTGGGGGGGGGGGGGGGGGGGGGGGGGGGGGGGGGGAAGACACCCCCCCCCCCCCGCCCCCAGCCCCCCCCCCCCCCCCCCCTCCCCCCCCCCCCCCCAACTCCCGTTTAAGCCATCAGGGTTGTTCGCACGCTCACCGTTTCGGGTGGTTTCCCGCGCGGGCCGGTCGTGCGCCGTAGGGCTCCCACCGGCGCTTACGTGCGCCGGTGCACCTCTCGGGGGGACTCGTCGCGCTTGCTCGCAGTTGTCGCGTAATGCGAGAAATGGGCGGCGCAGGCGTGACGAGGGGAGCATCAGGTGGGTGGGACGACGCTGGCGATGAGCGCGGAGCACGGCGAACGGAAGGCCACCCGGGCCCCGGAGGCCGGCGCGGCACAGGAGCCACCTCCCCCGGAGGTCTGGGGGCCGCCCCCGCGGGAGCTGAGCCCCTCCCGGGTCCGCATGGTCTTCTTCGCCCTGATGCTGGCCCTGCTGCTCGCAGCGCTTGAGCAGATGATCGTGGCCACGGCCCTGCCGAAGATCGTCGGCGAGCTGCACGGCCTGGACCGGATGTCGTGGGCGATCACGGCCTATCTGCTCACGTCCACCGTCGGCCTGCCTATCTACGGCAA
The DNA here is from genome assembly GCF_056431945.1 of Streptomyces sp. NPDC045778. Taxonomy (NCBI): domain Bacteria; kingdom Bacillati; phylum Actinomycetota; class Actinomycetes; order Kitasatosporales; family Streptomycetaceae; genus Streptomyces; species Streptomyces sp. NPDC045778. Next base: position 116,000 of record NZ_JBWKJZ010000005.1, read on the forward strand.
GCTCGGCGACCTCTTCGGGCGCAAGGGCGTCTTCCAGTTCGCGATCGTCGTCTTCGTGATCGGCTCCGCGCTCGCGGGCTGGTCGCGGACCATGGACCAGCTCATCGCCTTCCGCGCCCTCCAGGGCGTCGGCGCGGGCGGCCTGATGATCGGCGTCCAGGCGATCATGGCGGACATCGTGCCCCCACGCGCGCGGGGCCGCTACATGGGCGTGATCGGGGCCGCCTTCGGGCTCGCGTCCGTAGCCGGCCCGCTGCTCGGCGGGTTCTTCACCGACCACGTCTCCTGGCGCTGGTGCTTCTACTTCAACGTGCCGTTCGGCCTGGTCACCCTGGTCGTCGTCGCGCTCGTGCTCAAGCTTCCCAAACCTGCCGCCCGGGGGCGCCTCGACGTACTCGGCGCGCTGCTGCTCACGGCGGCGTCCACCTGCCTGGTGCTCCTGACGAGCTGGGGCGGCACCGAGCACGCCTGGGGCTCGCGCGTCATCCTGGGGCTCGCCGCCGGCGCGGTCGTGACGACCGTGCTCTTCCTGGTGGTCGAACGGTTCGCGGCAGAACCGATCATCCCGCTCCGCCTGTTCCGTGATTCTGTCTTCAACATCACGGGTCTTGTAGGGCTCGTCGTGGGAATCGCCCTCTTCGGAGCGGCCAGTTACCTGCCGACGTTCCTCCAGATGGTCGACGGCGCGAGCGCCACGGAATCCGGGCTCCTCATGCTGCCGATGATGGGGGGCGTCGTCGGCGCGTCGATCGTCGCCGGGCAGCTCATCAGCCACACCGGGCGCTACCGGATCTACCCCATCCTCGGCGGCGTCCTGTCGGTGATCGGCATGTACTTGCTCTCACGCCTGGAGGCCGACACGCCCCGGCTGCACTACAGCGTCTGGATGGCCGTCCTCGGCGCCGGTGTCGGCCTGGTCATGCCCGTGCTGGTCCTCGCCGTGCAGAACACCGTACGGCCCGCCGACCTCGGCACCGCCACCAGCGCCAACAACTACTTCCGGCAGATCGGCGGCAGCGTCGGCGCCGCCGTGTTCGGCACGCTCTTCGCGAACCGGCTCACCGACGCGCTGGCCGACCGGCTGCCCGACACCGCCGGCCTGCCGGACCCCGAGTCGATCACCCCGCAGGTCGTCCACGTGATGCCCGCCCACCTGCGCGAGGGCTACATCCAGGCGTACGCCGACGCGATGCCCCGGATCTTCCTCTACCTGGTGCCGGTGCTCGTCCTCGGCCTGCTGTTCGCCTTCTTCCTCAAGGAGACACCCCTGTTGTCCAGTGCCGCGTCCACCAACGCCTCCCTCGCCGAGCCCCCGGTCATCCCCGAGGCCCGCTCCCCGTACGTCGCGGGCGTGCCCGTCTGCGGGACCGTGCAGCACCCCGACGGCACCGTCGTGCCCCGCGCCGCCCTGACGCTCATCGACGTCGCGGGCCAGCAGATCGGCCGGGGCGCGAGCGGCGACGACGGGCGGTACGCGCTCGCCACCCCCGGGTCCGGATCGTTCGTGCTGATCGCGGCGGCGGGCGGGCACCAGCCGCAGGCCGTCACCGTGACCGTCGGCGAGCGGCCGGTGGAGCTGGACGTCGTCCTCGGCGGCGCCGGGCGGCTCGCCGGGACCGTGCGCACGGCTGACGGCACGCCCGTACGGGACGCCGCCGTGACCCTGACCGACGTCCGCGGTGACGTCGTCGCCACGGCCCGCAGCGGACGCGAGGGCGGCTATGTGATCACGGAGCTGGTGGCCGGTGAGTACACCCTCGCCGCGAGCGCCCCCGCCTTCCGGCCGGCGGCCCTGCCGGTCAGCGTCCAGGCCTCCCGGGAGACCCGCCAGGACATCGAGCTGGCCGGCGGCGCCGTGCTGCGCGGGACCGTGCGGGCCACCGGCGGACGGCCCGTGGAGGACGCGCGCGTGACGCTCCTCGACGCCGCGGGCAACGTCGTCGACACGCTCACCACCAGCGTGGACGGCACCTTCCGGTTCGTCGACCTGTCGTCCGGCGAGTACACCGTGATCGCGGCGGGCTACCCGCCGGTCGCGACGGTGCTTCAGGTCGCCGGGGGCGGCCGGACGGAGCGGGACCTGCAATTGGGCCACGAGGACTGACCGGCCGAGGGGGGGGCGGCCGGGCCGCCCGGATCGAGAGGGCCCAGCGGACCGAGCGGCGGGACCGGGCCGAGCGGCGGGACCGGGCCGAGCGGCGGGACCGGGGCGACCGACGGGTCCGCGCCGACCGGCGGGGCCGGACCGAGCGGCGGGACCGGGCCGAGCGGACCGAAAGGATCGGACAGTATCGCTCCCCGGGCGGTCAATTCGCGCAAGGCAGCGCGTGACAACCCGTACCGGCCGTACGGTGGTTGAGGGGCGGTGCAGATCTTGCCGCGCCGTGGGAAGGAGCCTTGGCCATGGAGCGTGGGACCCCGGACGGCGGACCCGCGACGCACAGCGTCGCGTCCGGCCGCATCCCCCTGGCCGTCGTCGTGATCGACGGCGCCGGACTCGTCTCCCACTGGAGCGTCGGCGCACGCCGCCTGTTCGGCTACGCCAAGGACGACGCGGTGGGGCATCCGGCGGGCGACCTGCTGCCCGTGTCCGGCGCGCTGCCGCCGCAGGACGGCACGCGCTACGGCACGTACGACGCCTTGGGACCGGACCTGGGGAACTCCCTGGACGGGCACATCTCCTACCCGGCCGCGGGCCGCGCCCGGCTGACGCCGTCGGCGAGCGGCGGCGGCCGCGGCGAGCGCGTGGACGTGCTGTGGTGGGCCTATCCGCTGGTCGGCCCGGGCCCGGAGCGGATGCTCGTGCTCGCGGCGGACGCGGCCCGGCTCGCCCGGGGCGACGGCGTGGACCGCGCCCATGTGGAGCGCATAGCGCCCGGGTTCGCGCTGCACACCGACTTCCCCGGGGCGGACGACCTCGCGGAGCGGCTCCCGGAGATCCTGCCCAGCATGAGCGTGTCCGAGAGCGCCCGCATCGTCTCGCAGATCCTGGAACTGGGCTATCCGGTACTCGAATTCAGCCAGCACGACCGGGTGCCCGTCACGCCCGACTGGGGCGTGCCGCGCCGGACCGAGCGCCAGGCGCGCAAGCAGCGCGCGGCGGAGGCGGCAGCCGCCGGGCTTGCGCCGGGCTCGGAGAGCGCCGACGACGCCGACGACGCCGAAGACCTGGAGTACGCGGCGGTCCGCGAGCACCTGGAGTTCCTGAACGAGGTGAGCGCGCGCATCGGCTCCTCGCTCGACCTGGCCCGCACCATCCAGGAAGTCAGCAAGGCGGTCGTGCCGCGCTTCACCGACGTCGCGGGCACGTATCTGCGCGAGCAGGTCGTCGCGGGAGAGGGCTTCCCCGAAGGCGTGCCGGACGAGACCACGCTGTGGCACCGCGTCGCCGTGGAGCACACCGACGAGCCGGGCCGCTGGGACGACGTCGTGCCCGTCGGCGAGTCCATGCCGTTCCCCTCGCACACGCCGTTCTTCCAGTGCATGACGTCGGGCGATCCGGTGCTCGTCCCGCGCATCACCGAGGAGATGGGCAACGCCATCGCCTCGCAGTTCGAGAAGCGCGACATCCGCCCGCTCATCAACCACCGCTCGATGCTGATCGTGCCCCTGAAGGCACGCAATGTGGTGCTCGGCTTCATGATCCTGCTGCGCCACCGGGAGCGGCCTGTCTTCAACGACATGGACCGCGTGACCGGGGCCGAACTGGCCGCCCGCGCGGGCCTCGTGCTGGACAACGCGCGCATGTACACGTACCAGGAGTCGGTCGCCGACACCCTCCAGGACAGCATGCTGCCGCACATAGAGCCCCGGATGTCCGGCTGCGACATCGCCACCCGCTATCTGCCGGGCACCCTGCTCGGCCGCGTCGGCGGCGACTGGTTCGACTCCGTGAAGCTGCCCGGCGCGCGGACGGCGCTCGTCGTCGGCGACGTCATGGGCCACGGCCTGAACTCGGCGGCGATGATGGGCCAGTTGCGCACCGCCGTGCAGACCATGGCCGCGCTCGACCTGCCGCCCGCCCAGCTCCTGCGGAACCTGGACGACCTGGCGCAGCGCCTCGGCGAGCACTACCTGGCGACGTGCCTGTACGCGGTGTACGACCCCATCGCCGGCGACCTGCACCTGGCGAACGCGGGCCATATCCCGCCCGTCCTGGTCCGGGCCCGCTCCGGCCGCAGCGAACTCCTCGACCTGCCGACCGGGGCGCCCATAGGCGTCGGCGGCGTGCCCTTCGAGTCCGTCCGGGTCCGCGTCGCGCCCGGCGACCGGCTGCTGATGTGCACCGACGGGCTCGTGGAGGTGCGCGGCGAGGACATCGGCGTCGGCCTCGCCACGCTCGTCGAATCCGCGGCCCACCCCGCCGCGTCCATGGACGCGGCCTGCGACACGATCATCCGCGCGCTCAACACCCGCGGCGGCCGCAAGGACGACGTGGCCCTCCTGATGGCCCGCCTGAACGGCGTCGCCTCCGAGGACGTCGGACACTGGCGGCTCGCGGCGGACCCCTCCGAGGTCAGCAGGGCCCGCGACCTCGTGCGCCGCCAACTGCGCGGCTGGGGCCTCGACGCCCTGGAGGACACCGCGACCCTGCTGGTCAGCGAACTCGTCACCAACGCCGTACGGCACACGCGCGGCGGCCGCATCGGGCTGCGTCTGGTCCGCTCGGGACGGATCCTGTGCGAGGTCGACGACACGGACCCGTCGCTGCCGACACTCCTGAACGCCGGGCCCGGCGACGAGTTCGGGCGCGGCCTGCGCGTCGTGACGCGACTCGCCAAGGAGTGGGGCACGAGCAGCGGCAGCGCGGGCAAGACGGTGTGGTTCGAACTGGAGTCGCCGCGCCGCTAGCTCCCCCTGGGGCGCGCACCGCGTGCCGCGCCCCGTCACGCGTGCCGGTACGCGGGCACACGCCGGGGAACGCGTATCGAAAGCGCCGTGAAGGTACGCGCGTGTGACTTGTCGAGCGCCCCCCTGAGCGGTAGACCGATCTTGTCGCCGGTTTCGGCGGCACCGGCCGCACCGGTCGCACGCACCGGTCACACCGGACACACCTTGGGGAGCTGGGCATGAGCGTCACGAGTCGGTACCGGGAAGCGTGGGAGGGCTTCTGGAGCGAGGCGCCCGAGGACGAGGGCGCCGTCTTCTGGGACGCCGAGCCCGCCCTGACCGTGGGCCTCCACCTGGCCCTGTTCGAGCCGTACGTGACCGCGCGCGGCCTGCCGGTCGTCGACGTCGGCTGCGGCAACGGCACCCAGACCCGCTTCCTCGCCGACCGCTTCCCGCGCGTCCTCGGCCTCGACCTGTCGGCCGCCGCGATCGAGCACGCCCGGCGCGCGGACCCCGCGGAACAGGCCGAGTACCGGCAGCTCGACGCGGCCGACAAGAGCACCGCCGAGCAACTGCACGCGGAACTCGGCGACGTGAACGTGTACATGCGCGGCGTGCTTCACCAGTGCGAGCCCGACGACCGGCAGCCCCTGGCCGACTCCCTCGCCGCGCTCACCGGCGAGCGCGGCCGGGCCTTCCTCGTCGAGCTGTCCGAGGCGGCACGGCCGGTCCTGGCCCGCCTGGCCCAGGACGCCGACGGCCCACCGCCCAAGCTGGCGCCGGTCTTCGCCCACGGCCTCACGCCCGGCGAGGTCGCCGACGCGGCCCTCCTCGACCACATCCACGCGGCGGGCCTCACCGTCCTGGCCAGCGGCGAACTCCCGCTGGCCACGACCGAGTTCCTGCCCGACGGCACCCGCGTCGAACTGCCCTCCACCTGGCTGGTGGCGGGCCGCGGCGAGTTGTCCACAGGCCCCAGTGGTCTGAACCAGTGAGAGTTATCCACAGGCCTGGCACGGGGTCGGCGCGACCGCGTACGGTTTCGAGGCATGGAGATCCTCATCTCTGAGGACGGCGGGGGTGGCCTTGATGCTGTTCTGCTTGTCGAAGGCGAGCTGGTCTTGGAGACCCAGGTGTCGTGGGTTCCCTCCTTGACGGCTGTGAAGAATCGTGTCGTGGTGAGATGCCGGGCTTCTTTCGCCAGGTCGATCAGGACTTGTTCGTCGCCGAAGGTGTCGCTGCTCTCGTCGGGTGCGTGGGCGTACAGGACGTCGTGGAGTTCGCGGAACCGCCCCTCGTCCTGGGCGGCGGCCAGTGCGCTGGCCGCGTTGCGCGATCCGCGGCCGCCGGTGATGCGGTCGACGAACGACAGGATGTGGTACTCCGCGCGGGGCCTGCCCTCGTCCTCAAGCTTGCTGACGGCCTTGTGGAGGACCTTCTCGGTCTCCGCGCATCCCGGGCGGCGGAGGTCTTCGTAGACATCGAGGGTGGCGGGAGCGTCCTCCCGGCCCGCGGGGATGACGAAGCCGTCCTTGCCGATGGCCCCCGCGGCCGACGTCGTGGATGGTGTTCCCGACCCGGGGTGTGGAATCCGGCGCGTGTCGATCGGTGAGGGACATGGTCACCTGGGCTCACTGGTGGGGTGGGAGCCGATGTCGGCAGGGCTCCGAGGTGCAGGGGCCGGTGGTCGGGGAAAGGGCTGAGGGTGCGACCCAGTGCCCGGTTGAGGGCGTGAAGTGCCGGCCGTGTTCAAGGGCGCGGCGTGGAGCGGCAGGCGATCGTGTACAGCTCCCGGGCGGCGCCGACGAGGCGCTGGCCGGTGGGCCACACCGCCCGCAGTGACCTGGAGGGCTCGAAGCCCTGGACCGTCACCGCTGTCAGTGACCCGGCGGCCAGTTCGCGGTGGACCGCGAGTGAGCTGAGTATCGCCGAGCCCGCCCCGCACGCCACCGCGTTCTTGATGGCGGTGTTGGAGGACAGGGCGAGCAGGACGCGCGGTTGCCAGGCAGGCACCCGTGTCACGAGGGTGGATTCGAAGACAGCACGCGTCCCGGAGCCGGTTTCCCGCTGGATCAGCGGGGCCTCCGCCAGCTCGGTCACGGTGATCGCGGTGCGTCGTGCCCATGGGTGCTGCGGTGCCACGACGGTCACGAGCCGGTCCCGTGCCACGACGTGGGTGTCGAACTCCGGGGCGGCCTTGGGCCCTTCGACGAAGCCGATGTCGGCGTGTCCGGCGAGCACGGCCTCACCTGCCTCCCGTGAGTTGCACGCCATCAGCGTCACGGTGGTGTCCGGTGTCCGCTCCTGGAGGGCTGTGAGCCACTTGGGGAACAGGTGGTCGGACACGGTCTGGCTGGCTGCCACCTGCAGGTGCGAGCCACGCTGTGAACGCAAGGTGGAGGCGGTCATCTCCAGACGGTGGGCCGCGTCGACCACCTCCTTCGCGCCCGCCGCGATCAGTTCCCCCATGGGCGAGGGTCGGGAGCCGCGCGCGGAGCGTTCCAGGACCGGTACGCCGACCGTCCTCTCCAGCTGCTGTATGCGGGAGCTGGCGGAAGGCTGGCTGATGCCGTGAGCCTGTGCGGCGCGCCCCAGGCTGCCGAGTTCGATGACGCTGAGCAGCAGGTCGAGAGCGGGAAGGTCCGGGATGCGAGTGGACAACGGCATGGAGCTATCCCCCAAAGGGTGAAGTGCGGGCCGTCAGCGGCGCTGGGGCGAGGGGGCGTGACACGGGGCGGCGGGGCCCACGTGGAGGCGCCCGTGGGCGCGCACGGCGGAGGTTCGGTGCTGATGGCGCGTGATCGTTGCCATGCCCTCATGCTCGATCCGGCGCGATACGGGCGGTAGGAGGCATTTCGTTAATGGGTCATCACATGCGCTTATGGCTTTAGGCGTGGTCGCGGAACTCGACACCTGTCACCGGGCAGGCGGAAGCGAAGGCGGGAGGCGGGCGAGGGCCGTGTCCAGGGCCGCGGGGGCTGCCGAGGGCTATGGATCCATCGCTCGGCGCCCCCTACCGACGCGGTGCGCTCCGGCTGAAGGCTAGGGGCAAGATCACCAAGGAATCGGACAGACGGAGACCAGACGATGACACGCGAGCCACAGGCGAACGAAACCCACCCCCCGGCCGTCGCAGCGGCTTCAGACCCGGGGCTCCCGGACAATGCGGGCACCTCATCGGCTGAGCGGACGCGCGCCGGACAGCAAGCGCTGATGGCTGCCGTGAGCGAAGGAGCGGGGCGCGTGGCGGAGGCCGTGGCCGCCTCCCGCGAGGGAAGCCGGCGGGACGGCGGATCAGCCGTCTCGCGGCTCGAGGCCGAGGCGGTGTCGGCGGTCACGCGTCACCAGGGCCGCTCCGCCGACACCGGTCCGTCGCGCACCGCCGATGGACGGGCGGAGGCAGGCCGAGCTAATGGAGCGAGCGACGCTGAACAGCTGGACCACCAGGCCTGTCGGAACCCTCAGACCTGTGAGGACCCTGCAGTCTGCGAGGACCGTGAGGCCCGGCAGGACCCGCAGGCCCGGCGAGACCATCAAGCCTGACGGATAACGGAGAGGCGTACGGAGCGAAGAGGCCGCCGCCTGCGCCCGCCCAAGCCCCTGCGTGTGGATTGTCTGCCCATGCGCAGGGGCTTCGTGGTGGATGGTGTGCGGGTGACACAGGTGCCCGGAGTGAGCCCTCGGCAGGGTGCGGTGTGCGTTCGACGCCCAGCGGGCATCGCCGCGCGGCTGGTCGTGGAGGGCTCGCCGGGTGCCGTTGATGTGCGTGATCGTGAGTGAGGAAGAGCTCGGATGCTTGTGTGGTGGGAGGCGCGGCCCGACGGCGCACGGCCGCAATGGAGTCTGGAGCCGTTCGTGAGCGTGGGGCCCCTGCGCTTCGGGATGAGTCCCGGTGACGTGACTGCGGTGTTGAAGGAATGCGCGACGGGTGCGAGGCAGTACACGCGTCCTGTACTGACCGAGGGCCGGTACGGCACGGTGCGGGGGGACTGCTGGTCGTTCGGCCTGACGCTGTACTACGGCCCGGCGGGCGGACTGCGGGGTGTCTCGGTCGACGCGCTCAAGGGTCCCCAGATCCGTATGGACGACAAGGCGCTCGTGGGCCGGGCGCCATCGGAACTCGAACAGTGGATGATCAACCGGTGTGGGCGCCGCGAGCCTGGTCTGGAACTGGTCTATCTGGATCCTGGCCTCCTCGGTTCACAGGACTTGGGCGTGGTGGTCGGTTTGCAGCGCTCCGGTGACCGGCTGCTCTCCCGGCCCGTCTTCCTTCCCGCCGAGGCCATGGACGACCCCTTCTCCTTCCTCCCCGCGGAGGTGTGGCCCACCCGCTGAACCGGTTCACGGGGGGCCGCTTCCTCTGCACAGGTCAACACCTCTGCTCAGGGGGCCATGGGTCCAAGGCGCAGGCCCCGTCGGCCGAGGAGCCGTCGGCCGCGGCCGCGTTGCCCCGTACGGCGTCGGAAGGGAAGACCGCCCATGCCGAACCGCGGAACACCGGGGAGGGGCGGGCTGACACGAGCCGCCGGTCGAATCTGACGGCGGAGCCGGTCGGACTTCCCGGCACCTTCATACCGGGTGCCGATTGGCGGGAGTTCGACCTCGTCCTGGACAATCTCACGGGGCAGGGGCTGGACGGGCGTTCGCTGTGGGCCTGCTGACAGTTGATGTCGGTGCCAGCCCCGACCTGGTCGCGATACTGCCCTTGACGGAGATCACTCTGCCGCTGGGCCAGTCCACTTTCCGGATGCGGATGAAGTTCGCCGCGGACACTCCACTGACGGAGTTCTTCATGGCGCCCAGGCCGGACATCAACAACGACGGAGGCCCTGTCGGCAACTGAGAGCCGTCGCCGACTCCGGCGGCGCGGCGAGTGCGCCTTGGGCACGCGGCCTAGGACGGCTGGTCGCCGGGCAGCGCGGGCCAGGGCGTCTTCGCCAGGTACTCCGGTACGGGGGAGAACGTGTCGGGGTCCGCCTGGGCCCAGTCGACCGCCCAGGAAGGAGGCGGGTAGGCGAGGAGCTCGCCGTGGTCCAGCCACTCGTAGAGTTCGAAGTAGGAGCGGGTGAGCCCGGAGTCCAGTCGTCGCCGGAGCAGGCTGGGGTGCAGTTCGCCGGGGTGTCGTACGCCCAGAGTGGCCATGATCTGCTGGGCGCTGTGCACCGTCGCCTGCTGGAAGCGCCGCACGCGCTGGGCCTTGTCTCCCACGTGAAGGGCCCGGGCCCGCTTGGGATCCTGGGTGGCGACACCTGTGGGGCAGGCGTTGGAGTGGCACTGCTGGGCCTGGATGCAGCCCAGGGCGAGCAACATCGCGCGTGCCGAGTTGGTGAAGTCGGCACCTTGCACGAGGCGGGCGACGACGTCGCCGCCGGTGGCGATCTTGCCACTGGCGCCCAGCGTGACGCGGTCGCGCAAGCCGGTGCCCACCAGCGCGTTGTGCAGGGTGATCAGGCCGTCGGTCAGTGGCATGCCCAAGTGGTCGGTGAATTCCAGGGGGGCCGCACCGGTCCCGCCTTCCGCTCCGTCGACCACGACGAAGTCCGGAGCGGAGTCTTCCGCCAGCATCGCCTTGCAGAGGGCCAGGACCTGGTGGCGCGATCCGACGCACAGCTTGATCCCGACGGGCTTACCGCGTGCGAGCGTACGCAGGCGGGCGACGAATCGGATGAGTTCCCTGGGGGTGCGGCACTCGGGGTGCCAGGCGGGTGAAACGACGGTCTCACCGGGGACGACGCCCCGGGCGCGGGCGACCTCCGCGTTCACCTTGGCGGCCGGAAGCACGCCTCCCATGCCGGGCTTCGCTCCCTGGGACAGTTTGAGCAGGACGCACTTGACGTTCGGCAGGGCGGCGGTCACCTTGAACTGCTCGGGGTCGAAGCGCCCCTCAGGGGTGCGGCAGCCGAAATAGCCGGTGCCTATCTGCCAGATCAGATCGCCGCCGGACAGGTGATGGCGGGACAGGCCGCCCTCGCCGGTGTCATGGGCGAAGCCGCCCCGGAGCGCCCCCTCGTTCAGCGCGCGGATCGCGGGGCCCGACAGCGCGCCGAAGCTCATCGCCGACACGTTCAGTAGCGCCATGTCGTAAGGCTGGAGGCAGTCGGGGCCGCCGACGCGCACGGTGAGCGGCTCGTCGGGGACCGGCTCGGGGGCCATCGACGTCACGAAGAACTCGTGGCCGGTGGCGTAGACGTCCCGCTCCGTACCGAAGGCCTTCTGAGCCGTTTCCCCCTTGGCCCGCTGGTACACCAGGCTGCGCACATCGCGGGAGAACGGCCTGCCGTCCAGGCTCGACTCGACGAAATACTGCCGTATTTCAGGGCGGATCCGCTCCATCGCGAACCGCAGGTGCCCCAGCAGGGGGTAGCTCCGCAGGATCGCGTGGCGTCGCTGGCAGACGTCGTAGAGGCCGCGGACGGTCAGCGCCGCGGACATCGCGGAGACCACCCACCACCAAGGCGATACGGCAGCGGCGAGCAGGCCGCTGAGGACGGCGATCGCGGTCACCCCGGCAAGAGCGGAGTACCGGGCTGTGTACGGGAGGGATGTCATGTGCGTGAGTCGATCCTCGGCAGACGGCTACGGGCATTCACACCCTCTTGCCGCCCGCGCGCGTTGCGGAAGCCGGTGCCGGTCTATGCGTCCATAGACCCGGCCTGGGACAGCGCGAGATGCCCGAGCACCCTCCTGTCGCGGCTCAGAGGTCGGATATGACGAGTCCGACGAGGAAAGACGCGACCTCGGCCCGGTCGATCTGGACGAGGGAGCCGCGTGCGACACCGTCGTTCAGCGCGAACATCAGGGCGAAGCCGAGGGGCTGGACGGTGACGCCTTCACTGGTGACGGGGCTGGTCAGGGCATCCAGGAGCGCGCTGTACGAGAAGCCCCACGTGGTGATCTCACAAGCCCGCTCGTCGACGCAGCGCAGACGTACGAACCACGGATCCTCGGGGCTGGACGAGGCGGTCACCAGGACTTCGACGGGGTGCTGCCCCGGGGCCGAGCGATGGCCGGTGAAGATGGCGTGTCTGGGCGCGCTGGGCATACTGCTTCTCCCTTCGAGGTCATGCTCGTACGGCGGATCGCCCGGCCTACGTCAGGCGGCCCGTGACCTGGGCCCAGCGGCGAGGTCTGGCTGGCAACTGGTGACATGCGCACTCGGCCAAGGGTCAGACCTGACGGCGGCGATGCCTTCCGGCCCCCGCAGCGCAGGCGGCACCCAGCACGACTGCGCTGCCGCCAATGCCGAGTGCCCAGCTCACAGCCTTGTCCGCACCAGTGTGCGCGAGGGCGCCGGACGAGTCCTGCCCGCCGGAGTGGTCGCCATGGGCGGCTTCACCATGAGCGGGCGTCACGACGTCCTTCTCGGGAGCATCGGTTCCGGGACCGGGGGCAGGCTTCTTCCCTTGGCCGTCGGGGTCTTTTCCGTTCCCGGGGTTTTCTCCGCTTCCGGGCTTCTCCTCGCTTCCGGGGTCCTCTCCGCTTCCGGGGTCCTCCCCGTTCCCGGGGTCCTTTCCGTTCCCGGGGTCCTTTCCGTTCCCGGGGTCCTCCCCGTTCCCGGGGTCCTCCCCGCCACCGCTCAAAGCTACGATCTTCGACTTTTCCCAGTAGTCCTCGGGGCCCACGTTGACCTCTGTGTCCGGCCGGGGCCCGAGGTAGAAGTAGGTCAGCGGAGCGTCCGAGGTGAACTTGAGCCGCATCGGGAAAGTCGTCTTCCCAGGGGCCACCGTGGTGCCGAGTACAGGCAGGATCGCGCCAACGTCGCGCTCCCGACCCGCCACTTGCAGGTCGGCATCGAGCCACGACCCATCGACAAGCATCTGAAGGTTCATGTGCCGCGGCACGAGAGCTGGGTCGGGGTAGAGGGTGTTCACCTCCATGTAGAGGAGGGATTCGTCCCCGTCCATGTCGTGTCCCGTGGTGTTGCTCAGGACCAGGTCGAACTCGCCCCAACCGCCGCCCGCCACGAACTCGGCGGGAACGCCGGTCAGTACTGCCTCCAGGCCGAGCTGCGGCTTGTCGGACCGGTCCTCCACAGCGGTCGGCGGAACGGTGCGCGAAGATTCCCCGCGCTGCGACGACGGGGGCGGGGACAGCGAAGGGGCCTCGGGCGCCGCCGAGTCCTTTCCACGGGCCGGGTCACTGGCAGGCGGTTCCTTTTCCTCCGGGACCTCGGAGGCCTCCGGTTCCGGAGCGGGTGCTGCCATGGAAGGCGCCGAGGGCTTCCCCTCTTGCGCGGCTGCGGGCATGACGGCCCAGATCGTCGGGGTGGCCACGGAGAAGGCGGCGAGGACTGCCATACGTAGGGGTTTCAAGGGAATGCCGATTTCTTTCAGAACGAGCAAGGTACGGCCCTCACTCTTGCCGCAAAGTCAGAGCGCTCATAGACCTTGTTCACCTCTGGGGCCATAAGCGCGACCTATGGCGGCGAGCGTCCCCGCAGGTGTCGAGGGAGGGGCAACGAGCGCCCTGTGGACCACGTCGGCCAACGCCCGGGGCCGGATGAGCGACTCCCGCAGCGGGTGGCGCCCTTCACGCACCCGCCGGGGTTCACTTACAGGTGGGCTCGGTCGGCAGTCAGCGCCCGGGCCCTGCTGGGGGACGGGGCCAACAGGACGATGGCGGGTGCGTACGCCCTCGCGGAAGAGTTCGCCGCCCATCCCGGTGATCACGCTCTCCCGGGCCTCGCGCGCGAAGCCGCGACACCACGATGACCGTCGGCACCCACGCCGCGCTCCAGGCCCAGCGTGAGGCATGGGACACGGCCGGCGTCGCCCTGCTCGGAGCTGGTGAAACCGTGTCATCAACTGATGCCAAAGGTATGGTCCCTTGATGGTCGCATGGCTCCTGGCCTGGGAAATGAGCGGCGAGTACGGTGGTGCAGCATGAAGATCCTCATCAGCGCCGACATGGAGGGCGCCACAGGTGTGACCTGGCCGGCTGACGTGCTGCCGGGCACGCCGCAGTGGGAGCGGTGCCGGTCGATGTTCACCTCGGACGTGAACGCGGCGGTGCTCGGCTTCTTCGACGGCGGCGCCGACGAGGTGCTCGTCAACGAGGCGCACTGGACGATGCGCAACCTCCTGCTCGAAGAGCTGGACGAGCGCGTGCAGATGCTCACCGGCCGCCACAAGGAACTGTCCATGGTCGAGGGCGTCCAGCACGGCGGCGGTCAGGCCGTGGACGGCATCGCCTTCCTCGGCTATCACGCGGGCGCCGGCATGGAGGGCGTCCTCGCGCACACCTACCTTGCGAACCAGATCACGGGTGTGTGGGTCAACGGCGTCCGTGCCAGCGAGGGCCTGCTGAACTCGCACGTGGTGGCCGAGTTCGGCGTCCCCGTCATCCTCGTCACCGGCGACGACCTGGCCTGCGAGGACGCCCTCGGCTATGCGCCAGGCGCGCTGAAGGTCGCCGTCAAGGACCACGTGTCGCGGTACGCGGCGGTGTGCCGCACCCCCGCCCGCACCGCCGCCGACATCCGCGCCGCCGCGAAGGAGGCGGCGACCCTCGCCGTGCGGCACGAGCCGGTGGCGGGCGGCCCGTTCACCGTGGAGGTCGAGTTCGACGCCGAGCACCTGGCGATGGCCGCGACGGTGGTTCCTGGAGTGCGGCGCGTGGCGGAGCGGAAGGTCGCGTACACGAGCGGGACCATGTACGAAGGCATTCGCACGTTCAAGGCGGTCACCACGATCGCCTCCGCCGCGGTGGAGGAGCAGTATGGCTGAGCAGGTGGACTCATCGGCACTGGACGAGGTCGTCCGGTTCACCTCCGATCTCATCCGCATCGACACCACCAACAGGGGCGACGGCGAGTGCCGCGAGCGCCCCGCCGCCGAGTACGCCGCGGCGCTGCTCGCCGAGACCGGCCTGGAGCCCACCCTCCTGGAGCGCACCCCGGGCCGTACGAACGTGGTCGCCCGCATCGAGGGCACGGACCCGGGCGCCGACGCGCTGCTGGTCCACGGCCACCTCGACGTCGTGCCCGCCGAGGCAGCCGACTGGAGCGTGCCGCCGTTCTCCGGCGAGATCCGCGACGGCGTCGTGTGGGGCCGCGGCGCCATCGACATGAAGAACATGGACGCGATGATCCTGGCCGTGGTGCGCGGCTGGGCGCGCGCCGGAGTGCGGCCCCGGCGCGACATCGTGATCGCGTTCACCGCAGACGAGGAGGCCAGCGCGCGCGACGGCTCCGGCTTCCTCGCCGACGAGCACCCCGAGCTGTTCGAGGGCTGCACCGAGGGCGTCAGCGAGTCCGGCGCGTTCACCTTCCACGACGGCCGGGGCAATCAGCTCTATCCGATCGCCGCGGGGGAGCGCGGCACCGGCTGGCTCAAGCTCACCGCGCGCGGCACAGCGGGCCACGGCTCCAAGGTCAACAAGGAGAACGCGGTCAGCAGGCTCGCCACCGCCATCCACCGCATCGGGGAGCACCGCTGGCCGGTCCGGCTCACCCCCACCGTGCGGGCGGCCCTGGTGGAGCTGGCCGGGATCTACGGCCTGGAGGCCGACCCGGACGCCCCCGGGTTCGACGTCGACGGCTTCATGGAGAAGCTCGGCCCCACCGCCGCCCTGGTCGAGCCCACGGTGCGCAACAGCGCCAACCCCACGATGCTCCGCTCCGGTTACAAGGTGAACGTGGTCCCGGGCGAGGCGACCGCCTACGTGGACGGCAGGTTCGTGCCCGGCGGCGAGGAAGAGTTCCGCACCACCCTTGACCGGCTGACCGGACCGGACGTCGACTGGGAGTTCCACCACCGGGAGGTGGCGTTGCAGGCGCCGGTGGACACGCCCACGTTCGCCAAGATGCGCGCGGCCGTGGCCGAGTTCGCCCCGGACGGCCGCGTCGTGCCGTACTGCATGTCGGGCGGCACGGACGCCAAGCAGTTCTCGCGGCTCGGCATCCGGGGCTATGGCTTCTCGCCTCTGAGGACGCCGGAAGGCTTCGACTACCAGGCGCTCTTCCACGGAGTGGACGAGCGGGTGCCGGTCGAGGCGCTGCACTTCGGCACGCGGGTACTCGACCGGTATCTGCGCACGGCCTGACCGGCCGACCGAGCACCTGAAGGACCGAAGGACCGAAGGACCAATGGGGGAACGGACTATGGGGGAGATGATCGACATGGCGCAGACCAAGCCGTACGGCTCGTGGCGGTCCCCGATCGACGCCGGGCTCGCCGCGGCGCACGACGGCCGCCCCGCCTTCGCGGGCTTCGTGGGCGGCGAGGCGTGGTGGACGGAGCCGCGCCCCCTGGAGGGCGGCCGGCGCGCGCTGCTGCGCCGCCATCCCGACGGCCGCGAGGAGTCGGTGCTGCCCGCCCCGTGGGACGTCCGCAGCCGGGTCCTGGAGTACGGCGGCCTGCCCTGGGCCGGCGCCGAGCGCCACGGGGACCCGCGCGGCCCGCTGATCGTCTTCACGCACTTCCCCGACCAGCGCTTGTACGTCCACGAGCCGGACGTCCCCGGCGCGGAGCCGAGACCCCTGACCCCGGTGTCGGAGGTGGGCGGCGGGCTGCGCTGGGCGGACCCGCGGATCCACCTCGACCGGGGCGAGGTGTGGTGCGTCCTGGAGGAGTTCACCGGAGAGGAGCAGACCGACGTGCGGCGGGTGGTCGCCGCCGTGCCCCTCGACGGCTCGGCCGCAGGGGACCGGGCCGCGGTGCGGGAGCTGTCCGACGGGCGGCACCGGTTCGTCACCGGTCCGCGCCTGGCACCGGACGGCGCACACGTCGCCTGGCTCGCCTGGGACCACCCCCGGATGCCCTGGGACGGCACGGAGCTGATGGTCGCCGAGGTCGGCGCGGACGGCGCCTTCGGCGGCGCGCGCCGGTTCGCCGGTGGCCCGGAGGAGTCGATCGCGCAGGTCGAGTGGGCCTGCGACGGGCGGCTGCTGTTCACCAGTGACCGCACGGGCTGGTGGAATCTGTACCGCGCGGGGCTCGACGGCGCCCCCGTCGCGCTCTGCCCGCGCGAGGAGGAGTTCGGCGGGCCGCTGTGGCAGATCGGGCTCAGCTGGTTCGCGCCGCTGGACAGCGGCCTGATCGCGGTCGTGCACGGCACGGGCGCCACCGCCCTCGGTGTGCTCGACCCGGAGACGGGCGAGGTCGTCGACGCGGCCGGGCCCTGGACGGAGTGGTCGGCCTGTGTCGCCGTCAGCGGCACCCGCGTCATCGGTGTCGCCGCGAGCCCCCGCAGCGCGTACGAGGTCGTGGAGCTGGACACCCGCACCGGCCGGGCCCGCGTCGTCGGCGCGGCGCACGACGACCCGGTGGACCCCACGTACTACCCCGAACCGCAGATCCGGACGTTCCTCGGCCCCGACGGCCGGGAGATCCACGCGCATGTGTATCCGCCGCACCACCCGGGCCACCTCGCCCCCGACGACGAGCTGCCGCCGTACGTGATGTGGGCGCACGGGGGGCCCACCTCGCGCGCGCCGCTCGTCCTCGACCTGGTGATCGCCTACTTCACCTCGCGCGGCATCGGCGTCGCCGACGTCAACTACGGCGGCTCGACGGGTTATGGCCGTGAGTACCGCGACCGCCTGCGTGAGCAGTGGGGCGTCGTCGACGTCGAGGACTGCGCCGCCGTCGCGGTCGCGCTCGCGGAGGAGGGCACCGCCGACCCCGCGCGCCTGGCGATCCGGGGCGGCAGCGCGGGCGGCTGGACCACGGCCAGCTCCCTCACGACGACGGACGTGTACGCCTGCGGCACGATCGTCTACCCCGTCCTCGACCTCACGTCCTGGAGCGAAGGGGAGACCCACGACTTCGAGTCGCGCTATCTGGACACGCTGATCGGGCCGCCGGACGAGGTGCCCAGCCGGTACGAGGAGCGTTCGCCCACGTGCCACGCCGATCAGGTCACCGCGCCGTTCCTGCTGCTCCAGGGCCTGGACGACGTGATCTGTCCGCCCGCGCAGAGCGAGCGGTTCCTGGAGCGGATGGAGGGCCGCGGGGTGCCGCACGCGTACCTCGCCTTCGAGGGCGAGGGGCACGGCTTCCGGCGGGCCGAGACCATGGTCCGGGCCCTCGAAGCCGAACTGTCGCTGTACGCGCAGGTGTTCCGGCTCGATCCGGCGGGCGGGCTGCCGCCGCTGGAGCTGACGACGTGAGCGCGGTGACCGCACGGCCGACGTGGCCGACGGGGCTGACGCGGCCCCCGCGGCTCGCCCCGGGTGCCCGGGTCGTGGTCGTCGCGCCCAGCGGGCCCGTCCCCGAGGACGGGCTCGCGGCGGGCCTGGACATCCTGCGCGGCTGGGACCTCGACCCCGTGGCCGCCCCGCATGTCCGGGACACGCACCCGCGGTTCGACTATCTCGCGGGCACGGACGAGGACCGGGCGCGGGACCTCCAGAGCGCCTGGTGCGACCCGTCGGTGGCGGCGGTGTTCTGCGCGCGCGGCGGGTACGGGGCGGCGCGGATGGTCGACCTCCTCGACTGGGAGGCGATGCGGGCGGCGGGGCCCAAGGTGTTCCTGGGGTTCAGTGACATCACCACGCTGCACGAGGCGTTCGCGTGCCGCCTGGGGATCGTGACGCTGCACGGCCCGATGGTCGCGGATGTCGGATTCCTGAAGAACGCGCGGGCGCAGGAGCACCTGCGGGCCACCCTCTTCGAGCCGGAGTCCGTGCGGGTGCTCGCCTCCGCGGGCCGGCCGCTGGTGGGCGGGCGGGCCCACGGGGTGACGCTGGGCGGCTGTCTGTCGCTGCTCGCGGCGGACGTGGGCGCGGCGGGGGCCAGGGCCGGCGCGCGCGGCGGGCTGCTGCTCCTGGAGGACATCGGCGAGAGGACGTATCACATCGACCGCTTTCTGACGCAGCTGACGCGGGCGGGCTGGCTCGACGGTGCGGCCGGGGTGGTGCTCGGCTCGTGGGTGGAGTGCGAGGCGTACGACAGGCTGGGGCCGCTGCTCGCGGAGCGGCTCGAAGGGCTGGGGGTGCCGGTCGTGGAGGAGTTCGGGTTCGGGCACGGTGACGGGGCGCTGACGGTGCCGCTCGGGATACCGGGGCACCTGGACGCGGACGCGGGGACGCTGACGATGGACATACCCGCGCTCGTCTAGGGAGCGCGCGCGGTCGTGTGTGGCGTGCGCCCCGTTCGCTGAATTTCCGTCAAGAATCCAGTGCCACGGGCGTCGACCCCGCAGGACGCGTGTCTCAGCACGAGCGCGAGCCGGTGCCTGCCGGGCGGGGTCGGGTGCCCACACCGTGGAGGCCCCCTTGTTCTGTCATGCCGTGCCGCCGTTCCGCACCGCGCCGCGGAGCGATGCCGCATCCGTGAGGGGCGGTGGGGCGAGAGCGCGGACACCGCTCGCGCTGGTCGCCGCCGTGCTCGCCGCGCTGCTGCTCGTCGCCGCGTCCGGGCCCGCGTCCGGGGCGGGGGAGCGGGGCGGTGCCGGGGCCGGGAGCGGCCGGTTCACCGTCACGCCCCTCACGTTCACGGTGGCGGCGGGGGAGCGGCGCTGCACCGTGGACGCCGATCTGTACCGCCCGAGTGGGGTGGACCGGGCGCACCCCGCGCCCGCCGTGCTCGCCACCCACGGCTTCGGCGGCAGCAAGGACGAGGCCTCCACCGCCGCCATCGGCAAGATCGTCGCGCAGCGCGGCTATGTCGGCCTCGTCTACTCCGGCCTCGGCTTCGGCAAGTCCGGGTGCCTGATCTCGCTCGACGATCCAGAGATCGACGGCCGGGCGGCCTCGGGCCTCCTGGACTTCCTCGCCGGGGAGCGGGCGGCCGACGACGGCACCAAGGCCGGCTTCGTCGTCGCGGACGCCCCGGGCGACCCGCGCGTCGGCATGATCGGCGCGTCGTACGGCGGTGCGATCCAGCTGGCCACGGCGGCCGTCGACCACCGCGTGGACGCGCTGGTCCCGCTGATCACCTGGCACGACCTCGCCTACTCCCTCGCGCCGAACAACGCCGTGGACCGGATGGCCGCGGGCCGCGAGGTGCCCGGCGCCGCCAAGTGGCAGTGGATGAACGGCTTCTACCTCGTCGGCGAGGGCCAGCCCCTGCTCGCGCCGAACCTCGACCCGTCCCGGATCAACCGACTGGACTGCCTGCACTTCGTCACCCGGGCCTGCGAGACCATCCGCACGCTCAACTCCGGCCGTTATCCGGCGGACAGGACGCGGCGGCTGCTGGAGTACACGCGCAGCGTGTCACCGGTGTCGTATCTGCACCGGGTCAAGACGCCGACGCTGCTCGTGCAGGGCCAGGCCGACACCCTGTTCAACCTGAACGAGGCGGAGGCGACGTACCGCACGCTCAAGAAGCACGGCACCACGGCCAAGATGATCTGGCAGTCCTGGGGGCACAGCGGCGGCATGAACGGGCCCGCCGCCGGTGAGCTGGACCTGGGCAAGGGCGATCTGGAGTCGACGTACGTCGGCCGGCGCGTCCTGGCGTGGTTCGACCGCTATCTGCGGCACGACGAGAGCGCCGACACCGGGCCCGACTTCGCCTACTACCGCGACTGGATCAAGGACCCGCAGCGCACCTACGCCACGGCGTCGGACGTCCCCGCGCCCCGGCGGGAGCTGTACCTCTCCGGCGACGGCACGCTCGTGGACGACCGCGCGCGCGTGGTGCCCGGGAGCCGGACGTACCGCAACGGGCCGCTGCCCACGAGCCACTCGGAGAGCGCGTCGGCCAGGACGGCCGGGGTGCCCGACCCGGCGCCGTACGACACCAGGGGCACGTACCTCGGCTGGACCACCGGGCCGCTGAAGCGGCCCGTCGAGGTCGTGGGAGCGCCCGAGGCGACCCTTGAGGTGCGCTCGCCCCGTGCCGAGCGGGCGCAGCGCTCCGCCGACGCCGCCGACAAGCTGGTGCTGTTCGTGAAGCTGTACGACGTGGCGCCGGACGGCGGGCAGACGCTGGTGCACCGCCTGGTGGCGCCGGTGCGGGTGCCGGACGCGCGGAAGCCGTTCACGGTCCGGCTGCCGGGGATCGTGCACCGGTACGACAAGGGGCACCGGCTGCGGTTCGTGATCGCCGCGAGCGACGGGGCGTACGGCGGGAACCGCGGCCTGAAGCCGGTGACGGTGAGCAGTGGGCCCGGCCGCGCCGGGGTGCTGAGGCTGCCCGTGGTGTAGCCGCCGTCACCTGTTCGGCCCACGGACCCACCCGCCCGCGTCACCCGCCGTGCGCCGTGTGCCGCCGCTGCCCATCCTGGCGGGACGGGCAGCGGCCGGCGCTGCGACGGATACGGAAGGGTTCCGCCATGAGCAGTTCCACGGGCGGCAAGAGCCCCTCGAAGGGCGGCGTGGCCGGGCTGATGACGCCCGGAAGGATCACCGTCGCCGTCATCGCCCTGCTCACTCTCGTCTTCATCTTCGAGAACACCCGCAGCACCAAGATCCGGCTGCTGATCCCCGAGGTGACCATGCCCCTGTGGATGGCGCTGTTCGGCACGGCGGTGATCGGCGCGCTGTGCGGGGCGTACTTCGTCCGACGGCGCAAGTGAGCCGGGTGGCCCGGTAACGTGGGGCGGATGCGCCAGCCGAGCCACCGTCACCTCGCCGAAGGCCCCCGGGTGGGGATACGCCACTTCACGCCCGCGGACGGAGCCGAGTTCACGGCGCGGGCGCGGGAGAGCCAGGAGTTGCACCGGCCCTATCTGTTCCCGCCGACCACCGAGCAGACCTATACGGCGTACGCGCGCTCGCTCGTCGCGGACCCCGCGAAGGCCGGGTTCCTCGTCTGTGTGCGGGAGTCGGGGGCGATCGCCGGGTTCATCAACATCAACAACATCGTCCAGGGCGGCTTCCGCTGCGGCGCGCTCGGTTACGGCGTGTTCGCGCACGCCGCCGGGCGCGGCCTGATGCGGGAGGCGCTCGGGCTCGTCGTGGACCACGCGTTCGGCGAACTGGGCCTGCACCGCCTGGAGATCAACGTGCAGCCGGACAACGCCGCGTCGATCGCGCTCGCCCGGCGCCTCGGCTTCCGCCTGGAGGGCTTCTCGCCGGACTTCCTGTTCATCGACGGGGCGTGGCGCGACCACGAGCGGTGGGCGCTGACCACCGAGATGCGGGCCGCGTCGACCGGCGGCCACGCGGCGGGATCCGGTGCCCGCGGGGAGTGACGTCGGCCACGGGCAGGGCCATTGAAGGCGGTGGCCCGCGTCGCCGAGGATGGACCGCATGCGGAACATCGTGGTCATCGACGCGCCGTCCAACCTGGGCCTGCGCCCGCCCGCGCCGGGCACCGTGCCCGGCTGCTACAAACTCGCCGGGGCGCTGCGCGAGCGCGGCATCCTGCGGCGCCTGAACGCCTCCGATGGCGGCGTCGTCGTACCGCCGCGCTACGACCGGGGCGACTGGAAGGAGGGCGACGGCGTGTTCAACGCGGCCGCCATCGCCGCGTACACGCCCCGGCTCGCCGACCGCGTCGAGCGCCATCTGCGCGCCGGTGACCTGCCCGTCGTCCTCGGCGGTGACTGCTCCATCCAGCTCGGCGCGTCGCTCGCGATGCGCCGCATGGGGCGTTACGGCCTCGCGGCGATCGACGCGTCCGCGGACTTCCGGCACGCGGGCAACTCCGACCGGGTCGGCGCGGCGGGCGGCGAGGAGCTGGCGCTCGGCACCGGGCGCGGCCAGGCGGACCTCACCGACCTGGAAGGCCTGCGGCCGTATCTGCGGGACGAGGACGTACGGCTCTTCGGCCTGCGGGACTACGACGAGGACCGCGCGGAGCTGGGCGCGTTGAAGATCCCGACCGTGACCGTCGGCGAACTGCGGCAGTGGGGCGCCGCCGACGTGGCCCGCTCGGCCGTCGCCGCCCTGGAGCACGAGAGCCTGGACGGCTTCTGGGTGCACCTGGACGCCGACGTGCTCGACCCGTCCGTGATGCCCGCCGTCGACAGCCCCGACGAGGACGGCCTGCACCCGGACGAACTCCTCGCGCTGCTGCGCCCCTTGGTCCGCTCGCCGCGCTGTGTCGGGCTCAACGTCACCATCTACGACCCGGACCTGGACCCCGACGGCACGGCGGGCGACGTGCTCACGGACGTCGTGGTGGCGGCCTTCACGGCGGCGTGATCGCTCTCGGCGTCATCACAACCGGGCGGAGCCCCTGGTCGGGGCGGCGTTCAGCGTGTTCCATGGTCAGCGACCCGATGACCTGAGGAGACCGCCGTGGCGACGACCGTGCGACGCGACGTACTGACCCTGCCCGCCGCCGCGTTGGGGCCGGACAACCCGCTGCCGGCCTTGCGCCTTCCGCGCGAGCCGCACCGGGTCGACGACCGCGCGCGGCAGGGGCTGCCGCGCGACATGGCGCGGCAACTCGGGTACGAGCCGCTGCGCTCGGTGCTCCCCACACCGCTGCGCGACGGCTACGGCCGGCACCGCACGCCCACGGCGTTCGACGTGCTCGTCCTGGAGAACGAGCGGCTGCGCGCCACCGTCCTGCCCGGCCTCGGCGGCCGCGTGCACTCCCTGGTGCACAAGCCCGGCGGACGCGAACTGCTGTACCGGAACCCAATATTCCAGCCTGCTTGCTTCGCGCTGAACGGTGCCTGGTGCGCGGGCGGCATCGAGTGGAACATCGGCGCCACCGGGCACACCACCCTGTCGTGCGCGCCGCTGCACGCCGCCGTCGTGACCGCGCCCGACGGCGGTCCGATGCTGCGCCTGTGGGAGTGGGAGCGGCTGCGCGACGTGCCCTTCCAGGTGGACCTGTGGCTGCCGGAGGACTCCGACTTCCTGCACGTGGGCGTGCGGATCCGCAATCCGCACGAGAAGCCCGTGCCCGTCTACTGGTGGTCCAACACCGCCGTGCCCGAGGAGCGCAGGGTGCTCGCGCCCGCCGACGAGGCCTGGCGGTACGACTACACGCGCGCCCTCGCCCGGGTGCCGGTGCCCGAGCCCCACGGCCCGTACGCCGCCGACCACTTCTACGACGTGCCGGACGGCGCGCGCCGCTGGATCGCGGCGCTCGACGCCGACGGGCACGGCCTTGTGCAGACGTCCACGGCCGTGCTGCGCGGGCGCAAGCAGTTCCGCTGGGGCGCGGGCAGTGGCGGCCGGCGCTGGCAGGAGTGGCTGACCGGACCCGACGGCGGCGGGTACGCGGAGATCCAGGCGGGGCTCGCGCGGACGCAGCTGGAGCATGTGCGGCTCGACGCGGAGAGCGAGATCGCGTGGCTGGAGTCGTACGGTCCGCTGTCGCTCCCCGCGGACGTGGCGCACGGGGACGACTGGGCGGCGGCCCGCGCCGCGGCCGAGGAGCGGCTCGCCGCCGCGTTGCCCGCGTCGGCGGTGGACGCGGCGTACGAGCGGTGGCGGCCGTACGCGGACGAGGAGCCGGGGGAGTCCCTCGCCGTCGGGTCGGGCTGGGGCGCGCTGGAAACGCTGCGGGGCGAGTACAAGCTGCCGGGCACGCCGTTCGCGGAGGCAACGCTCGGGCCCGAGCAGGAGCCGTGGCTCGAACTGCTGCGTTCCGGTGCCGTGCCCGAGCCGTCCGGGGGCGGGGTGCCCGGGCCCACGCTCGTCGCCCGGTACTGGCGGGACATGCTGGAGACAGCGCCCGCGCGGCCCCACGCCGAGTACCACCTCGGGGTCGCGCAGTGGCACGCGGGGGACCGGGCGCAGGCGGTACGCAGCTGGGAGCGCGGGCTCGAAAGGGCGGCGGTGCGCTGGCCCCTGCTGCGCTGCCTGGCGGTGGCCGACCTGGAGTCGGGGCACGGGGAGCGGGCCGCGGACCGGTACGCGGAGGCCTTCGCCGGGCTCGGCGATTCCGAGGCCGCGGAGGTGGTGGGGGCGCTCGGGCGGGAGGCCCTGGAGGCGCTGCTCGCCGTGGGGCGGGCCGGGGCGGCGCGTGATGTCTGGGAGCGGCTGAGCCCCGAGGTGCGGGGGCTCGGGCGCTTTCGGTTGCTCGAGGTGCGGCTGCTGGTCGCGGAGGGCGACACGGCCGGGGCGCGGAAGGTGCTCGACGAGGGGTTCGAGGTGGCGGATCTGCGCGAGGGGGACGAGGGGTTGGGCGAACTGTGGGCGAAGGTGGCACCGGGGGTGCCGGTGCCCTCGTGCTACGACTTCCGCATGAGCCCCGCCCCGGAGCCCGACGGGGCCTGAGACCTCGACGCGGGAGGGAGGGGCCCGGGCTGCGGGCTGTTGGGCCGTCGTGCGGGGCGGGTGGGTCCGGCCGTGGTGGCGGCCTACGTGCTGCGAGGCCTCCGTGCGGGGCGGGTGGGTCCGGTCGTGGCGGTGGCCTGCGGGTTGTTGGGTCTCTGTGCGGGGGCGGGTGGGTCCGGCCGTGGTGGGGGCCTACGTGCTGCGATGCCTCCGTGCGGGGCGGATGGGCCCGATCGCGGCGGTGGCCTGCGGGCTGTTGGGTCTCTGTGCGGGGGCGGGTGGGTCCGGCCGTGGTGGGGGCCTACGTGCTGCGATGCCTCCGTGCGGGGCGGATGGGCCCGGTCGTGGCGGTGGCCTGCGCGCTGTAGGGCCCCCGTGCGGGGCGGGTGGGGGTGGGCTACGTGTTGCGGTCCACGTACTCGAAGACCGTGCCGTCCGGGTGCATCGCGATCAGGTTGCGGCCCGCGGGGGTGGGGACGGGGCCGGCGATGACGCGGGCCCCGGAGGCGGTCAGCGTGGCGTGGGCCTCGTCGACGTCCTTCACGGCGATCGTCGCCGTGACCTTGCGCAGGATCTCCAGCTCGTGCTCGGGCCCGCTCATCAGCAGGAAGCACCCGACCGACGCGACGGAGACGCCGCCCCGCTCGAAGCGCATCGCTGTGCTGCCCGTGAGGCGCTCGTAGAAGGAGACGGACGCCTCCAGATCGGTCACGCAGACACGCAGCACGGTTCCCAGGATGTCCATATGAACGAGCCTAGTTGGGCAAGGCCCCGCAAGAGATCCATTCGGCCGAGGTCACTCGCCTCACGGCGGGCCGGGGGCCGTTACGCGCCGCGGCCGGAGGGTACCCGGTCGCCATGACTGCATCGGACCATCCTCAGCAACCCCTGGGCCACGCTCCGCGCACACCCGGCAAGGGAGCCACGGGCCTCGCGTCCCCGGAGACGGCGCTGAGCGACGCGCTCGCGCAGGTCGTCCAGGAGGCGGTACGCGCCTCCTTGCGCGAGACCGTGCGGGAGGAGCTGCGCACCGAGATCCGCGCCGAGCTGGCCGACGTGGCGCGCAAGCAGCGCCGCAGGGCCTCGCTGTACGCGGCGGCCGGAGTCGTCGCGCTGTACGCGGGCGCCGCCGCCGCGCTCACCCTCGGCCTGGTCATCGCGCTCGGGCTGCCCGGCTGGGCGGCGGGCCTGATCGTCACCGCGCTGCTCGTGGTGGCGGCCGTGGTCCTGCGTAACGCGGCGCGGCCCACCCGCGCGAAGCCCGGCACGAAGCCCGGCGCGGGCAGCCACGCCCCCGCCCCGGCCGCCACGCCGCAGGCTCCCCGCAGCGCCCCGGGCACCGCAGACTTCCCCGCGGTCCCCGCGGACCCGCCGCCCACCGCCCCCGAGGCGCCGAACCCCCGGACGCGGTGAGGCGCGCCGTGCGGCACCGCGGCGCGACGGTCGTGGTGACGGGGGCGAGCGGCGGCGTCGGCCGGGCCACGGCGCGGGCGTTCGCCGCCCAGGGCTGCAAGGTCGCGCTGCTCGCCCGCGGCGGCACGGGCCTCGCGGAGGCGGCCGACGACGTGCGCCGCGCCGGTGGCGAACCCCTCGTGGTCGCCGTCGACGTGGCGGACGCGCGGGCCGTCGAGGACGCGGCCCGGCGCGTCGAGGCGGGCCTCGGCCCCATCGACGTGTGGGTCAACAACGCCTTCGCCGGGGTCTTCGCGCCGTTCACGGAGATCTCCCCGGACGAGTTCCGGCGGGTCACCGAAGTGACGTACCTGGGCTGCGTGTTCGGCACGACGGCCGCGCTGCGGCGGATGGTGCCGCGTGGCCGCGGCACCGTGGTGCAGACCGGCTCCGCGCTCGCCTACCGCGGCATCCCGCTCCAGAGCGCGTACTGCGGGGCCAAACACGCCATCCAGGGCTTCAACGAGTCCCTGCGCTGCGAACTGCTGCGCTCGGGCACGCGGGTGCGCACGACGATGGTGCAGCTCCCGGCGCTCAACACCCCGCAGTTCGACTGGGTCCTCAGCCGGCTGCCGGGGCGCCCGCGCCCGGTGCCGCCGCTGTACCAGCCGGAGGTCGCCGCACGGGCCATCGTGCACGCCGCCTGGCATCCGCGGCGGCGCGAGTACTGGGTGGGCGGCTCGACCGTGGCGGCCCTCGTCGCCAACGCCGTCGCCCCCGGGCTCCTCGACCGCTACCTCGCGCGGACCGCGTACGACGCCCAGCAGGCACCGCCCGACGGCGGCGACCCCACCGCCGGGGACGCGCCGGGCAACCTCTGGACGGCGTGCGACGGCGCCCGGGGCCGGGACCACGGCGCGCGCGGGCGCTTCGACGCCGAGGCCCGCGACGGCAGCCGCCAGGCCTGGCTGTCGCGGAACCGGGGCCGCGTGGGACTCCTGGTGGCGTCAGCCGCCGTCGGCGCCGTGATCCGCGCCGGAGCGCGCCGCGCCCCCGCCCCTCGTACGTCAACCCGCCGCCGCACCCCGCGGCCAGCCCGTCGCCCGTAGGACCTCCGCCGCCACCTCGGTCACCGTGCGGCCGTCCGTCGCCACCCGGTGGGTGCCGGCGGGGACGCGCGTGTCCAGGTGCCGCGCCATGTACGCGCTGCGGCGCAGGTGCCGTACCAGCTCCGAGCCCCGCTCGCGGGCGGTCAGGCGCTGCTCGGCCGTGGCGTCCGACGCCGTGAGCAGGACACGGGTGAGCCGAGGGGACCCGAGGGCCTCGGTGAAGATCCACTCCTCGCTGCCGAGGACGGCCGCCGTGTTCGTGTAGACGAGCCGGCGGCAGCCGAGTTCCGCGTAACCGGCCCACAGCGCAGCCAGGTTGCGGGCGGTGAGCCGCGAGCGGTCCGGGTCGCCCGGCGGCGCGGGGTGCACCGCGTCCAGGACGTCGCCCTCGATCAGGGCGTGCCCGACGCCGGCGGCCCGGAACCGCGCCGCGACCTCCCAGCCCACGGACGACTTGCCCACCCCGGAACGGCCGCCGATGAGCAGGACGTCCGGCTGTGCTTCCGCTGGCGCGTTCATGCCCGCGAGCCTCGCAAACCGGGGCCGCCTCACGCCACGCGATATTCCTGTACGTCACCTGTCCGCAGCGCGAGGCCGTGCCCCGGGCCCCCGTCCGGCCGCACCACGCCGCCCGTCGGGTCGAGCGCGCCGTCGAAGAACATCGACTCGATCCGCACGTGGTCGTGGAACCACTCGACGTGCCGCAGGTTCGGCACGCACGCCGCGACCGCCGCGTGCGCGTGCGGCGCGCCGTGCGCCGACACCTCAAGGCCGTGGGCCTGGGCGAGGGCCGCCGCGCGCAGCCACTCGGTGAGGCCGCCGCAGCGCGTCGCGTCGACCTGGAGGCAGTCGACCACGGGGACCATGCGGGCGAGGTAGGGCAGGTCGTAGCCGTACTCGCCGGCCGTCACATCACAGACGAGCGCGTCCCGTACGAGGGCGAGCCCGCGCAGGTCGTCGGACGACACCGGCTCCTCGAACCAGCCCACGCCGTGCTCGGCGAGGACCCGGCCGACGCGTACCGCCTGCTTGCGGGTGTAGCCGCCGTTCGCGTCGACGTACAACTCGGCCTGCCGGCCGATGACCTGGCGGGCCGCGCGGACCCGGGCGACATCACGGGCCGCGGCGCGCCCCCACGCCTCCCCGACCTTGATCTTGACGCGGGGGATGCCCTGGCCGTGCACCCAGCCGTTGAGCTGGGCCGCCAGATGCGTGTCGTGGTACGTGGTGAAGCCGCCGCTGCCGTACACGGGCACCTCGTCGCGGGCCGCGCCGAGCAGCCGTACCAGCGGCAGCTCCAGGAGGCGGGCCTTGAGGTCCCACAGGGCGATGTCGACCGCCGAGAGCGCGCACGCCGCGACCCCGGGACGGCCCGCGTCGCGCACCGCCTTGGCCATCGCGTCGTGCGCCGCCGGGATGTCCAGGGCGTCGCGGCCCGTGAGGACCGGCGTGAGCTGCTCGCGCACCACCTCCAGGGTGGCGGTGGGCGCGTAGGTCCAGCCGGTGCCGACGGCGCCCGCGGCGCGGATCTCCACCACGGCGATCGTCGTGGTGTCCCAGGCGAACGTGGCGTCGGCCTCCGGCGCGTCGGCGGGCACCGTGTACGCGGACACGGCGGGCGGCTCCAGGCAGGCCGCGTCCGAGGAGGCCGGCGTGGACGGACCGGGCGGTTTCATCGGGCGGCCTCCCTCGCGACGGGACCCCTGCCGCCCGCGCGGCCGCCACGGCCGACGCGGGCGGTCCGCGCGGCCCGTGCGGGCCCGGCCGGCGGGGCCGATCCGGCCCCCGACGGGTAACCCGTGCTTCCGCGCGGCAAACGGCGGGGCGTTTCACCGCGGCGGCCACGGGCACCTGGGAGGTCCGTGCGGGAGCACAACGCACCGGCGCCCGCACCGGCAGCCCAGAGGCATCCGTGCGGAACACCGCACGGATGCCGTGCCGCACTCCACCGGAGGCGCTACGTGAGCCGAGAATCCCACCGCCCGCACATCGTGATCGTCGGTGCCGGCTTCGCCGGGTTCCAGGCCGCGCGGACACTCGCGCGCCTCGCCCGTCGCCGGGCCGACATCACCCTGCTCAACCCCACCGACTACTTCCTCTACCTGCCCCTGCTGCCCCAGGTCGCCGCGGGCGTCCTCGAACCGCGCCGCGTCACCGTGTCGCTCTCGGGCACCCTCAAGAACGTCCGCCTCGTCCTCGGCGAGGCCGACGGCGTCGACCTGGAACGCCGCGCCGTGCGCTACACCGGACCGGAGGGGGAGCGCGGCGAGCTGACCTACGACCGGCTCGTCCTGGCCGTCGGCAGCGTCAACAAGCTGCTGCCCGTGCCCGGCGTCGCCGAGCACGCGCACGGCTTCCGCGGCCTGCCGGAGGCGCTCTACCTGCGCGACCACGTGACCCGGCAGATCGAGCTGGCCGCCGCCGCGCCCGACGCCGAGACCTGCCGGGCCCGCTGCACCTTCGTCGTCGTCGGCGCGGGCTACACCGGCGTCGAGGTCGCCGCGCACGGGCAGCTCTTCACCCGCTCCCTGGTGCGGGGCCAGCCGCTGCGCGCCGGGATCCGACCCCGCTGGCTGCTCCTGGACATCGCCCCACGCGTCCTGCCGGAGCTGGACCGGCGGCTCTCCACGACCGCCGACCGCGTCCTGAGCGGGCGCGGCGTGGAGATCCGCACGGGCACCTCCGTGAAGGAGGCCACGCACGAGGGCGTGCTCCTCGACGACGGCGACACGATCGACACGCGCACCCTCGTGTGGTGCGTCGGCGTGCGCCCCGACCCGCTCGTCGCCGGGATCGGCAAGCCCCTGGAGCGCGGCCGCCTCGTCGTCGACCCGTTCCTGAACGTGCCCGGCCACCCCGAGGTGTTCGCCTGCGGGGACGCGGCGGCCGTGCCGGACCTCGCCAAGCCCGGCGAGTTCACCGCCATGACCGCCCAGCACGCCTGGCGGCAGGGCAAGGTCGCGGGCCGCAACGTGGCCGCCTCGCTCGGCATCGGCCGGCGTGCCTCCTACCGCCACCACGACCTCGGCTTCACCGTCGACCTCGGCGGCGTCAAGGGCGCCGCCAACCCGCTCGGCGTCCCGCTGTCCGGGCCGCTCGCCGGGGCCGTCACCCGCGGCTACCACCTGGCCGCGATGCCCGGCAACCGCGTGCGCGTCGCCGCCGACTGGCTCCTCGACGCGGCGCTGCCCCGCCAGGGCGTCCAGCTCGGCCTCGTCCGGTCGTGGTCGGTGCCCCTGGACACCTCCTCGCCGGAGCTGGCCCGGGTGCCCGGCGGGCCCGCGGGACATGCCCCCGACGCCGGCCACGAGACCGAGACCGCGTCCAAGCCCGAGGAGTGAGCGACCATGACCGAGACCACCCCGAGCGGCGCCCCCGGACAGGACCAACTCCACGAACTGGCCCGGCAGCTGCGCGTCGACTCCGTGCGCGCGGCGGCCGCCGCCGGCTCCGGGCACCCCACCTCGTCCCTGTCGGCGGCCGACCTGATGGCGGTGCTCCTCGCCCGCCACCTCCAGTACGACTTCCAGCGCCCCGACCACCCCGGCAACGACCGGTTCATCCTCTCCAAGGGGCACGCTTCACCGCTGCTGTACGCCGCGTACAAGGCGGCGGGCGCCCTCGGCGACGACGAACTGCTCACCTTCCGCGGACAGGGCAGCCGCCTCGAAGGGCATCCGACGCCGCGCCGCCTGCCGTGGGTCGAGGTCGCCACCGGCTCGCTCGGGCAGGGGCTCGCCGTCGGCGTCGGCATGGCCCTGTCCGGCAAGCGCCTCGACCGCATCCCCTACCGGGTGTGGGTGCTGTGCGGCGACAGCGAACTGGCCGAGGGCTCCGTGTGGGAGGCCGCGGAGCACGCCGCGTACGAGCACCTGGACAACCTCACCGCGCTCGTCGACGTGAACCGGCTCGGCCAGCGCGGGCCCACCCGGCACGCCTGGGACCTCGACGCCTACGCGCGCCGGTGGAAGGCCTTCGGCTGGCACGTCGTCACGGTCGACGGGCACGACATCGAGGAGGTCGACCGCGCCCTGCACGAGGCGCGCTCCACCGCGGGCCAGCCCACCGTGGTCCTCGCCCGCACCGTCAAGGGCAAGGGCGTCGCGTCGGCGGAGGACCGCGAGGGCCTGCACGGCAAGCCGCTGCCCGACGCCGACGCCGCGGTCGCGGAGCTGGGCGGGCCCGGGCGGGTGCGCGTCAACGTCCAGGTGCCCCCGGCGGCCCGCGTGCTGCGCGCCACCCGCAGCGGACACCTGGAGCTGCCCCGGTACGAGCAGGGCGCCGAGGTCGCGACCCGGGACGCCTTCGGC
This sequence comes from Streptomyces sp. NPDC045778, assembly GCF_056431945.1. Classification (NCBI taxonomy): domain Bacteria; kingdom Bacillati; phylum Actinomycetota; class Actinomycetes; order Kitasatosporales; family Streptomycetaceae; genus Streptomyces; species Streptomyces sp. NPDC045778. The sequence continues at coordinate 147,715 of NZ_JBWKJZ010000005.1, forward strand.
CAGGCGCTCGCGGCGCTCGGCACGGCACGCGGCGATGTCGTCGCCCTCGACGGCGAGGTCGGCGACTCCACCCGCGGGGAGCTGTTCGCCAAGGAGCACCCCGAGCGGTACTTCGAGTGCTACATCGCCGAACAGCAGCTCGTCGCCGCGGCCGTGGGCCTCGGCCGACGCGGCTGGGTGCCGTACGCGTCCACGTTCGCGGCGTTCCTCACCCGCGCCCACGATTTCGTGCGCATGGCGGCCATCAGCGGCGCGGGGCTCAGTCTCGTGGGCTCGCACGCGGGCGTCGCCATCGGGGAGGACGGCCCGTCCCAGATGGGCCTGGAGGACCTGGCGATGTTCCGCGCGGTGCCCGACTCCACCGTCCTGTACCCGTGCGACGCCCCGCAGACGGCGCGCCTCGTCGCCGCCATGGCCGACCTCGACGGCGTGCGCTACCTGCGCACCACGCGCGGCGCCACCCCCGTCCTCTACGGCCCCGGCGAGGAGTTCCCCGTCGGCGGGTCCAAGGTGCTGCGCTCCAGCGACGCCGACCGGCTCACGGTCGTCGCCGCCGGAGTGACCGTCCACGAGGCGCTCGCCGCCGCTGGGATCCTCGACCGCGAGGGCATCCCGGTGCGCGTCGTCGACCTGTACTCCGTCAAGCCCGTCGACCGGCGCACACTGCGCGAGGCCGCCGAGCGGACGGGCTGCCTGCTCACCGTCGAGGACCACCGGCAGGAGGGCGGCATCGGCGACGCCGTCCTCGACGCCTTCAGCGACGGCAGCCCTGTGCCCCGCCTGGTGCGCCTCGCGGTGAGCGGCGTACCGGGGTCCGCGACGCCCGCCGAGCAGCTGCGGGCCGCCGGCATCGACGCGGAGTCGATCGCGGCTGCCGTACGGCTGCTCGTGGAACACGTGGTGCGATGACGGGGGAGCGGGCATGAGCGAGACACGCACCGTGCGGGCGGGCCGCCGCACCGTCGCACTCCACCGGCCCCACAAGCCCTTCATGCCCGAGAGCACAGGCTCCGCCGCGGACGGCGCCGCGTACACGAAGGGGGACCTCTTCGACTACTACCGATCCATCGCGCCCTTCATGCTGCCGCACCTGCGCGGCCGCCCGCTGATGCTGGAGCGGCACCCGGACGGGATCTCCGGGCCCCGCTTCATGCAGAAGGACACGCCGGACCACTACCCGGACTGGATCACCCGCGCCGAGGTGCCCAAGGAGGGCGGCACCGTCACGCACACCGTGTGCGACGACAGCGCCACCCTCCTCTACCTCGCCGACCAGGCCTGCGTCACCCTGCACCGCTGGCAGTCCCGCGTCGGACACCTGGACCGGCCCGACCGCATGGTGTTCGACCTGGACCCGGCGGGGGACGGCACCCCGCAGGACGCGTACGGCCCGGTGCGCGAGGCCGCCCGGCTGCTCGGCGAACTCCTCGACCAGGTGGGCCTGCCGTCCGCCGTGATGACGACCGGCTCGCGCGGCCTCCACGTGGTCGTGCCGGTCAACGGCCGCCATCACGTCGACGACGTCCGCGACTTCGCCAAGGAGCTGGCCGAGGTGCTCGCCGCCGCGCACCCGGACCGGTTCACCACAGCCGCCCGCAAGAAGGACCGGGGCGGGCGGCTCTACCTCGACGTGCAGCGCAACGGCTACGCGCAGACCGCCGTGGCGCCCTTCTCGGTGCGGGCCAGGCCCGGCGCGCCGGTGGCCGTGCCGCTCGCCTGGGAACAGCTCGACACCCCCGGCACCCACGCGGCCCGCTGGACCATCGCCGACGCCGCCGAGCAGGCCCGCACCGACCCCTGGGCGGGGCTGCTGCGCTCGCCCCGCGCGCTCGGCCCGGCCCGCCGCAAGCTGCGGGCGCTGCGCGGTGGCTGACCGGCCCGTCGAGGTTTGCCGCAACACGACCCGGTCACTCGGTTCAGGAGGTGACCATGACGCATACGTCCCGTAAGCAGAACAACACGACAGCCGAGTCCGACGACCTGCCCGGCCCCATTCAGGTGCTGCGGCACGCGAGGGAGCAGCTCACGGAACTCACCGGCCTCGCCGCCGAGTCCGTCTCGTCGTTCGAACGCACCGACGACGGCTGGGACCTCGAGGTCGAGGTCCTCGAACTCGCCCGCGTGCCGGACACCATGAGCCTGCTCGCGACCTACGCCGTGAGCCTGGACCCGGGCGGCGAACTCACCGGCTACCGCAGGGTGCGCCGCTACGAACGCGGCCGCGCGGACCCGCACCGCTCGGGCGGCTGACCGGCACCCCGAAAACCATGCAGGACATCCCGGAAACCCACACCCAAGGCAAGGAGGATCGGTCGGCATGACCGTCGTCCCAGCACAGCAGAGCGGTGGCGCAGGCGGCACCAGCGGCCTGTACGACGTCATCGAACTCATCCTCGACCGCGGGCTCGTGATCGACGCGTTCGTGCGTGTCTCGCTCGTCGGCATCGAGATCCTCAAGATCGACGTGCGCGTGGTCGTCGCGAGCGTCGACACCTATCTGCGCTTCGCCGAGGCCTGCAACCGCCTCGACCTGGAGGCCGGGCCGAACCGGAGCCCGGGCCTGCCCGAGATGGTCGGCGAGATCACCGAGTCGGGCGCGCGCGGCAAGTCCAAGGGCGCGCTCAGCGGCGCCGCCCAGACGGTGTCGGACGCTTTCAAGCAGGCACGCGAGGAAGGCCGCTCCGGTGAGGAGGAGGCCCGGCCGCGTCGGCGCAGCACGTCGCGGTCCCGGAAGGAGGAGTCGGAGTGACCACGTACATCTACGGAATCGCCCACAACGGCCACCCGTCGCTGCCGGACGGCATGGGCGGCATCGGTGAGCCGGCGCGCCCGGTGCGCGTCCTCAGGCACGGCAAGCTCGCCGCGCTCGTCAGCGACAGCCCCGAGGACCTGCGCCCCAAGCGGCGCGACCTGCTCGCCCACCAGAGCGTCCTGGACGAGGCGGGCGCGGGCGGCCCCGTCCTGCCCATGCGCTTCGGCAGCCTCGCGCAGGACGACGACGCCGTCGTCGAGGTCCTCGACGAGCTTTCCGACCACTACGAGGAGCGGCTGCGCTCCCTGGAGGGCATGGCCGAGTACAACGTGAAGGCCGCCCACGACGAGCAGGCCGTCCTGCACCAGGTGCTCGCCGAGAACCCCGAGCTGCGCGCCATGGCCGAGGCCAACCGCAAGGCGGGCGGCGGCACCTACGAGCAGAAGCTGCGGCTCGGCGAGCAGCTGACCGCCGCCGTGCAGGGCCGCGAGGCCAGTGACGGCATCGAGGTGCGGCGCGCGCTCGAACCCTGCGCGGAAGCCGTCAGCTCCGGCCCCGAGGGCACGGGCTGGCTGGCCAACTACTCGTTCCTGGTCCGCCGCGAGTCCGCCGAGGGCTTCGTGGCCGCCGTCGCGGAACTGCGCAAGACCCAGCCGCACCTGGACGTGCGCGTGACCGGCCCGCTGCCCCCGTACAGCTTCGTCGACCCCGGCGTCGCACAGCCCGCGGACGACGCGGCGCAGGTGCGGTGAGGCCCGCCCATGGGACTCGTCGGTGAACTGCTCGCCCTGCCTCTCGCCCCGGCCCGCGGCTCCCTCTGGGTGCTGCGCCAGGTGGTCGCGGAGGCGGAGCGGCAGTACTACGACCCCTCGGCCATCCGCGCCGAACTCGCCCGGATCACCGAGCTGTTGGAGGCGGGCGAGATCGACGAGGCCGAGTTCGACCGCCGTGAGGACGAGCTGCTGACGCGGCTCGGCTACGGCGCCCAGCAGGGAGCGGCTCCGGAGTCCGCTCCGGAGGAGAACAGGACGGCGACACGATGAACCGTTTGGCAGTGGGCCTCGGCGTAGGCGCGGGGTACCTCTTGGGACGGACCAAGAAGGCCAAGCTGGCCTTCGCCGTCGGCACCATGGTCGCGGGCAGGAAGCTGAAGCTGAGTCCCGCGTCCCTGGCGCGCGCGGTGACCGGCCAGCTGGAGAACAACCCGCAGTTCAAGGAGATAGGCGACCAGCTGAAGGAGGACCTGCGGGGCGTCGGCAAGGCGGCGACCGGCTCCCTCCTGGACCGGCGCCTGGAGTCCTTCGCCGACCGCCTGCACGACCGCACCCTGGACGTCCGGGACCGGATGGCGGGGGTGACGCCCGGGGCGGACGAGGAACGGGACGACCGCGAGGAACGCGGCGACCGCGATGACCGTGACAGCCGTGACAGCCGTGACAGCCGTGACAGCCGTGACGATCGTGATGACCGTGACGAGCCCGATGAGCGCGACGAGTCCCGTGGGAAGGGCGGCGCGGCCGCCAGGAAGACGCGATCGGCGGCGAAGAAGGCCACACGTACCGCTGGCGGCAAGAGCGGCGGCACGGGGTCCGGGCAGGCCCGGAAGAAGAGCCCCGCGCCCCGCAAGACCGCGTCCGCGCGCGGCACCCAGAGCCGGGACACCGCGAAGCGGAGCACGGCGAAGAGGGCCCCCGCGAAGCGGTCCGCGACGCAGAAGTCCGGCCGCGCGAAGGGAGGCGACGATGCCTGACACGCGTGAGCAAGCCCGCGGCGCCGCGCACAACGGTTCCGGCGGCGCGCTGAGCGAGGTCCTGCACGGCCCGGGCGCCGACCGCCTGAAGGACGAGGCGCGGGACTACCTCATGGCGCAGGCCGAACGCGCCCTCGTCGGGGTCGGCCGCAAGCTCGGCGACGCCACCGTCAAGCTCAACGACGTGGCGGAGGGCCGCAGTCCGGGCTTCGCCCGCCTGGCCCTCGACGGCGGCCGCAAGCTCGCCTCCGGCAAGGGCCCGCTGCGCAGCGCCGTGGAAATCGGCGGCGGCCGCCTCAAGGACGCCGTGACCGGCTCCGTCAAGGGCGCCCTGGACAACGCGCGCGGCAAGGGCGGCAAGAGCGGGAGCGGGCAGAAGCCCACCGTCATCATGGAGCACGTCGACATCGGCGTGCCCGTGCGCGAGGCGTACGAGCAGTGGACGCGGTACGAGGAGTTCGCCACGTTCACCAAGGGGGTGCGGGACGCCACCGAGGTGAGCGACACCGAGTCCCACTGGAAACTCAAGGTCTTCTGGTCCAGCAGGAGTTGGACGGCACGCGTCATCGACCAGGTGCCCGAGGAGCGCCTCGCCTGGACGTCGGAGGGCGCCAAGGGCACCACGAAGGGCGTGGTCACCTTCCACCCGCTCGGCGAGCGCCTGACCCGGGTCGTGCTGGTCATCGAGTACTACCCGAAGGGCCTGTTCGAGCGCACCGGCAACCTCTGGCGCGCCCAGGGCCGCAGGGCCCGCCTCGACCTGAAGCACTTCGCCCGCCATGTGTCGCTGCGCTCGGCGACGCAGGACGCCGACACCTCCGGCGACGATGACGGGATTGACGAGGAGGGCGTGGAGCCTGAGGAGGACGCCGAGGACGTGGCGTACCACGAGGACGACGACTCGTACCGCGAGGAGGACTCCCACGACGAGGACGCCGAAGGCGCCGAGGACGCCGAGGATGTCGAGGGCGATGAGGGGTACGAGGCCTACGAAGACTCCGCTGACGCCGAAGACACCACGGATTCCGTGGACGAGGACGGCGCGTACGACGAGGACGACGACGGCGTGTACGAGGAGGACGAGCACGGCGAGCCCCTGGACGCCGATGAGGAGGCCGACGAGGAAGCCGACGACGAAGCCGACGAAGCCGACGAACCCGTCGCGGCGGCCCGGAGCCGCCGATGACGACCGCGAGCCGGCTGCCCGATTCGTACGGCCAGGGCGGCGGCACCAACCTCGCCGACGTCCTGGAACGTGTCCTGGACAAGGGCGTCGTCATCGCCGGGGACATCCGGATCAACCTGCTCGACATCGAGCTGCTCACCGTGAAGCTGCGGCTCGTCGTCGCCTCGGTGGAGCGCGCCAAGGAGATGGGCATCGACTGGTGGGAGGACGACCCGGCCCTGTCCAGCAAGGCGCGCAGGTCCGAACTCGCGCGTGAGAACGCCGAGTTGAAGCAGCGCCTGGAGCGCCTCGAACTGGAGCGGGGCGAGGCCGCGCCCGAGAGCGGAAGTGAGCGTGAACGTGACCGCGGAGGTGAACCCGAACGTGACCGCGGAAGTGAGCCCGCAGGTGGGTGATGACGTAGGCGACGACGTGCGTGACGATGTGGCTGCGGGTGAGGGTGCGGCCGATGGCGTGAGCGGCGAGCTGTGCTACGTCTACGCGGTGTGCCGCTCCCTGTCCGGGCCGCTGCACGCCGACCTCACCGGCGTCGGCGGCGTGCCGCCCCGGCAGCTGGCCCATGCGGGCCTGGTGGCCGTGGTCGGCCCTGTCCCGGCCCGGGACTTCGGCCTCGAACCGCTGCGCGCGCATCTGGAGGACCTGGACTGGGTGGCCGAGACGGCCCGCGCCCACCAGCACGTGATCGGCGCGCTCACCGCTGTGACCTGCCCGTTGCCGCTGCGGCTCGGGACGGTGTTCCGGGACGACAGCGGCGTACGCGCCATGCTGGAGAGCGAGAACGAGCGCCTGCGCCGGATCCTCGACCGCATCGACGGGCACATCGAGTGGGGGGTGAAGGTGTGGCTGCACACCGAAGCCGAGGCCGCCGCCGAGCCGGCCCGGCCCCGCGCCGCCCCCGCGTCCGGACGCGACTACCTGCGCAGGCGCAAGGAGCAGCGCACGGCGGGCGAGGAGGCCGCCGCGCGGGCCGAGGTGTTCGCGCGGCGGCTGCACGCCGAGCTGGCGCGGTCCGCCGCCGCGTCCCGGCAGCACCCGCCGCAGAGCCCGGCCCTCGCCGAAGCGGGCGCCGGCGTGAACATCCTCAACACGGCCTATCTGGTGCCTCGTACGGAGGCCGAGGAGTTCCTGGAGCTGATCGGCCGTACCGAGAGCAGTCAGCCCGGCCTGCGGGTGGAGGTGACGGGCCCCTGGGCGGCGTACTCCTTCACGGACGACCCGGACAGCGAGGCCGGCGCGGAGAAGAGCGCGGAGAGGGCCGCGGAGAACGCGGAGAAGAGGAAGGACGCTGAGGCCGGATGACGGCGATCGAGCCCCTGCACGGTCGCGAGATCGCGCTGGTCGACCTGCTCGACCGGCTGCTCGCCGGCGGCGTGGTCATCGCCGGTGACCTCACCCTGCGCATCGCGGACGTGGATCTCGTCCGCATCGACCTGAAGGCGCTGATCAGCACGGTCGGCGCGGCGGTGCCTTCGCCCTGGCCCGAGCACGCGGAACCGGCGTACGCGGAGTCGGCGTACGCGGAGCCGGAGTATCCGCGGCGCGGGGCCGTCGTACGTGAGCCGAGCTGACCGGGAGCCGACCGTGGACCTCGAACCCCAGACCGTGGAGCGCGACCTCGTCGCCCTCGTCCTCACCGTGGTGGAACTGCTGCGCCAGCTCATGGAGCGCCAGGCGCTGCGCCGCTTCGACACCGGTGAGCTGACGGAGGACCAGGAGGAGCGGATCGGGCTCACGCTGATGCTCCTGGAGGAGCGGATGACCGAGCTGCGCGAGCGCTACGGACTGCGGCCCGAGGACCTGAACCTGGACCTCGGGCCGCTGGGGCCGCTGCTGCCCCGGGAGTGAGGAACCCTCCCGGGGTCGGCCGGCTACCACCGGTACCAGTGCGGGCGCGTCCCGGACGCGCCGGGGCCCGCGCCGCGCAGCAGGAAGCCGAGCAGCCACACGACGAGCAGCACCACGGCGATCCACCACAGCGCCTTGATCGCGAACCCGGCGCCGGCGAGCACCAGGACGAGCAGCAGGACCAGAAGAAGGGGAACCATAGTGTGCACCTCCTGCCGTCCGGGTCTCCCCGAAAGGCCTGATCACACCCGGGACCGGTGGCGCGCCCCGGCTCACCCCCGGCAGAGCACCTCGCCGTGCAGCACGGCGAACCAGCCGTCCGGTGCGCACCCCCACTCCCGCCAGGCCTCGGCCACGGCCCGCAGCGTCCCGGTGTCGGCGTGGCCGCTCTCGACCGCGCGGTCCGCGTACGCGGACGCCACCGTACGGTCCGCCCACAGGCCCGCCCACCAGGCGCGTTCCTCGGGGGTGCTGTAGCACCAGGTGCTCGCCCCCGCGGTGACGTCGGGGAAACCGGCTGCCAGGGCCCAGGACTTGAGGGCGCGGCCCGCGTCCGGCTCTCCGCCGCCTGCTCGGGCCACGCGCCGGTACAGGGCGAGCCAGTCGTCGAGGCCGGGCGTGCGCGGGTGCCACGTCATCGCCGCGTAGTCGCTGTCGCGGGCGGCGACGACGCCGCCCGGCGCGCAGACGCGGCGCATCTCGCGCAGCGCGCGCACCGGGTCGCCCACGTGCTGGAGCACCTGATGGGCGTGGACGACGTCGAAGGAGCCGTCCGGGTAGTCCAGGGCGTGGACGTCACCGACGGCGAACTCCACGTTGCCGAGGCCTCGTCCGGCCGCCGTCGCCCGGGCCGCGTCCAGGATCTCCGGCGCCCGGTCGACGCCCGTCACGTGCCCGTCCGGGACGAGTGCCGCCAGGTCGGCGGTGATGGTGCCCGGCCCGCAGCCGATGTCGAGCACCTTCATGTGCGCCTGGAGCGAGCCGATGAGGTACGCGGCGGAGTTGGCGGCGGTGCGCCAGGTGTGGGACCGCAGGACCGACTCGTGGTGGCCGTGCGTGTAGACGGCCGCGTCGCGTCGCGGCCCGTCCGCCGACGCTTGCTGAGGCATGCGCTGTGACATGCCTCGACCGTACGCCGCCGTACCGGATGATGAGACCCCCGTATCAGGATGCGGACCACGCCTGGGCGTGATCGCGCGGCCTGGCGGGGGTCCCCGCTCACGCCAGCGGCGAGGGGCGGTACACCGTCAGCGCCTCCGGCAGCTTCTCGATCAGCAACTCGCCCTCGACCGGCGTGATCTCGCCGTCGTACGCGACCATGGTGCCGGGCGCGAGCCCCGCCACGCGCAGGGTGCGGCGGCGGATGGCGGTCTGGACGGGGGAGCGTTCCACCGGCGCGGTGAGGGCGGCCGCGAGCAGCCGGGCACCGGGCCTGCGCCCGCCGTGCACGATGCGGACGTCGAGGAGCCCGTCGGCCAGGTCGAACCGCCGCGAGGGCGCGAGGCCCAAGCGGTTGTACACGCAGTTCCCCGCGAACAGCAGCCACAGCGCCCGCTCGGTGCCCTGGAACTCGGCCCGCAGGGGCTGCCGGTCCGAGCGCAGCACGCGGGTGGCCGCGAGGACCCCGGCGGGCCAGCCGCCGATCCGGGGGGACCACCGCTCGCGCTCGCGCACCAGCTCGGGATAGACGCCGAGGCTGAAGGTGTTGAGGAAGTAGCCGTCGCCGTGGCCCGCGCTGAACCGCCCCACGTCCACCGCGACCGCGTCGCCCGCCTCGATCGCGGCGGCGACCTCGCGCGGGTCCTCGGCGCCCAGGTCCTGCGCGAAGTGGTTCAGGGTGCCGCCCGGCACCACCACGAGCGGGAGGTCGTGCCGCAGGGCGGCGGCGGCCGCCGCGTTGACGGTGCCGTCGCCGCCGCACACGCCGAGCACCCGCGCGCGCTCCGCCGCCTTGTCCAGCTCGGCCGTCACCTCGTCCGGGGCACACCGCACGACCTCGGCGTGCGGCAGCGCGTCGAGGAGCGGACGCACCCGCTCCGGGGTGCGCGCGCCCTCGTTCACGACCACCACCAGGCCGCGCCCGCCGGGCAGGGCGGGGGCGTCCACGCGCGGGCGGCCCGGCGGCGGCAGCTGGGACCGGGTCGGCACCAGGCCGCGCACGGCGTAGGCCGCGCCCACGCCCAGGGCGGCGCCCGCGAGCACGTCGCTCGGGAAGTGCACGCCCGTGTACACCCGCGACAGGGCGACCGCCCCGGCGAGCGGGGCGACGGCCGCGCCCAGGCCCCGCGACTCCAGGGCCACGCCCGTGGCGAAGGCGGCGGCGGACGCGGAGTGGCCCGAGGGGAACGACGTGGTGATGGGCTGCCGCTTGAGCCGCCGCATCAGGGGCACGCCGTCGAGGAGCGGCCGCGCGCGCCGCACGGAGCGCTTGCCGAGGGTGTTGATGGTCGCGGACGCGAGCGCGAGCGAGGCCACGCCGCGCACGGCGGCGCGCCGGGCCCGGGGGTGCCGGGTCGCCGCGAGCGCGGCGCCCGTGGCGAACCACAGCACGCCGTGGTTCGCGGCCCGGCTCAGACGCGGCAGGACGTGGTCGGCCCCGGGCCAGTGCCGCTCGGCCACGGCGGTGAAGACCTGGCAGTCCAGGGAGGCGAGACGGGCCTTGGGCCCGCGGGCGGGGGGCAGGGGAAGCTCGGCGTCAGGGCTCATGGTGCCCGGGTACCCGGGGAACGCCGCGGCCAACGGCCGAGTGATCCACCCCACCTCGCGGGCCTTGGAGGACGGCCCAGGACGGCCCGGGACAGCCCTGGAGAGCGGCCCAGGACGGCCCGGGACAGCCCTGGAGAGCGGCCCAGGACAGCCCTGGAGGTAAACCGTTTGCCGCCCACGAGCGCGCCCACGGACAATCGCCCCCATGGGACATCTAGAGGCCGCGCACATCGAGTACTACCTTCCGGACGGCCGGGCGCTGCTCGGAGATGTCTCCTTCCGTGTCGCCGAGGGCACGTCGGCCGCGCTCGTCGGGCCGAACGGCGCGGGCAAGACGACCCTGCTCAAGCTGATCGCGGGCGAGCTGCGCCCGCACGGAGGCACGGTCACGGTCAGCGGCGGCCTCGGCGTCATGCCCCAGTTCGTCGGCTCCGTGCGGGACGGGACGACGGTGCGCGACCTGCTCGTGTCCGTGGCGCACCCGCGCGTCCGCGAGGCCGCGCGCGCCGTCGACGCCGCCGAGCACGCCCTCCTCACCGTCGACGACGAGGCGGCCCAGCTCCAGTACGCGCAGTCCCTCGCCGACTGGGCGGAGGCCCGGGGGTACGAGGCGGAGACGCTGTGGGACATCTGCACCACGGCCGCGCTCGGCGTGCCGTACGAGAAGGCGCAGTGGCGCGAGGTCCGCACGCTCTCCGGCGGCGAGCAGAAGCGCCTGGTCCTCGAGGCGCTGCTGCGCGGCACCGACGAGGTCCTGCTCCTCGACGAGCCCGACAACTACCTGGACGTCCCCGGCAAGCGCTGGCTGGAGGAGCGTCTGAAGGAGACCCGCAAGACCGTCCTGTTCGTCAGCCACGACCGCGAGCTGCTCGCCCGCGCAGCCGACCGGATCGTCAGCGTGGAGCCCAGCCCCGCGGGCTCGGACGTGTGGGTGCACGGCGGCGGCTTCGCCACGTACCACGAGGCGCGCCAGGAGCGCTTCGCGCGCTTCGAGGAGCTGCGCCGCCGCTGGGACGAGAAGCACGCCCAGCTCAAGAAACTCGTCCTCGACATGCAGCAGTACGCGTCGCGCAGCGACGAGATGGCCTCCCGCTATCAGGCGGCCAAGACCCGCCTTCGCAAGTTCGAGGAGGCCGGTCCTCCGCCCGAGCCGCCGCGCAAGCAGGACATCACCATGCGCCTGCACGGGGGCCGCACCGGCGTGCGGGCCGTGACCTGCAAGGACCTTGAGCTGACCGGCCTGATGAACCCCTTCGACCTGGAGGTGTTCTACGGCGAGCGCGTGGCGGTGCTCGGGTCGAACGGCTCGGGCAAGTCCCACTTCCTGCGCCTCCTCGCGGGCGATGTCGAGCACCCGGTGGCGCACACGGGCCAGTGGCGGCTCGGCGCTCGCGTCGTGCCGGGGCACTTCGCGCAGACCCACGCCCACCCGGAGCTGGAGGGCCGCACCCTCCTCGACATCCTGTGGCGGGAGCACGCCAAGGACCGTGGCGCGGCCATGTCACGGCTGCGCAGGTACGAGCTGACCGCGCAGGCCGAGCAGCGCTTCGAGCGGCTGTCCGGCGGCCAGCAGGCCCGCTTCCAGATCCTCCTCCTCGAACTCCAGGGCGCCACCGCCCTGTTGCTCGACGAGCCCACGGACAACCTGGACCTGGAGTCGGCGGAAGCGCTCCAGGAGGGCCTTGAGGCGTACGAGGGCACGGTGCTCGCGGTCACCCACGACCGCTGGTTCGCCCGCTCCTTCGACCGCTTCCTCGTCTTCGGCGCCGACGGCCGGGTCCGCGAGACCCCGGAGCCCGTCTGGGACGAGCGCCGGGTCGAGCGCGCGCGGTAGCGTGGCCGACAGCGCAGGGAAGTCCGCCGTACGCTGCGCGGTTGGAGACACCGTGTCCGTGAGGACGTCCTTCAGGACGGGCGACGTCGACGAGGCAAGGCAGCTCATCGAGGCCACGTACTACAGCAACTTCATGGACGTGTGCGAGGGGCCGCGGCCCTTCAGCGCGCGCTACGACATCGGGGAGCTGGGCGCGCTCACCGTCGGCGACATGAGCTGCGGCGCCGACGTCCGCATGCGCTTCGGCGAACTCGGCGCCTACCACGTCAACATCCCGCTCAGCGGGCACCTGACCTGGCGGCAGGGGACCGCGCCGGGCACCACGGCCGGCGTCGGCAGCGCGGCGGTCTACCTACCGGTCGGCGACACCGTCCTGGACCGCTGGTCCGGCGACTGCCGCCTGCTCGCAGTGAAGGTGGACCGCGCCGCCCTCGAAGGGCGCCTGGAGCGGCTCACGGGCAGGCCGGTGCGCTCCCCGGTGACCTTCGGCCCGGTCTTCGACACGCGGCGGGGCGCCGGGCGCGGCTGGGCGCGGCTCGTGCGGACCGTCGCGGCGGACCTGCGCGAGGACGACGGCGTCCTGACCCACCCGCTGGTCGCCGAGCCCCTCCAGGAGGCCCTCCTGAACGGGCTGCTGCTCGCCGCCGACCACCGCTACCGCGACCGGCTCGCCGAGCCCGTGCGCCAGCTGCGCCCCGCCCCCGTCAAGCGCGTGACGGACGCCGTCCAGGCGCGCCCGGAGCACCCGTTCACCACCGCGTCCCTCGCCGCCGAGGGCCGCGTCGGCGCGCGCTGGCTCCAGGAGGCCTTCCGCCGCTACGTGGGCATGTCCCCGATGGCGTACGTACGGGACGTGCGCCTGGGGCGCGTCCGCGAGGAGCTGCTCGGGGCCGGGCCCGGCGAGCGCTCGGTGAGCGAGGTCGCGCACCGCTGGGGCTTCACCCACCTCGGCCGGTTCGCCGAGCAGTATCGGACGCGGTTCGGCGAGCTGCCGTCCCAGACGCTGCGACGCTGACCGGGACGGAGGCCGGACAGGGTACGCGGTCAGGAGGCGGCGCGCGGCCCTGAGGCGATGGCGGGCGCTGTCCGGACGCGGTGCGCTATGTGGACAGACCGTGCGCGCAGCGGATCGTCGGCGCCCCGCGGCCTGCCTAACGTAGCTCTGTCGCCGGGTGGACCGGCCGCGCCGCGGGGGTCCTGGCTTTCTCCCGGGGTGTGGGCCGTGGACGGAAACCCCGGCACCTCCGGCCCGGCTCCGCTGAGCGCCGGGCCGGTTCGGACCGGCGGGCCCGGTCGTTCCCCCTGGCATTCCCCCGTGTGCCATCGGGCCCGCCCCTCCGAACACCGCCGCGGACACCTCCGCGCCCCGCGCGCCCCCTCCCCGGTGGTTCGCGCCCCGTATCCCGGTCAGACTCGACAGCACACGGCAGGCGGAGCGAGGAACGGGAGACGGCATGAGCCACGGCGAGGACCAGCGGGTCCTGGAGCGGCACGGCCAGGCCCTTGAGCAGTTCACCGACCGCGTCCACGCGGTGCGGCCGGACCAGTGGGACGCCGCGACGCCCTGCGCCGGCTGGACGGTCCGCGACCTCGTCAACCACCTGGTGTCCGAGCAGCTGTGGGCGCCGCCGCTGGTCCGCGGCGCCACCGTCGAGGCGGTCGGCGACACCTTCGACGGCGAGCTGCTCGGGCCCGACCCCGTCGCCTCCTGGGACACCGCCGCCGAGGCCTCCCGCGCCGCGTTCCGCGCACCGGACGCGCTCACCGGCACCGTCCACCTCAGCTACGGCGACACCCCCGCGCGCGACTACTGCGCCCAGATGACCACCGACCTCGTGGTGCACACCTGGGACCTCGCCCGCGCCATCGGCGCCGACGAGCGCCTGCCCGACGACCTGGTCGCCGCGGCCGCGCACGAGGTCGCCCCGTACGCGGCCGACCTGGCGAAGAGCGGCGTGTTCGCCCCGGCGGTGCCGCCACCGCCGGGGGCGGACGCGCAGACACGGCTCCTGTGCCTGCTCGGCCGCACCCCCTGAAACCGGCCGCTGCTCAGCGCCGGGCCGGCGGCCGGTCCCAGTGGCGGTGTGTCGCGATCGCGCCGACGAACTCCCGCAGGAACTCCTCCCCGGCCACGCCCGGTGAGGTGTCCGTGACCACGCCCCGGTCGGCGACCGGGCGCCCCGCCTGGGCGGAGAGCCGAAGGCCGGCCGCGTCGAGTGCGGCGAGCACGCCGACGCCCGAGCCGAGGGCACCCACCGGCTTGCCGTGCCGGTAGGCGTCGCGCACGAACCGCACCGCGTCCGGGTCGTCCGCCACCGCGGGGGTGCCCGTCGGTCCGCCCGGCACGAGCACCGCGTCGTACAGGACCGACGCCACCGTGGGCAGCGCCCGGTCCACCGCGTATCGCTCGCCGTCCGCGCCGGTGACCGTGCCGTCGCGCGGCGCGAGCGCCTCGACGACCGCGCCCTCGGCGGCCAGCGCCCGCCGCACCGACGTCACCTGTTCCGCGTCCACGCCGTCGCACACCAGGACCGCTATCTGCCGGGTGCGGATCGAGCCGTCGCCGCGCTGGTTGTCCAGGCTGAGCGCGGGTGAGGTGCCCGCCTTGGCGGGCTGCCCGCCGGTGCCGTCCGGCGCGGGCACGCCGATGCCCGCCGCCACCCGCGCCGCGAGGTCCTGGTCGACGTGGGCCAGCTCCGCGACCGTACGGGCCCGCACGGTGCGCGCCTGGACCTTGCCCAGCTCGAACCGGAAGGCCTCGACGATGTGCTGCCGCTCCCAGTCCGCCATGCTGTGCCAGAACAGCGCGGCCTGGCTGTAGTGGTCCCGGAAGCTCGGGCTGCGCTCCCTGATCTTCACCCCGTCGACCCGCTCCGCGTGGTGCCGGTAGGCGTGCGCGTCGGCCCCGGCGACCGCGGGACAGCCCGCGCCGAGCGAGTTCGGCGCGTAGTTGGTGCCGCTGTGCAGGGCGCTCTGGTGATAGCCGTCGCGCTGGTTGGTGCGCACCGGCGCCACCGGCCGGTTGACCGGCAGCTGGGCGAAGTTGGGCCCGCCCAGGCGGATCAGCTGCGTGTCCAGGTACGAGAAGTTGCGGGCCTGGAGCAGCGGGTCGTTGGTGAAGTCGATGCCCGGCACCACGTTCGCCGTGTGGAAGGCGACCTGCTCGGTCTCGGCGAAGAAATTCTCCGGGTTGCGGTCGAGGACCATCCGGCCGATCGGCCGCACCGGCACCTGCTCCTCGGGGATGATCTTCGTGGCGTCGAGCAGGTCGAAGTCGAAGGCGAACTCGTCCTCCTCCGGCACGAGCTGCACCCCCAGCTCGTACTCGGGGAACTCGCCCGCCTCGATCGCGTCCCACAGGTCACGGCGGTTGAAGTCCGGGTCGCGGCCCTGGCACTCCTGCGCCTCGTCCCACACCAGCGAGCGCGTGCCGAGCTTCGGTTTCCAGTGGAACTTCACGAACGTGCCGCGCCCGTCGGCGGTGACGAACCGGAAGGTGTGCACGCCGAAGCCCTGCATCATGCGGTAGCTGCGCGGGATCGCCCGGTCCGACATCAGCCACATGATCGCGTGCAGCGTCTCGGGCTGGAGCGACACGAAGTCCCACAGCGTGTCGTGCGCGGAGGCGCCCGTGGGGATGTCGTTGTGCGGCTCCGGCTTCACCGCGTGCACGAAGTCGGGGAACTTGATCCCGTCCTGGATGAAGAACACCGGGAAGTTGTTCCCGACCAGGTCGTAATTGCCCTCCGATGTGTAGAACTTGGTCGCGAAGCCGCGTACGTCCCGGACCGTGTCGGCCGAGCCGCGCGGCCCCTGCACGGTCGAGAACCTCACGAAGACCGGCGTCCGCACCGAGGGGTCCTGGAGGAAGGCCGCCCGCGTGAACTCGGCGCAGGACTCGTACGGTTCGAAGTAGCCGTACGCGCCCGCGCCCCGGGCGTGCACCACCCGCTCCGGTATCCGCTCGTGGTCGAAGCGGGTGAGCTTCTCGCGGAAGTGGAAGTCCTCCAGGAGCGTCGGCCCGCGCGCCCCCGCGCTCAGCGCGTCGTCGGTGTGGTCGACCTCCACGCCCTGGTCGGTGGTGAGCGGGCCGCCCGCCGGGTCGGCGGCCCGGTAGTGGTCGCGCTGCCGCTGCTTCGGGTCCTCCGGCGGCGGGTTCGATGTCATGTCGGTGCCTCCTCGGGGCCGGGGCCACGCGTGCGCATGGTCGACGTTCCTTTCCCCTGTGCTGTGTACTCGCTGCGCGCCCCGCGGCGGCGCGCAGCCGCGGCTCGCCTCACAGGGCGAGGCCCGGGCCGCCGTCCGGCGCGGCGCGGCTGATGTCGGCGAGCGTGGACGCCGGGTCCTGCTCGATCGCCAGGTCGCCGAGGCTCACCATGCCCACCGGGCGGCCGTCCTCCACGACCGGCAGCCTGCGCACCGCGTGGTCGCGCATCAGGCCGACCGCCGCCGCCACTTCGTCGTCGGGGCTCACCACCACCGGGTTGGGGGTGCACACGGACTGCGCGCTGACCGTCAGCGGGTCGGCGCCGTCGGCCACGGCCCGCAGCGTGATGTCCCGGTCGGTGAGCACCCCGACCACCTGGTCGCCGTGCGCCACGACGACGTCGCCGATGTCCTGGGCCCGCATCAGCTGCGCGGCCTCGACCAGCGAGGCGTCGGGCCTGACCGCGACGACTCCTGGTGTCATGACCTCCCTCACGTACTCCGCCATGTCCAGAGACCTCCTTCGTCCGTCGGCGATGCGACCCCGCCCGCAGTACCCCTGTGGTGCCCCTCCATGCCTCGCCGGAGCCGGGGGCGCGATCCGGCGCGCGGACGGGGTTTGCGCGGGTCGGCGGGGGAGACCCGGGGCGCGACCCCCCTCACATCGGAGTCTTCACACAGAGGGGAGGAGCGGTCATGGCGGTTCTCGCCGTGTTCATCCCGGTGCTGCTGCTGGGCGTGGTGCTCGCGCTCGGCCGGTACGAGGAGCTGTTGCTGCCACCCGCGGAGCGGTCCGAGGAACCCTTCGAGCCGTTCGTGGGCGACGGCGCGCACCGCGCCCTGTGACGGACGCGGCCGGGCGGTGCCAGGGCCCCACACCGGACGCCGCCCGGGTGACCGCCGACCCGGCCGCCCCCCGCTGATGTGGTGCGCGGGCACCAGGCCCCGCGCGTGCCTGGTCCGTACGCACCAGGCGAGGACGGCGGCGGGAGACGATGCCCGCGAGGGCACCGGAAGGCAACGGTAGGAGGCGCGCGCAGCCCGCGCGTTCCCCCTTGCCTAGCGGTGTCTGGAGTGATCGACAGGTGGCCACGTTTCTTTACCGGATCGGACGGTGGGCCTTCCGGCGGCGCCGGCTCGTGGGCGGGGTGTGGCTGGGCGCCCTGCTCCTCGCCGTGGTCGCCGCCGCCGTGGCGCCCTCCGGGGAGGAAGAGGACCTCTCCATGCCCGGCACCGAGTCGCAGAAGGCCTTCGACCTGCTGGACGAGCGCTTCCCGCGGGGCGACTCCCAGGGCGCCGAGGCCCGGCTGGTGTTCCGCGCCCCCGACGGGCAGCAGGTGACGGCCGACGAGAACAGGGCGGCCGTCCAGGACGCGCTCGCCCCGCTGGACGGCGGCGCCCAGGTCGCCTCGGCCACCGACCCCTACAAGACCGGCGCCGTCAGCAAGGACGGCACCACCGCATACTCCACGATCACCTACACCGAAGGCGCCGCCGACCTGACCGGGCCGACGAAGAGCGCCCTGGAGGGCGCCGCGGGACAGGCCAGGGACGCGGGCCTCACCGTGGAGATCGGCGGCTCCGCCCTGGAGTCGGAGGAGTCACCCGGCGGTACGACGGAGATCGTCGGCGTGGTGGTGGCGGCCGTGGTCCTCGTCCTCACCCTCGGATCGCTGGTCGCGGCAGGGCTTTCGCTCCTCACCGCCTTCGTGGGCGTGGCCATCGCCTTCGGCCTGATCTCCGCCCTCGCGGTACCGCTGGGCCTGACGTCCACCGTCGCCATCCTGGCGCTGATGCTGGGCCTCGCCGTCGGCATCGACTACGCGCTCTTCATCACCTCCCGCTTCCGCGACGAGCGCGCCCGCGGCAGCGAGCCCGAGGAGGCCGCGGGGCGCGCGGTGGGCACGGCCGGATCCGCCGTCGTCTTCGCCGGGGCGACCGTCTTCATCGCCCTGGCAGGACTCGGGGTCGTCGGCATCCCCGAACTCACCAGGATGGGCCTGGGCGGCGCGGGCGCCGTGGCCCTCGCCGTCCTCGTCGCCTTGACGCTGGTCCCCGCCCTGTTCGGCTTCTTCGGGCGCCGGGTGCTGTCCCGCGCCGCGCGGAAGCGGCGCCCGTCCCAGGGCGCGGAAGCGGCGCCCGCCCGGGCCGGGCTCGCCGCCCGCTGGGCGCGGTTCGTCCTGCGCCGCCCGGTGGCCGTGCTGCTGGTCGCGGGGCTCGGCCTCGCCACCGCCGCCCTCCCGGCGCTGAGCCTCGAACTCGGGCTGCCCGGCGACGAGTCCAAGTCGGTCCACACCACCCAGCGCCGCGCCTACGACCTGCTGTCGGAAGGTTTCGGCCCCGGCTTCAACGGCCCCCTGACCGTGGTCGTGGACACCGCCGCGGCCCCGGACGCGGACCCCCGGGCCACCACGGACCTCGCCGTCAGGACCGTACGGGCCCTGGACGGGGTCGCGTCGGTCGGCGAGCCGGTGCTCAGCCGGGCCGAGGACACGGCCGTCTTCACCGCCGTCCCGCGCACCGCGCCCCACAGCGGCGGGACCAAGGACCTGGTGCACGCGATCCGGGACGCGGTCTCCGGCGTCGAGGCCGACACGGGCGCCGGGATCCTGGTCACCGGCAGGACCGCGCTGAACATCGACATCTCCGAAGCCATGTCCGACGCCCTGCTCCCGTATCTGACCGTGGTCATCGGCCTCGCGGTGCTCCTGCTGACGGTGGTCTTCCGCTCGGTCCTGATCCCGGTCAAGGCCGCGCTCGGCTTCCTGCTGTCGGTGGGCGCCGCCTTCGGCGTCCTCGTCGCCGTCTTCCAGTGGGGCTGGGCCGCGGACGTGCTCGGCACCGAACAGACCGGACCGGTCATGTCGCTGATGCCGATCCTCGTCATCGGCATCGTCTTCGGTCTCGCCATGGACTACGAGGTCTTCCTCCTCACCCGGATGCGGGAGGCCCACGTCCACGGCGCGTCCCCCGGCGAGGCGATCGTCACCGGATTCCGGCACAGCGGACGGGTGGTGGCCGCGGCGGCGATCATCATGACCAGCGTGTTCGCCGGGTTCGTCGGGATGAACAGCCCGACCGTCAAGACGATGGGCGTCGGCCTGGCCTCCGCCGTCCTCTTCGACGCCTTCGTGGTGCGCATGGCGATCGTGCCCGCGGCCCTGGCCCTGCTCGGCCACCGGGCCTGGTGGCTGCCCCCTATCCTGAACCGTGTGCTGCCGAACGTGGACATCGAGGGCGAGAAGCTGAGCGGGCACGTCCCGGCCGCCGCGCCCGTGCCCGACGCCGCGGTGCCGCGGCTCCCCGTCGGCCGGCACCGGTACTGAGCCGGCCATGACGCACACGGGGGGCACCCTCGCGCGACCACGCCGCACGTGGGCGCGGGAGACAGCGATCACGGCGACGGCGTTCGCGCTCTGCCTGCTCGGCGGTGTGCTGGAGGACGACAGCAGCACGCTGTCACCGCCGTCCGCCGCCGCCTACCTCGTCGCCGTGGTGTCCTGCGCCGTGCTGCCGGCGCGGCACCGGTGGCCCCGGACCGCCATGGCGGTCACCACCGCGAGCGGCGTGCTCGTGCTGCCCCTGGGGCTCCTCCTCAGCCCGCTCGTGGTGGCGCCCGCCGTGATCACCGCCTACTCCTACTCGCTCACCGCGCGCAGCGAACGGCGCGCGGCGAGCGCGGTGTTGCTCATCTCCGCGGCCCTGCTCGTCGCCTCCGCCCCCCTGTTCGGGGAACTCTCGTGGAAGGACGCGAGCAGGGTGGGAGCGGTGTCGGCGTTCCCGCTGGTGGCCGGTGTCCTCGGGAACTCGGCCCAGAACCGGCGGGCCTACCTGGCGGCCGTGGAGGAGCGGGCCCTGCGCGCCGAGCAGAGCCGGGACAGCGAGGCGCGCCGCAGGGTGGCCGAGGAACGGGTGCGCATCGCCCGGGAGTTGCACGACCTCGTGGCCCATCAGATCACCCTGGCCAACGCGCAGGCCACGGTCGCCGCCCACCTCTTCGACACCCGCCCGGAGCAGACCCGCGAGAGCCTCAGGGAGCTGGTCGAGACCACCGGTGACGCGCTCGACGACCTGCGGGCCACGGTCGGCCTGCTGCGCCAGTCCGGGGACGCGGCCACGCCCGCCGAACCGGCGCCCGGGCTCGCCCGGCTCCCCACGCTCCTGGAGTCCTTCCGCCGCGCGGGCCTGGAGGTGACGGTGCGTCAGGAGGGCACGGCCAGGCCGCTGCCGCCGGGAGTGGACCTCACCGCGTACCGCATCGTCCAGGAGGCCCTGACCAACGTGACCAAGCACGCCGGAACCGGCAGCGCCCACGTGCGCCTCGCCTGGAACCGCGACCGGGTGACCCTCACCGTCACCGACGACGGAGGAGGAGGCCGTACGAAACCGAGCGCTGCTACGACGCCGAGTGCGGCCACGACAGGACCGGGCGCGGCCGCGGCGGCGGACCGTCCGCCCGGATACGGCCTGATCGGGATGCGGGAACGCGCCACCGCGGTCGGCGGCCACCTCGTCGCGGGCCGGCGCCCGGAGGGCGGCTTCCGCGTCTCCACCGAGCTGCCCCTCCCGCCCGCGAAGGGCCCGCGGACGGCCGACGCGGCGCCGGGCGACGGACGCACGGGCCACGGAGAGGCCGGGGACGCGCCGTGACGCTCCGTGTGCTGCTCGCCGACGACCAGGCCCTGCTGCGCCAGGCCTTCCGCCTTCTCCTGGACTCCGCCGACGACATCACCGTGGTCGGCGAGGCCGGCGACGGCGGGGAGGCGGTGCGCCTCACCCGGGAGCTGCGCCCGGACGTGGTGATCATGGACATCCGCATGCCCGAGGTGGACGGCCTCACCGCCACGACGCGGATCTGCGCGGACCCGGAACTGCGGGCCAGCCGCGTCCTGATCCTCACCACGTACGAGACCGACGAATACGTCGCCCAGGCGCTGCGCGCGGGGGCCGGTGGCTTCATCGGCAAGGGCATCGGGGCCGAGGACCTGCTCGACGCCGTGCGGACGATCGCCGCGGGTGACACGCTCCTGTCACCGGCCGCGACCCGCTCCCTGGTGGCCCGCTTCCTGGCCACGCCGGACGACGTGCCGCCGCGGCACTCCGAGCGGCTCGCCGTGCTCACCCCGCGCGAACGCGAGATGGTGGCCCTGGTCGCGACCGGCCTGTCCAACCAGGAGATCGCCGAGCGGATGTTCCTCAGTCCCTTCACCGTCCGCGCCCATGTGCAGCGCGCCATGACGAAGCTGGAGGCGCGCGACCGGGCCCAACTCGTCGTCATCGCCTACCGGACGGGTCTGGCGCGGGCCGCCCCCGAGAGCGGTGACGGCCCGGCGTAGTGCGGCTTAGAGCACGTCACCGGGTCGGGGTTCGGGCAGCTTCAGGGCCGAGTGCGCGGGGCGCGGGGGTGCGGAGGGCAGGGTGGCCAGGCCCCGCAGCCGGGCGTCGCGTTCCTCCAGGGCCCGCGCCGTGGTGGGCAGGAGCGTGGCGGCGCCGTTGCCGACCAGTGCCTGGTTCGCGGTGACGAAGGGGCGCAGGACGCGTTCGTAGGCGGCGAAGGCCACGGTGTGGTCCTCGTACGCGGCCAGGGAGTCGGCGAGCACGTAGGCGCCGGCCAGGGCGAGGCTCGACCCCTGACCGGTGAGGAACGAGGGCGCGTACGCGGCGTCGCCGACGAGCGCGACGCGCCCTCTCGACCAGTGGGGCATGCGGATCTGACCGGCCGTGTCGAAGAACGGGTCGGCCGTGGCGCGCAGCGCCTTGACCAGGCCGGGGACCTCCCACCCCGCGTCCGCGAACACCGCGGCGAACAGCTCCCGTCGGGCGCCGGGGCCCCGCAGGACGTCGCGCGGCGGCTCCGGCCGGTGGAAGACCAGGAAGGCGTGCAGCTCGTCGCAGGACCCGACGGCGTAGAGGGCCGCGGCCCGCCCCGGGGTGTTCCACATCACCAGCTCGTGGGAGAGCCCCAAGGCGTTCGGCAGGGTGAAGACGGCGAAGGCGTAGCCGAGATAGCGGTGGAACTGTTCCTCGGGGCCGAAGAGCATTTCCCGGGTCGCCGCATGCGTGCCGTCGGCGCCGACCACCAGGTCGAACGTGCGCTGACGCCCGCCGCGGAACGTCACGTCGACGCCGTGCCCGCTCTGGTCGAGGGTGTCCACGAACTCGCCGAACAGGAATTCCACGTCGTCGCGGACCGCCGCGTGGAGGATCGCGACCAGGTCGCCGCGCCGCACCTCCAGGTCCCGCCCCGCGACACCGCCGGCGACGGCGTGCGGGCCGAGCGAGGCCACTTCGCCGCCCTCGGCGTCGAGGAAGGTGAAGCGGCGCGAGTCGACGTGCGCGTCCTGGAGCCGCGGCAGTATCCCCATCCGCCGGACCACCTCGACCGCGCTGCCGCGGATGTCGACCGGGTAGCCGCCGTCGCGCGGGGCGTCCGCCTTCTCCACCACGGTGACCGCGTATCCGGACCGGTGCAGCCAGTACGCGAGGGCGGGCCCGGCGATACCGGCCCCGGAGATCAGCACGCTGCGCTTCGCGGTCGTACGCGTGTCCGCCGTCAGGCCTGGGGGCGTCATGTCCGGGTTCCCTTCTTCGTGAAACGGACTTTCGTGAAACGGACTTTCGTGGAACGGGTCTTCGTGGAACGGCGCTTCGTGAAACGGGCCTTCGTGGAGCGAACCTTCGTGAAACGGGCGACGAGCAGGGACAGCGCGGCGACGAGCCCGGCGACCGCGAAACCCGTGACGAAGGCCGACTCCGCGGGCAGGCCCGTCGCCGGGTCGGTCCCCGCGTCGAGGATCGCGCCGCCGGCCTGGACGCCCAGGGCGATCCCGATCACACGGGTCACCACGAGCAGGCCGGTGGCGATGCCGGTGTCCTCGGGGCCGACGGCGGTGGCGGCGCCGGCGAGCAACGCCGTGGTGGCGGCGCCCGCGGCGCCCGCGGTCAGCGCCTTCGCGACGACGAGCTGCCAGGCCGCGGTGGGCGAGGACGCCAGGGCGAGCGTCGCGGCCGCCATGACGAGGGTGCCCGCGACGGCCACCGCACGCGGCCGGAAGCGCCGCGTCGCGCTCCCGCCGGCCCAGTCGCCGACCGCCCCCGCGACGGCCCCGGGCAGCAGGAACAGCCCGATGTCGGTGGTGTCGGCGCCGAAGCCGTACCCGTCGGCCGGCACCGCGAACAGCTGCGGGAGCAGGAAGAGCACCATCCCGGAACTGGTGGTGATGATGAGGGTGAACACGCACGCGGTCCACATCGCGGGCCGTGCCAGCATGCGCAGATCGACCATCGGCGCGGCGGCCCCGCGCTCCACCGCGACCCATCCGGCGGCGAGTGCGGCCACGGCAAGGGCGAGGCCGCCGACCGCGAGCGGCGGCAGGTCGCCGCTCGTCACCTTCACGAGCCCGGTCATGAACGTGAGCAACGCGCCGCTCAGCAGGACCACGCCGGGCCAGTCGACCCCGCCGTCCGCCCGGGCCGGCTGATCGTGCGGCATCACCCGGGCCACGACCACCGTCGCCGCGGCGATCACGATCGTCGGCAGGGCGAACATCCACTTCCAGGACAGGCCTTCGGCGATCGGCCCCGCGAACAGCGTCCCCACCATGCCGCCGCCCGTGAACAGCGCCATGACCAGGCCGATCGCGACCTGTGCCGCCCCGGCCGGAAGGTGGGCGCGCACCAGGATGAAGGAGAGGGGCAGCGCGCCCACCATGACGCCCTGGAGGACCTGACCGAGGAGCAGCACCGGCAGGTTCGGCGCCAGACTGGCCAGCAGGCCACCGGCCGAGACCACGGCCATCAGCCGGACCAGCACCCGCTTGCCGCCGTGGCGGTCGCCGAGCTTGCCCGCGAGGGGCGCGACGACCGCACCCGTGACGAGCAAGGCGTTGGCGACCAGGGCCCCTTCACCGGGGCTCACCCCCAACTCCCGCTGGAGCAGCGGGAGCGCGGGGTCCAGGACCGACTGGAGGGCGCCCAGGGCGAGCGCCAGCACTCCGAGGGCGCCGAGGGCGCCGACCTTCCCGGCACGGGCGGTCCGCCCGCGTGGTGGAGCCGTGCCCGCGGTCTCGTCGTCGAGGAACGCCGCCACCTGTCACTCACTCCAGACACCGCTCGGGCCAGGGGAACCACGTGGGATCCACGCGGTTCCCCAGCCTTCCTTCCGGTGTCCGGCGGGGCATCGTCTCCCGCCGCCGTTCCGCCCTGGTGCGCGCGGACCAGCCGCCCGGGCACCCTGGTGCCCGCGCACTACGGCGGCGGCGCCGACCGGGCTAGTCGCGCTTGCCGCCGCCCGGCAGGAACTCCTGCACCTTCGCCTTCAGCCCCTGCTTCACCACCGAGCCCCGGTCGGCGTCGCCCTTGAGGAGCGCCTTCGCCGTGGACTCCAGCTGCTCCCAGGTGGCGTGCGGCGGGATCGGCGGCACCGCCGGGTCGGTCAGGAACTCCACGACGGCGGGGCCCTCCGCGTCGAGGCCCGCGCGCCACCCCGCGGCCACGTCCTCGGGCTTCTCCACCCGCACCCCCGTCAGCCCGATCGAGCGCGCGAAGTCCGCGTACGGCACGTCGGGCAGGGACTGCGAAGGCTCGAACGACGGGGCGCCGCCCATGGCCCGCAGCTCCCACGTCACCTGGTTGAGGTCCCGGTTGTTCCACACCCCGACGACGAGGCGCGGATCGTCCCAGCGGTGCCGGTACTTGGCCGCCGTGATCAGCTCGGCCATGCCGTTCATCTGCATCGCGCCGTCGCCGACGAGCGCGACGACCGGCCGGTTCGGGTGCGCGAACTTCGCGCCGATCGCGTACGGCACCCCGCAGCCCATCGTCGCGAGCGTGCCGGACAGCGAGGCCCGCATGTCGCCGCGCAGCGTCAGATGGCGCGCGTACCAGTTGGCCGTGGAGCCCGAGTCGGAGGTGACGACGGCGTCCGCGGGAAGCAGCGGATCCAGGGCCCGCGCCACGTGCTCCGGGTTGAGGGGGTCCGCGGCGAGGCCCGCGCGGTGCTCGAGGACGCCGCGCCACCGCTCCACGTTCGCCCGCACCTGGGCGTGCCAGTCGCGCCCGGCCGCCGCGCGCTCCTCGGAGATCATCGGGATCAGCTGCCGCAGTGTGGCGCGCGCGTCGCCGACCAGGTTCACCTCGTACGGGTAGCGCATGCCGACCATGTGCGGGTCGATGTCGATCTGCACGGCCCGGACCTTCCCGTACTCCGGCAGGAACTGCGAGTACGGGAAGCTGGAGCCGATCGTCAGGAGCGTGTCGCAGTCGCGCATCAGCTCGTACGAGGGGCGGGTGCCGAGCAGTCCGATCGCGCCCGTGACGTACGGCAGCTCGTCGCTCAGCGCGTCCTTGCCGAGCAGGGCCTTGGCGACGCCTGCGCCGAGCAGCTCCGCCAGCTCCTCGACCTCGGCGCGGGCCCCCGCCGCGCCCTGGCCGATCAGGACCGCCGTCCTGCTGCCTGAGTTCAGCACGTCCGCGGCCCGCTCCAGGGCGGTCGGCGAGGGCAGCGCCGTCCAGGCGCTGCGGTCCAGGCTGGAGGGCACCATCTTGAAGGCGTGCGTGGGCGGGCTGTAGTCCAGCTCCTGGACGTCACCGGGGATGATCACGGCGGTGGGGCAGCGGCGCGCGTACGCGGTGCGGATCGCGCGGTCGAGGACGTTCGGCAGCTGCTCGGGGACCGTCACGGTCTCCACGAAGTCGGAGGCCACGTCCTTGAACAGCGTGTGCAGGTCGACCTCCTGCTGGTACGAGCCGCCCATCGCGGAGCGGTGCGTCTGGCCGACCAGGGCGAGCACCGGCACGTGGTCCAGCTTCGCGTCGTACAGGCCGTTGAGGAGGTGGATGGCGCCCGGCCCCGAGGTCGCCGCGCACACGCCGAGCCGCCGGCCGAACTTGGCGTAGCCGACCGCCTCGAACGCCGCCATCTCCTCGTGCCGTGACTGGATGAAGCGCGGCCGGTCCTCGGCGCGGCCCCAGGCCGCGAGGAGGCCGTTGATGCCGTCGCCGGGGTAGCCGAAGACGCAGTCGACGTCCCAGGCCCGCAGCCTCTCCAGAATGTGGTCGGCGACCTTCGTGCTCATGACGGTGTCCTTCCGGTACCGGGCGCTGAATCCGTCCCGGCCGGGTTTCCTGCGGTGCCGGGCGAAAACCTTGGTCCCCCGACGTGGAGTTTGGTGCGCGAAGCGAGGGGCAGGCGGAAGAGCAGTGCTTCGGAACGGAGGCACGTCCGTGGGAGAGGCCTCACTCGCCCCGGGTGTGCCCTGACGCGGCACGTGCCCGCACTCCCACGGTGACCGTGCGAACCAAAGCACCGGCAAGGGAGTTGTGACGCACTATGCCAACGGACGCAGCACGTCCCGAGGAAGCCGCGGCGGTCGACGAGCAGACCTCGTCGGGTACGAAGCGCCGCGAGCGCCCGCACCACGGCCGACCCACCCAGCACACCCAGCGCGCGCAGCGCGTCGCGGCGCCCGCGCGCCTGTCCCCCAGGACGTCCCCCGCGCGGCACGAACCCGCCGCCCGCGACCGGTCCCCGGTACGCGCCGAGGCCGCCCCGCCCGCCCCGAGCCCCCGCACCAGGCGCTCGCGTTCCTCCCGGCACCCGCACGACGACGCCCCCGACACCGCCGCGGCCTTCGGCAGGCTGTGCGAACTCCCGCACGGGCCCGAGCGGGACGCCCTGCGCGAGGAGATCGTGCGGGCCTGGCTGCCGATGGCCGAACGGCTCGCGGGCCGCTTCCGCAACCGCGGCGAGTCCCTGGAGGACCTGCGCCAAGTCGCGGCCCTCGGCCTGGTGAAGGCCGTCGACCGCTACGACCCGGAGCGCGGCAACGCCTTCGAGAGCTACGCCGTGCCCACCGTCACCGGCGAGATCAAGCGCCACTTCCGCGACCACATGTGGACCCTGCACGTGCCCCGGCGCGTCCAGGACCTGCGCAACCGCGTGCGGTTCGCCTGCCAGGACCTCTCCCAGACCGTGTCCGGGCGGGCCCCCACCATCGCGGAGATCGCCGAGCGGGCCGGGATGA
This sequence comes from Streptomyces sp. NPDC045778, assembly GCF_056431945.1. Classification (NCBI taxonomy): domain Bacteria; kingdom Bacillati; phylum Actinomycetota; class Actinomycetes; order Kitasatosporales; family Streptomycetaceae; genus Streptomyces; species Streptomyces sp. NPDC045778. Next base: position 175,018 of record NZ_JBWKJZ010000005.1, read on the forward strand.
GCGAGGAGGACGCGGCCGCAGGACTTGAGGCCCTCGACAGCTTCACCGCGCTGTCCCTGGACGCCGAACTGCCCGGCAGCGACGACGGCTACGCGCTGCGCGACACGCTCGGCGGCCCCGACCCCGCGCTCGACGTCGTCGTGGACCGCGAGGCCGTCAAGCCGCGGCTCGCGGCCCTGCCCGAGCGCGAACGGGCCATCCTCTACATGCGGTTCTTCGGCGACATGACGCAGAGCCGCATCGCCGAGCACCTGGGGATCTCCCAGATGCACGTGTCCCGGCTCATCAGCCGCTGCTGCGGGCGGCTGCGGGACGAGATCACCCGCGACATGGCGCGGCACGCACCACGCCCGGTGCCCGCCGCGTCCGGTGAGATCACCCAGGACGCCGCATAGCGAGACCGATGTGACGGGACATCACATCCACGGCGCGCGCCTCCGCCATCGAGAAGGCGAGGCGCGCGCCGGTCCTGAACAGGCTGAGCACTCCCTCGGGCGGGCCCTCGGTGCCCGCCGTCAGCGGGACGCACAACAAGGACGTCACCTGGGCCCGCACGAGCACCGGCACGCCCGACGCGTCCTGGCCGAAGCCGTCCTCGGGGTGCGGCCGCACCTGGAAGGCGGGCGCCCCGCAGCGCACCGTCTCCATGACCAGCGGGCAGTCGGCGGGGTCCTGCGCGAGGACGTCCGCCACCGGCGCGCCCGGGGGCCCGAGGACCGTGACGCGGCGCGGCCCCGGGGAGCCCTCGTCGGCGATCACCCAGTCCGCGAACGTGCCGTGCAGCACCCCCGCGGCGCGCCGCAGCGCCTCGGCCGGTTCGCCCGGCGGGGACGCGAGCAGCGCCGTCGTCATCACGTCCGACAGTTCGAGCAGCTCGGCGTGGCGGGTCGCCTCGGCCAGGTCGGGGACGCGGCCCAGACGGGAGCCGAAGACGCCGTGCCCGTCGACGCGGGTGTCGTCCGTGCCCACGGGCTGGAGGACGACGAGCACGACCGTACGGGGCTCCGTGCCGGGCCGCAGCGCGGTCAGCGTCGCCCGCAGCGGCTGCTCGGGGCGCTGCTGGAGGCGCACCGTCAGGCTCCGGTCGCCCTCGCCGCGGGCGACCGCCGCGGCCTGCGAGCGGATCGCGATCCCGTCGGACGGCGTGAGGAACCCGGACAGCGGCCTGCCGGTCGCGTATCCGCCGCGCACGCCCGTCAGGCTCGTCGCCGCGACGTTCATGCGCCGCACCACGGTCTCGCCGTCGACGAGTACCACCGGTAGCGGGAGCCGCTGGAAGACCGCGCGCAGCAGCCGCTGCTCCTCACGGTCCGACGAGACGGCCGCCGCGGGGCCGTCCACCGCGAGCCGCTCGACCCCGGGCCACAACCGCTCGGCCGCGTGGTCCAGTTCGAACAGGGCCGCGTCGAGCATCGTGCCGAGGTCTCCCGACGGCACCGCGCGCGACGCCTTCAACTCCGCGACGCGGCGCACGAAGTCCGCGAGTTCCTCACCGAACTCCCCAGTCTGGGTCATGTGTCGAACGTAGCCGCTGTGCCCGTTTTCCGGAGGCTTCCGAGGGAAGCCGCACAGGTGGGAAGCAAGGAGGAGAGCGCCATGCCGATGCCGATCGGACCGGAAGGACCGGAATCCGCGCTGCCGCAGCGCAGGCTGTCCGAACTCGCCGAGCAGGCCGTGCGGTGCACCGCCGCGTGCTGCGGCGCGGGCACCACCGTCACCGACGGCGGCGACGAGCTGCCCACCGCCGTCACCCACCCCGACCTCGCCGGGCTCGTCTCCGTCCAGCTCCGCTCCGGCGAGGGGCCCATCCCGGCCGCGCAGGAGCGCGGCGCGCCGGTGGACGCGGCCGACCTGCTGCGCGACGAGCGCTGGCCCGAATACCGTGCCCTCGCCCTGGACTCCGGCGTCCGCGCGAGCGTGACGCTGCCGTTCCGGCGCTCCGGCCTCACCCTCACCCTCAGCCTGTTCAGCTTCCGCCCCGGCAGCCTGGACGACGTGCCCTGCGGCCCCGCGCAGGCGCTCGGCGACCTCGCGACGACCAGCCTGGTCCGTGACCGCCACTACCGCGCGGCCCTCACCGAGCTGGACCACCTGGGCGAGGCACTGCGCACCCGGCCCGTCGTCGACCAGGCGCGCGGCATCATCATGCATGTCCTCAGCTGCGACGCGGACCAGGCCTTCGGCCTGCTGCGGCGCATCTCGCAGACCACGAACCGCAAGCTCTCCGAGGTCTCGGCCGCCCTCGTGGACACGCGCGGCCGCGGTCTGGAACGGGAGCTGGCCAGCCTGGCGCGGGAGACCCGGACCGACTGAGGGCACCCGCGCGCGTCGCGCTTTAGCCCGTCCGGCGCGGGAGGACGAGCGCGAAGCGCGGCGGGCGGCTCGAATGTGTGCATGCGCACTTCCGCCCCCCTGACCCTCGCCCTCCCCCTGGCCCTGTACGCCCTCGCCGTCGCGCCGCCCGCCCACGCGGAGGGCGGCGCGGCCGCCGAGGTCACCCCGGCGCGCGCCGCCCCCGGCGAGCAGGTCACCGTCTCGGTCGCCTGCCCGGCCACCGGCACCGCGCCCCCGCAGACGATCGCCGCCGACTCCCAGGCCTTCGAGCAGGGCACCGTCACCCTCCAGCGCGTACCGGACCACCAGAAGCGGAACCCCGACGCCGTCGGCTACCAGGGCACCGCCCGCATCGCCCCCAGCAGCGGCTTCGAAGAGGACCGCCCGGACGCCGCGGGGCCCGCGCCGGAGTCGTCCGTGGACGGCGTCTGCCCCGGCGACGGCCAGTGGCAGGCGACGTTCACCGTGACAGGGGCCGCGCACACCGCGCCGGGCCCGTCGCACACGGCGCCCGCGCCCGCCGCGACGCACGGCGTGCGCGCGGGCCAGGGCGGCACGTTCACCGACTCACCCGCGGCCCTCGCCGCCGGCGGCGTCCTGGTGGCGGGCGCGTGCGCCGCCGCCGTCCACCGGCTGCGCCGCGACCGCGCCGCCACGCGCTGACCGCCGCACGGAGTAAACCTGACGGACCACCGCCCGCCCGACGATGGAGCGGCGCCGCCGTGGGTACGCACAGACCCGACAGCACGCGAACGGTCACACGGGTGGCCGGAGGAGCGCACGGAGGTGCCCATGCGGCGGACGGACCACGCGGGGCGCGGCCACGTCCGGTGGGGCCCGCCCCTGCCGGAGCCGGGCCTGCCGGTCCTGCCGGAGCTGGCCGCCGTGGTCGCGGCCGCGGCCGGCCACAGCCACGCGGCGCCGCCCGGCGGCGACCCGGCGCTGCGCGCGGCGGCGAGCGGCTACTGGCACCGCCGGGGCCTTCCGGCCGAGCCGGGGCACGTCGCCGCCGCGCCCGGCGCGGCGCCCCTGCTGCTCGCCGTCGCCGCGGCCCTCGGCGGCGACGTCCTGCTGCCCCGGCCGTGCGCCGCCTGGTGGGAGCCCCAGGTGCGGCTCCTGGGCCGTTCCGTCTACCACGTGCCGACGCCCGCCGAGTGCGGCGGCGTCCCCGACGCGTACGCCCTCCTGGAGACCGTCCGCCGCGTCCGCGACGAGGGCGGCGCGCCGCGTCTGCTCGTGCTGTCCGTCGCCGACGACCCGACCGCGACCGTGCCGCCGCCCGAGGCCGTGCACGAGGCCGTGGAGGCCGCGGCGGGCGAGGGCCTGCACCTCGTGAGCGACGAGACGTGGCGCGACACCCTGCACCGCCCGCACGACACCGTCCTGGTCGGCCCCGCCGAGATGGCCCCCGGCCGGGTCACCGTCGTCAGCGACCTCGCCGGTGCCTTCCTGCCGCCCGCCCTGCCCGCCGCCGTCGCCCGCTTCCCCGCGGACGGCCCGGGCGCCGCGCTGCGCGCCCGTGCCCTCGACGTGCTCACGGCCCTGGGCGCGACCCTGGCGGCGCCGGTCGCCGCCGCGGCGACGTACGCGCTCGGCGAGCCGGCCGAGGTCACCGCGCGCCTGGCCGCCGCGAACCGGCTGCACGCGCGCCTCGCCGCCGTCCTGCGCGAGACCGTCGTCGGCGCGGGCGCACTCGCCCGGCCACCGGCGGCGGGCCGGCACGTGTACGCCGACCTCGGCCCGCTGCGCGCCGGGCTCGCCGCGCGCGGCGTCACGGACGCGCAGGAGCTGGAGGACCACCTCCAGGAGCGGCTCGGCCTGCCCGCCCCCGGCGGCCACCGCTTCGGCGACGACATCGACGCGCTGCGCGTGCGCCTGTCCACAGGACCGCTCGTCGGGCCCGGCCCCGAGGGGCGGTCCGCCGCGCTCAGCGCCCCGGAGCCACAGGAATCGCCGCACGCGGAGCGGGTCCTCGCCCGGATCGGGTCGGTCTTCGACGACCTCCGCCTGGAAGCACAGCGATGGGAGCCTCCTCGGTGACGCAGACACAACAGCAGCCCCAGGGCACGGAGCGGGCACGACGGGGGGACGCCACGGAGACAGCGGCAACAGCGGCGACAGCGGCGACAGCGGAAACGGAGGACACAGAGGACACGGCGGACGCGGCGGACACGGCCGAGACGGCCGACGCGGCGGATCCAGAGGCGGCCGGCGCCGCGCGCGGGCGGACCGGCCCCGCCGCCCCACCCGGGCGCGGCCCCGCGACCGCCCTCTGCCCCGCCGCCCCGGCACGCGGGCCCGGCTCGCCGCGCCGGTGGCCCACGTCGTTCGCGGACCGGCTCACCGCGCCGCTGCCCGGCCTGCGCGCCTTCGCGCGGTTCGCCCGCGAAGGCGCCCTGCGGCCGGGGCCCGCGGGCCTCGCCGACATCCCCCGGCTGCCCTTCGCCCCCGGCCCGCTGCCGCGCGTCGACGCCCGTACGGTCGCCGTGACCTGGGCGGGCCACGCCAGCTGGGTCGTGCGGATCGGCGGCCTCACCGTGCTCACCGACCCCGTATGGTCCCGGCGGATCCTCGGCACCCCCGCCCGGGTCACCCCCGTCGGCGTGGCCTGGAACGCGCTGCCGCGCGTCGACGCCGTCGTCATCAGCCACAACCACTACGACCACCTCGACGCGCCCACCCTCAAGCGGCTGCCGCGCGACACCCCGCTGTTCGTGCCCGCCGGGCTCGGGCGGTGGTTCGCCCGGCGGCGCTTCACGCGCGTCACCGAACTCGACTGGTGGGAGAGCGCCGAACTCGATGGCGTCCGCCTCGGCTTCGTGCCCGCGCACCACTGGTCCAAGCGGGGGCTCCGGGACACGTGCCGGAGCCTGTGGGGCGGGTGGGTCCTCACCGACGGCGCGGGGCAGCGGGTGTACTTCGCCGGGGACACCGGCTACGGGCACTGGTTCGCGCGCATCGGGGAGCGCTACCCGGGGATCGACCTCGCCCTGCTGCCCATCGGCGCGTACGAGCCGCGGTGGTGGCTGCGGGACGTGCACTGCGACCCGGAGGAGGCGGTGCGGGCCGCGCGCGACGTCGGGGCGCGGCGGATGGCCCCCATGCACTGGGGCACGTTCCTGCTGTCGGCCGAGCCGGTGCTCGAACCCCTGGAGCGGGCCAGGGCCGCCTGGGCGGCGGCCGGGCTGGACCCGGGTGACCTCTGGGACCTGCCGGTGGGCGGGTCGCGGGTGCTGGGGCCCGGCTAGGGCCTGTCCGAGGCCTCCTGCGGGCGCAGCCGGCGCCAGGCCGCCGGTGCCGCGCTGATGACGACGGTGAGGCCCACGGCCAGGGCGACGCCCTGCCAGGGCTCCTTGAAGAGGGAGCCGCCGAGGATGCCGATGAGCTGGTAGGTGAGCGCCCAGGCGAGACACGCGGGGAGGTTGCCGCGGGCGAAGCGGCGCAGCGGCATCCGGGCGAGGAGACAGGCCAGCATGACGGGCAGCCGGCCCGCGGGCACGAGGCGGGACAGGACGAGGACCAGGACGCCGTGGTCGCGGAGCTTGTCCTGGGCGCGGGCGAGCCGCTCCTCGGGCGCGCGGTCGCGGATCGCCGCCAGCCAGCGCGACCCGTTCCTGGAGCGCATGCCGCGCTGCCCGAGCCAGTACAGGCCGACGTCCCCGGCGAACGCCGCGAGCGAGGCCACCCCGAACACGATGAGCAGCCCGAAGGGCGCCGTGTCGGTCCGGTGGAAGGCGACCACCGCCGCCGAGCTGACCAGCGCCCCCGTCGGCACCACCGGCACCAGCGCGCCGACCACCACCAGCAGGAACAGCGACGGGTAGCCGACCGCCTGCTGCGTGGAGTCCGGCGACACCTGGGCCGCCGCGGCCAGCATCACAGGGCGGCCTCGGGGCGGACGCTCTCGCCGTGCGCGAGGCGGTGCACCGCCACGTCCGGCGCCCGGCGCGCGGCCTGCCGCACGAACTCGTCGCCCGGCGTGTGGAACTCGTGCGGGCGCACCGCGTCCATGCCGATCGGCCAGTACGTGCCGTAGTGCACCGGCACCGCGCTGCGCGGCGCGATCCGGGCCAGGGCCTCGGCGGCGCGGACCGGATCGAGATGGCCGTGGCCGAGGTAAGGGCCCCAGCCGCCGACCGGGAGCAGGGCCACGTCGACGGGGCCGACCTCGTCGGCCATCGCGTCGAACAGGCCGGTGTCCCCGGCGAAGTACGTACGGGCCGCGCCCTGGACGACGTACCCGAGCGCGGGGGAGCGGCGCGGGCCCACCGGAAGGCGGCGCCCGTCGTGCAGGGCGGGCACCACCCGCACGACCACGCCGCCGTCCCCGACGGGCACCTCGTCACCCGGCGCGACCTCGGTGAACCGCAGGTGCGACAGGCGGCGCAGGCCCGGCACGGAACGCGAGGCGCCGCGCGGTATCAGGGCCCGGGTGCCGGGCGCGAGCCGGGCGAGGGACGGCACGTGCAGGTGGTCGGCGTGCAGATGGGAGAGCAGGACGACGTCGGCGACGGCGGCCTCGGGGGGTGGGAGCGCGCCACGGCGGCGGCGCAGGTGCGCGAGCCGGCGCGCGAAGAGGGGATCGGTCAGGACCCGTGTCCCGGAATCCTCGACCGTGCAGGTGGCATGGCCCCACCAAGTGACCGTGACGTCCGGCCGCACCCGTTCCTCCTTCGTGTGACTGTCTCCGAGCCTACGGCCAGGAGTAGTGTCGTCGGCTGACGCCAGAGGTCAGGGGGACGCCATGGGAAACACCTGCGGGGGGCCGGCCCGTGCGGTGCGGGTCGCCGCCATCGCCAGCCTGACGCCTCTGGAGGAGCTGGACAGCGATCCGTTCCTCGTCGACTCGCGCAGCCAGCACGCCATGTGCGCGCGCTGGGCCGCCGCCCACGGCTACGTGGTCACGCGCGAGCTGGTCGTGCGCGGCCTGCGCGCCGACCACGCCGTCTTCTGGAACGACGTCGACGCGGGCCTCGTCGACCTGTTCGTGGTCCCGTGCCGCCGCGTCCTGGAGCGGGCCCTGCGGTCCGCCGACGAGTTCACCGCGGAGTGCGCGCGGCGCGGCGTCCGCATCGAGACCGCGGGCTTCGAAGAGCCCTGCTACGACTCGCACATGAAGGCCCGCGTCCACCGCCGCCTCTCCATGCCGACGGCCGGCTACGACGGCTGCTGACCCCGCCCGCCTGCCCCGGCCCCCGCGCTGTGACAGGCTGAGGCGAAGGTCAGATCGTGAGGCGGGCGGAACGCGGTGCGTGGTGGTCGGTGGCGGACGGTGGGGCGCGGCCTCGGGCGGGTGATCGCCGTGTGGGCGGTGAGCACGCTCACGATGCTGGTCCTCGCCGGCATCCTGCCCGACTTCAAGCTCCAGTCCGACGACGGCGACAGCGCCACCCGCATCGCCGTGACCGCGGCCCTCGGCGCGGGCGCCTTCGGCCTCCTCTCCGCCCTGGTGTGGCCGCTGCTCGTGCGGGCCCTGCTGCTCGTGCCCGCCCTGGTCCTCGGCCTGCTCACCTTCTTCCTCAACGGGTCGCTGCTGCTGCTCGCGCTGCGGCTCATCCCCGACGGGCGCGGGGACGCGAACGCCGAGACCGCCGTCGTCGTCGCGGCCGTGATGTCGGCGGTGGCGTCCGCGACGGGCGGCGCGCTCGCCGTCCGCGACGACGACGCCTACCGGCGCCGCCTGTACCGCCTCGCGGACCGAAGACGCCGCCGTACCGAGGGGCCGCACGGCCCGAGCACCCCGGGCACGGTCTTCCTCCAGCTCGACGGCGTCGGCCACGACGTCCTGTGCCGCGCGGCCCGCAAGGGCGTGATGCCCACCGTCGCCCGCTGGCTCGGCGCCGACGACCGGCCCGGCGCGCGCGCCACGCACCGGCTCACGCCGTGGCGCACCGACTGGTCGAGCCAGACCGGCGCGAGCCAGCTCGGCATCCTGCACGGCAGCAACCACGACGTGCCCGCCTTCCGCTGGTACGAGAAGGACACCGGCGAGGTGATGGTGTCCAACCGCCCCGCGTCCGCCGTGGAGCTGCAGCGGCGCGCGATCGCCCGCACCGGCGACGGCGGACTGCTCACCCACGACGGGGCCAGCCGCGGCAACCTCTTCAGCGGCGGCGCCGAGCAGCTCGCGCTCGTCCTCTCCATGGCCGCGCGGCGCGGCAGACAGACCCGCTCGCGTGCCGGGTACTTCGCGTACTTCTCCGACCCCGCCAACGCCGTCCGCACCGCCCTGTCCTTCGTCGCCGAGGTCGGCCGCGAGATCGGCGAGTCCACCCGCGCCCGGATCCGCAGGCGCCGCCCGCGCGTGAGCCGGGGCGGCCTCTATCCCTTCATCCGCGCCTTCGCGACCGTCGTGGAGCGCGACGTCGTGGTCGCCGCCGTCATCGGGGACATGCTCGCCGGGCGGGCCGCCGTGTACGCCGACCTCGTGGCGTACGACGAGGTGGCGCACCACTCCGGGCCCACGAGCGGCGACGCCGAGCGGGTCCTCAGACGCCTCGACCGGTCCCTCGCGCTGCTCGCCCAGGTCACCGAGCACGCGCCCCGGCCCTACCGCCTCGTGCTGCTCTCCGACCACGGCCAGAGCCCCGGCGAGACCTTCCGCGCCCGCTACGGCCTCACCCTCGGCGACCTGGTGCGCGCGGGCTGCGGCCTGCCCGTGCCGCGCCGGGCCCATCGCACGCACAGCGGCGCCGAGGCCCGCGCGGCCGTCCGCGCCGCCCTGCGCAGGCCCGTCGAGGAGGGCACGGGTGAGCACCGGCCGCGCCGCCGCGCCGAGCCCGTCGTGCTCGCCTCGGGGAACCTGGGGCTCGTCTCCTTCCCCGACGTGCCCCACCGCATGACGCGTAAGGAGATCGACCGGCGCCACCCCGCGCTCCTGCCGACCCTCGCCAACCACCCGGGCATCGGCTTCCTGCTGGTGCGCGACGCCGACCGCGGGCCCCTCGTCCTGGGCGCGCGCGGCGCCGAGGTGTACCTGGACGAGCTGCCCGCCGACCCGGGCCCGGAGGACCTCGGGCCGCTCGTCGACTTCGGGCCCGGCGCCGTCGACGCCGTGCGGCGCACCGACGGCTTCCCGCACACCGCCGACATCATGGTCAACTCCGCCTACGACCCGCTGGACGGCGAGGTCCTCGCCTTCGAGGAGCAGATCGGCTCGCACGGCGGGCTCGGCGGCGCCCAGTCCCGGCCGTTCCTGCTCTCCCCGCTGGTGCTGTCGCCGCCCGTGGCCGAGGGCGCCGAACTCGTCGGCGCGGAGGCCGTGCACCGGGTCCTGCGGCGCTGGCTGCGCGAGGCGCACGGCCCGGAAGTGCCCCGCGTCACACCTGCGGATGATCGCCTTCCGGACCTTGCGGCACCGACAGCATTTCCGGCCCCCGACCCCGTCGTACAGGACAAAACGCAGTGATTTTGCGCCGTGCGGCCGGTGCCCGACCATGGGCCCGCGCCCGGTGATCCCGGGCGATCGGCACGACGAGAGGCGCACCACCCCATGCACGACACCGGAACCGCACCACCGTCGGCTCCGGCCCAGCGGCAGGACGCGGCTGCCGCGCCGCACACCGAAGGCAAGCACGCGCGCCGCTTCGGACTCCCCATCGCCACCTGCCTGGTCATGGGCAACATCATCGGCGGCGGCATCTTCCTGCTCCCGGCCTCCGTCGCGCCCTTCGGGACCGTCAGCCTCGTCGCGTTCGCCGTCCTGACCGCCGGAGCCATCGCGCTCGCCCTGGTCTTCGGCCGCCTCGCCGAGCGGGACCCGCGCACCGGCGGGCCGTACGTGTACGCGCGGGAGGCCTTCGGCGACTTCGCGGGCTTCCTCGCCGCCTGGTCGTACTGGATCACGACCTGGGTGTCGAACGCGGCGCTCGCCGTCGCCGCCGTCGGCTACCTCGACGTCCTGATGCCCGTGACCGACCACAAGTGGACCGCCTGCCTCGCCGCGCTCGTGCTGCAACTGCTGCCCGCGCTCGCCAACCTCGCCGGGACGCGGTACGTCGGCGCCGTGCAGCTCGTCGCCACCGTGCTCAAGTTCCTGCCGCTGCTCCTCGTCGCCTTCGGCGGGCTCTTCTTCTTCGACCCGGCGAACCTGGGGCCGTTCCGAGCCGGTGACGGCAGCGCAGTCGGCGCGGTGTCCGCGTCCGCCGCGATCCTGCTGTTCTCGTACCTGGGCGTGGAGTCCGCGGCCGTCAGCGCGGGCGAGGTGCGCGACCCGCGGCGCAACGTCGGCCGGGCCACCATCCTCGGCACGCTCGGCGCCGCCCTCGTCTACCTGCTCGGCACCCTCGCCGTCTTCGGCACCGTCGCGCACGACAAGCTCGTCGAGTCCACCGCGCCGTTCTCCGACGCCGTGAACGTGATGTTCGGCGGCTCCTGGGGCGGCACCGCCGTCGCGGTCGCCGCGCTCGTGTCCATGGTCGGCGCGCTCAACGGCTGGACGCTCCTGAGCGCCCAGACGCCGTACGCGGCGGCGAAGGACGGCCTGTTCCCGAGCGCGTTCGCCACCAAGCGGCGTGGCGTGCCCACCGTCGGCGTCCTCGTGACCGTCGTCCTCGCCTCGCTCCTGACCGTGTACAACTACACGGCGGGGCCTTCCGGGGTCTTCGAGGTCCTCGTGCTCGTCACGACGTTCACGGCCACCGTGCCCTATCTGCTCGCCACCGCCGCGCAGATCTACTTCCTGGTCTCCGGGCAGCGCGAGCGGGTGCGCCGCGGGCGCCTGGTGCGCGACGCCGTGCTGGCCTGCGCCGCGTTCGGCTTCTCGCTGTGGCTGGTCGCGGGGGCCGGGTACGCGGCCGTCTACCAGGGCGTCCTGTTCCTCTTCGCGGGCGTCCTCGTGTACGCGGTGATGGCGGCCCGCAGACAGCGGACCGCCGACCACGCTTCCGCATAGCTCCCCACCGCGCCGGCCACCGGCCGAGCCCCGCGTGCCCCGCCGGGACCGCTTCCGCGCGGCTCGTCGCCCTCGCGGGAGACGCCCGTACAGGGGCCGTCGGGCCCAGGTGCGCGGTGCGAGTCCGCCAGGTAACTGCCCTTGGTGAGGCGGAGCTTGACGGTTCCGGAGGGGTGGTGCGGTCAGGGGTCCCGCCCCTTGTCGTGCCGTCGACCGCGCCGCCGGGCCGGGTGTCCGCGACGAGGGTTCCCCGTGGGACGGCGGGGCGCGGTCGGCGGGGCCCCGCCCGGGTGATCCTTCTTACGGTGGCGTACTGCCCCCGTACGCCGCGATTTCCCCCGGAGTGTGATCGGATGGAGGCCACGGAACTTCACTGAAGGGATTTGGCATCGTGGCTACCACGCGCTCCGCACACACGGTCTGGGAAGGCAGCCTGACCGAGGGCTCCGGCACGGTGACCTTCGACTCCTCGGGCATCGGGCAGCAGGCCGTGTCCTGGCCGTCCCGCGCCGAGGAGGCGAACGGCAAGACCAGCCCGGAGGAGCTGATCGCCGCCGCGCACTCCAGCTGCTTCTCGATGGCCCTCTCGCACGGCCTGACCGGTGCCGGCACCCCGCCCACCAAGCTCGTCACGTCCGCCGACGTGACCTTCCAGCCGGGCACGGGCATCACCGGCATCCACCTCACCGTCGAGGGCGAGGTGCCGGGCCTCGACGAGGCGGCCTTCACCGCCGCCGCCGAGAACGCCAAGGCCAACTGCCCGGTCAGCCAGGCGCTCACGGGCACCACGATCACGCTGTCGGCCAAGCTGGCCTGACCCGCCGCCGGCACCACGGCGAAGCCGCCGACCCCGCGCGCCGGGGCGGCGGCTTCGTCGTGTCCGCAGCGCCCCGCCCCGCCGCGCCCCGCAGCGCCCGCGCGAGCCCCGGCACCGTACGCGGCATTGACAAGGGACCGCTCAAGTTTTGTGCTGGAGGACGGAGTATCACCGCGTCGGAAGGGGTTGTTGGACATGGCACGTGCGGTCGGCATCGATCTCGGCACGACCAACTCCGTGGTCGCCGTCCTGGAGGGCGGCGAGCCCACCGTCATCGCGAACGCGGAGGGCGCCCGCACCACGCCCTCGGTCGTCGCCTTCGCCAAGAGCGGCGACGTGCTCGTCGGCGAGGTCGCCAAGCGCCAGGCGGTGACGAACGTGGAGCGCACCGCGCGCTCCGTCAAACGCCACATGGGCGACCCGGGCTGGCACTTCCCGGAGAGCGGCGCGGTCGACGGCCACCGGTACACCGCGCAGGAACTGTCCGCGCGCGTCCTGCAGAAGCTCAAGCGGGACGCCGAGTCCTACCTCGGCGAGGACGTCACCGACGCCGTGGTCACCGTGCCCGCGTACTTCGACGACGCCCAGCGCCAGGCCACCAAGGAGGCGGGGGAGATCGCGGGCCTGAACGTCCTGCGGATCGTCAACGAGCCGACGGCCGCCGCGCTCGCCTACGGCCTCGACAAGGGCGACGACCAGACCGTCCTCGTCTTCGACCTCGGCGGCGGCACCTTCGACGTGTCGCTCCTGGAGATGGGCGAGGGCGTCATCGAGGTCAAGGCCACCAACGGCGACACGCGGCTCGGCGGCGACGACTGGGACCAGCGGATCGTCGACTACCTCGTACGACAGTTCAAGAACGCGTACGGCATCGACCTGGCCCAGGACAAGATGGCCCTGCAACGCCTGCGCGAGGGCGCCGAGAAGGCGAAGATCGAGCTGTCCTCCTCCAGCGAGACCGACATCAACCTGCCCTACATCACCGCCTCCGCGGAAGGGCCGCTGCACCTCGCGGAGAAGCTCACCCGGGCCCAGTTGCAGGAACTCACCGCGGATCTGCTCGACCGCTGCAAGGGCCCCTTCCACCAGGCGGTCAAGGACGCCGGTGTCCCGCTCACCGCGATCGACCACGTCATCCTCGTGGGTGGCTCCACCCGCATGCCCGCGGTCACCGACCTGGTCAGGGAGCTGACCGGCAGGGACCCGCACAAGGGCGTCAACCCCGACGAGGTCGTCGCCGTCGGCGCGACCCTCCAGGCGGGGGTGATCCGCGGCGACGTCAAGGACGTCCTGCTGCTCGACGTGACCCCGCTGTCGCTCGGCATCGAGACCAAGGGCGGCATCATGACCAAGCTCATCGAGCGCAACACGACCATCCCCACGCGCCGCTCGGAGACCTTCTCCACCGCCGAGGACAACCAGCCCTCGGTCGGCATCCAGGTCTTCCAGGGGGAGCGCGAGATCGCCGCGTACAACAAGAAGCTCGGTGTCTTCGACCTGACCGGGCTTCCGCCCGCGCCGCGCGGTGTGCCCAAGATCGAGGTCACCTTCGACATCGACGCCGACGGGATCATGCACGTGTCGGCGAAGGACGAGGCCACCGGGCGCGAGCAGCGCATGACGGTCACGGGCGGCTCCGCGCTGCCCAAGGACGACATCGACCGGATGGTCCGCGAGGCCGAGCAGTACGCGGAGGAGGACCGCAAGCGGCGCGAGGCCGCCGAGTCCCGCAACCAGGCCGAGCAGCTCGTCCACCAGACCGAGCGGTTCCTGCGCGAGCACGGCGACCGGATCCCCGCCGACACCAGGACCGAGGTGGAGGCGGCGGCCGCCGAGGTGAAGAGCGCCCTCGACGGCGGCGAGACGCAGGTCGTCCGCGCCGCCGCCGAGAAGCTTGCCACGGTCAGCCAGAAGATGGGGCAGGCCATGTACGCGGCCGCGGACGCCGCCGGGGCCGGGGCGCGGCCGGAGGACTCCGGCGAACGGGGGCCGGCCGACGAGGGCGTGGTAGAAGCGGAGATCGTCGACGACGAGGAGAACGGCGGGAAACGGCAGGAAGGGACCGGCTAGCCCTGGCCCTGAAGGTACTTGACCGTCGCCGGGTCGGCGGGCAGCAGGGTCTCGACGGCCAGCTCGGCGACGGTCACGTCCATCGGCGTGTTGAACGTCGAGATCGAGGAGATGAAGGACAGCACCCGGCCCTCGTGCTCGATCCTGAGCGGCAGCGCGAAGTGCGGCACCTGTCCGTCCGCCGCCGTGTCCTCACCCGGGTCCGCCACCGGGTAGGCCGCCACCTCCTCGTACAGCGCACGCAGCGCGCGCGACCGCTGGAGCGCGATCTGACGCTCCATCTGGTGCAGCAGATGGCCGCGCCACTCCCGCAGATTACGGATCTTCGGGGCGAGCCCCTCGGGGTGCAGCACGATCCGCATCGCGTTCAGGGGCGGCGCGAGCAGCTGCTCGGGCAGGCCGTCCAGGAGCGCGGCTATGCCCCGGTTCGCGGCGACCACGTCGTACGTCGCGTCGACGACCAGCGCCGGATACGGCTCGTAGCCCTGAAGGAGCTGTTCGAGGCCCGTGCGCAGCGCGGCCATCGACGGGTCGTCGAGCGGGGTCTGCCGGAAGCGCGGCGCGTACCCGGCCGCGAGAAGCAGTGCGTTGCGCTCGCGCACGGGTACGTCCAGGTGCTCGGCGAGCTTCAGGACGAACTCCTCGCTGGGCTTCGAGCGGCCGGTCTCCACGAAGCTGATGTGCCGCGCCGACGACTCGGCGCGCAGCGCGAGTTCCAGCTGGCTGACGCGCCGCTCCTCGCGCCAGCCGCGCAGCAGCGCGCCCACCTCGGACGGCGTGCCCGCGCGCGGGGCCCCGCCTTTGCCGTTCCGCTTGCCAGGAGCGAGAGTTGTCATACCCCTGACGGTAATCGAGGAGCCCCGCATGGCGAACGCGAACGAGAGTGGTGCGTGACGGAGATGAACAACCCGTGGGACCCGCTGTCCTGGGAGGCCGCAGCCGGTTACCGCGCGCGGGTGCGCGGCTGTCTGCTGGGCGGCGCGGTCGGCGACGCGCTCGGCTACGCGGTCGAGTTCGACTCGCTCGCGGCCATCCGCGCCGCCCACGGCCCGCGCGGCGTGACCGGGCCGCTGCCTGACGCCGAGGGCGTGTGCCGGGTCAGCGACGACACGCAGATGACGCTGTTCACCGTCGAGGCCCTGGAGCTCGCCCACGCCAGGGAGCGCCGCAAGGGCATCGGCGGCGCCGCGCCCCGGCTCGTCCTGGAGGCGTATCTGCGCTGGCTGGACACGCAGAACCGGCCGGGCCCCGCGCCGGACGCCCGCGGCGGCCTCGCCGCGCAGCCCTGGCTCTACGCCCAGCGCGCGCCCGGCGACGCCTGCCTCAGCGGCCTGGCCCGGGCCCACGCCCCCGACCCGGGCGCCCCGCTCGGGCCGCCGGGACCGGTCAACCCCGAGTCCAAGGGCTGCGGCACCGTCATGCGCTCGGCGCCCTTCGGGCTCACCCGCGCCCCCGCGGGGCGGGCCTTCGAGCTGGCCGCGCGCTGCGCGCAGATCACGCACGGCCACCCCACAGGGCACTACGCCGCGGGCGCGCTCGCCGCGGTCGTGGCGCACCTGGTCGCGGGGGACTCGCTGGAGGGCGCGGTCCTGCGCGTCCTGCGGCTGCTCGCCCGCTACCCCGGGCACGAGGAGACGTCCACCGCGCTCGCCCGCGCCGTCGACCTGGCCGCCGCGGGGGACCCCGACGCGGCCACGGTGGAGTCCCTGGGCGCGGGCTGGGTCGCCGAGGAGGCCCTCGCGATCGCGGTGTACGCGGCCCTGGCCGCGCCCCGGGTCGAGGACGCCCTGACCCTCGCCGTGAACCACTCGGGTGACAGCGACTCGACCGGCGCGGTCTGCGGCAACCTGCTCGGGGCCCTGCACGGCGACCACGGCCTTCCGGGCGACTGGCTGAGGGTCACCGAGGGCCGGGCGGTGATCGCGGCGCTCGCGGACGATCTCGCGACGGAATGCGCGCGCCGCTGAGTGCCGCCCCCGCGAGGTGCTGTGGCAGGCTGACAGGAGACCCCCGGCACGAACGAAGGAGCGCGGCCATGCCTCTCGAACCGCTGTCGCAGAAGGAGATCGAGGACCGGCTCGCCGAGCTGCCCGGCTGGTCCGTCACCGAGCCCACCGAGCCCACCGGGACCACTGCGCGCACAGCCGCTTCAGGGGGCGGCCTGACCCGCTCCTACCGCCTCGGCTCGCACTACGCGGCCACCGCGTTCGTCGTCCACATCTCCCAGGCGCAGCAGGAGCTGGACCACCACGCGGAGATCACCCTCGGCTACGACACGGTGGCGCTCGCCGTGCGGACCCACAGCGCGGGCGGCGCCCTCACCGAGCGCGACTTCGAACTCGCCCGCAGGGTCGAGGAGCTGGCCCCCGGCCACGGTGCCGCGTGACCTCGGGCCCGTGCGAGGGCGTGATGCTCGACTACGGCGAGGAGGCCGTCCGGTACGACGCGTCGCGCGGCGGCGAGCCACGGGCCGCCGCCGCTGCCGCCGCGGTCCTGTCGCTGCTTGAGCCGGGCACCCGCACCCTGCTCGACGTGGCGTGCGGCACGGGCCTCGTCACCCGGCATTTCGCCGGCCGGCCGGGCCTCGGCGTGACCGGCGTCGACGTGACGTACGCGATGGCGCGCATGGCCGCCGACCGGGTCCCGGGCGCCGTCGTGCTGGCCGACAGCCGCCGGCTGCCCTTCCCCGACGCCACGTTCGACGCGGTGGCCACGGTGTGGCTGCTGCACCTGTTCGCCGAGCCGGCGGTGGCCGGGGCGGTGGTGGCGGAGTGCGCCCGGGTCCTCAGGCCCGGCGGCCGCTTCGTCACCACCGTCGACAAGGCCGCGTCCCACGACGTGGGCAGCGACATCGACGCCGCCCTGGCGGGCCGCCCCGTCCGCACGCCCGTGGACGGGGCGGCCCGCGTCGAGGGCTACGCCGCGGCGTGCGGGCTCGCGCCCGCGGGCCGCGCCCGCTTCACCGGCCACGGCCAGGGGCGCAGCCCGCGCAGCACGACCGAGGACCTGTTCCGCGGCTGGTTCACCAGCGTTCCCCGGGACAGCGCGATGGCGCGGGGGTACGCGGCGCGGCTCGCGGAGCTGCCGGACCAGGACGTGCCGCGGCCCGACCCGGAGTTCACGCTGCGCGCGTTCACGAAGACCGCGGCGGGGTGAGCGCGACCGGGGCGGCGTCGCCGAAACGACGTCTGCCGAAACAGTGTTTGCCGAAACGGCAAGGGAAGTGGCCGCCCCGGGAAAGCCGACGCAAGCTGGCAGCGTTCGCGAAGACCAGCTGAGAGGGCGGCGGAACGATGACGGCGTACGAGACCGAGACCGGCGCGCACGGCCATGACCACGGCCACGGCTCCGGCAAGGGGCACGGCCACGGCCACGGGCACGGGCACGGTGATCACGACATCGACTGGGCCGACATGGCCCCCGTCCTGGAGCAGAACGCCGAGGTCACGGCCCCGGTGTACCAGCAGGTCGCCGCGTGGCTGCGGGAGCTGCGCGCCGAGGGCGCCGAGCCGTCCCTGGTCGTCGACGCGGGCAGCGGCCCGGGCGTGGTCACGTGTCTGCTCGCGGAGGCGTTCCCCAAGGCCGAGGTGGTCGCGGCGGACCCGGAGCGGGCCCTGCTCGACCGGGCCGAGGCGCGCGCGGCCCGGCTGGGCCTGGCGGGCCGGGTGCGCGCGCACCGGGCGGAACTGCCCGACGGCCTGGGCGCGTTGCCGCCCGCCGACCTGATCTGGGCGGCGCGCTCGGTGCACCACGTGGGCGACCAGGTGGCCGCGCTCACCGCGCTCGGGGAGCGGCTCGCGCCGGGCGGCGCGCTCGCGGTCCTCGAAGGCGGCCTGCCGCCGCGCAGCCTGCCGCGTGACATCGGCGTGGGCCGCCCCGGCCTCCAGGCCCGCCTGGACGCGGCCAACGAGGAGTGGTTCTCGGGCATGCGCGCCGCCCTGCCGGGCGCGGCGGAGGTCACCGAGGACTGGGCCGCGCTGCTCGCGGCGGCGGGCCTGCGCCACGTGGCCACCCGCTCGTTCCTGCTCGACCTGCCCGCGCCCCTGGACGAGCGGGCCCGGGCGCACGTCATCTCCACCTTCGAGCGCTACCGCGACCTGGCGAACACCGAGGGACGAGAGGGACTCGCGGCGGACGACGCGGCCGTCCTGAACCGGCTGCTCGACCCCGAGGACGCACAGAGCCTGCACCGCCGAGGGGACGTCTTCCTCCTCGTCGCGCACACGGTGCACGTGGCGGTGAAGGAGGGCTGAGCCGGGGCCCCGCCCGCCCCGGAGCCCGCCCGCCCCGGAGCCCGCCCGCCCCGGGGCCCCGCGCCCGCCCTACGACCGCAGCTCTCCGAGGCGCGCCACCGCGTCGCGCACCAACTCCCGCTCCTCCTCGGTGAGTTCGTCGGCCCCGCCCCCGGCGGCGTCGTCGACCTCGATCCCCGCGGCCTGCTTCAGGAGGCGCTCCGCCAGCGCGTCGTCCCCCTGCCGCTGGGCGATGTCCCCGCGCAGCACGAGCAGCCGCAGGTGCTGCGCGGGCGTGGGCCGCTCGTCCTCCCGGGTCAGGGCCCGGTCGATGACCTTGGCGGCGCCCGTCAGGTCCTGCTTGGCGTCGACGAAGAGGTCGGCGATGTGCAGCGCCCGCGCGAAGGTCTCCTTCGGCACGGGCCGGTGGCTCTGGTCCTCACGGGTCTGCTGCCCGACGCGGACGCAGTTGCCCGCGGGGTCGGTCACCAGGAACTGCCGCACGCCGTACGACATGTCCTTCAGCGGCCCGATCCGGGGCAGCCCCCGCCGCGGCACCTTCCCGTACGCGGCCTTGAGCCCGGCCCGGAACGCCGCGTACAGCGTGTCCACGTCGTCCGTGAAGACGTAGCACCCCGAGTAGGACTCGGCGGGGTCGTACTGCCTCATGCCGAAGAAGTGGAGTTCCACGGAGCCGCGTTCGACGACGGCGTACGCGTATGGGCTCTTCTGGAGGAAGGTCGTCTCGAACCCGAGCGCGGTGTAGAAGTCGACGACCGGCTGGAGGGACTGACAGGGCAGCATCGGAACGGTTTTCTCAGCCATCCCGCCATTCTAGTCAAACTTGAGTAGCTGGGGTGAGGGGAGGCGTATCCCCTGCGCGCCGACGGACGTAGATTTCCCTGTGGCGGGAGTTCCTGGAGCTGCGTACGCTCACCCTCCGCGGAGGGGCTGCCCGACGCGATCAACGCGTACGGCGAGGCACTGCGGCGCAGCCGCGAGGTGCTCGGCGAGGCCGCCCCGGAGACCTGGGAGTCGTGGACCGGGCTCTGCCGATGTTCGAGAACGCGCTGCTGGCGCGGCAGGCGCGGTGGGGGGACAGCTACCTCGGTTACACGCACCTGGAGGCGGGGGAGTACAGGCGCGCCGCCGCGACGTACCGGACCGCGCTGCGCCGGTGCGCCGAGCTGTTCGGCGACGACGACGCGCGCACGGTGGCGATGACCAGGAACCTCGTCGAGGCGTACACCGCCGGGGGCCAGGTCCCGCGGGCCGTGGAGGTGCTGGAGGCGGCGGTGGCGGTGGCGCGTCTCGCCCCCGCGCTGGGCCCCGCGCACCGCGGCGTCCGGGCCTTCGAGGACGACCTGGCCCGCCTGGGCCGCCACCGGCGGACCGGTGGCGGCGCGGGCGGGCCGTGAGGCGCCCGGGGAGTCCCGGGCGGGTGATTGCGCTCAGGCGACGTGGAAGTCCGCCGGGTCGGGGCCGAGCCGGCGGTCCTCGTTCAGCGCGCTGATCGCCGCCATGTCCTCCGGGTCAAGGTCGAAGTCGAACACCGCGATGTTCTCCTCGATGCGGGACGGGGTCACCGACTTGGGGATGACCACGTTGCCCAGCTGGAGGTGCCAGCGCAGGACGACCTGCGCCGGGGTGCGGCCGTGCTTCTGGGCGATCGCGACGATCGCCGGGACCTCCAGGAGGCCCTTGCCCTGGCCGAGCGGCGACCAGGCCTCGGTGGCGATGCCCTGCTGCGCGTGGTACTCACGGGCCGCGCGCTGCTGGAGGTGCGGGTGCAGCTCGATCTGGTTCACCGCCGGGATGACCGAGGTGGCGTCGATGAGGCGCTCCAGGTGCTCCGGCAGGAAGTTGGAGACGCCGATCGACTTGGCGCGGCCGTCCGCGAGGATCTTCTCGAAGGCCTTGTACGTGTCGACGTACGTGCCCTTGTCCGGCATCGGCCAGTGGATCAGGTACAGATCGACGTAGTCGAGGCCGAGCTTGCCGAGGGAGTCGTCGAACGCACGGAGCGTCGAGTCGTACCCCTGCGCGCTGTTCCAGAGCTTCGTCGTGACGAACAGCTCCTCGCGGGCGACGCCGGAGGCCGCGATGGCCTTGCCGGTGCCCGTCTCGTTCTCGTAGACGGCCGCCGTGTCGATGCTGCGGTACCCGGACTCCAGGGCCTTCGCGACCGCCCGCTCCGCCTCGTCGTCCGGCACCTGCCAGACGCCGAAGCCGAGCTGGGGCATCTCGATGCCGTTGTTCAGGATGATCGGGGGGACCTTGCTCACGAGCTCTCGATCCTTATGGTCGTCGGGTGGTACGTCCATGGTCAACGATCAGAGGCCGTGCCGCATTCCTGGGGGGCCCGGGCCGCACGGAAATAGGCACAGCGCCTGGAGATTGGCCGGATATGGCTCCGACCTCATCGGTCCGAACCATTGACCGCGTCCCGTCAGGCCGCGACTCTGTTGCACGTCACTGAACGCAGGCCATCCATGTGAACACCCTCCACACACCCATGGTGGTGTATCCCAGTGGCTCCTGAACCCCCACTTCTTCAGGAAGGCAGGACATGCCCATGAACAGCCACGACCCTGAGACGTCGGAGCTTTCCCCGGGCCCGGTCGACCCCACGGCCTGGCAGACACCCGAGTACACGGTCGTCGAGACCTCGCTGGAGGTCACCGCGTACCGCCTCGCCGACCGATAAGCACCGGCCGTGCTGCTGCACGTGCTCGGCACCGCGGCGGGCGGCGGGCTGCCCCAGTGGAACTGCGCGTGCCCCGGCTGCGCCGGGGCACGCGCCCACCCGGGGCGCCGCCGGCGCCACGCCTCGCTCGCCGTCGGCGCGGGCCCGGGCCGCTGGTACCTCGTCAACGCCACCCCCGACATCGGGGAGCAGATCGAGGCCTGCCCCGAACTGCTGCCCGACCCCGGGGCCGACGTCCGCGGCTCCCCGGTCGCGGGCGTCCTGCTCACCGACGCGGAACTCGACCACACCCTCGGGATCGCCCGGCTGCGGGAGGCCCGCGACGGCGTGGACGTGTTCGCCACCGCGCCGGTGCTCCGCGCCGTCCGTGAGGGGCTCGGCCTCGGGGCCGTCCTCGGCCCCTACACCTCGCTCCGCTGGCGCGAACTGACCGGCGCGGGCACGCCCCTGGACGAGGGCGGCGGGATCGAGGCCGGGGCGGTGCCCGTTTCGGCCAAGCGCCCGCGCTACGCGGCCGACGCCACCGGTCCGGCGGCCGACGCCACCGGTCCCGCGGCCGACGGGGACGCCTGGTCCGTCGCCCTGCGCCTGCGAGACACCGGCACCGGCGCCACCGTCCTGTACGCCCCGGCCCTCGCCGCCTGGACCGACGCCTTCGAGGACGCCGCCCGCGAGGCCGACGTGGTCCTCGTCGACGGCACCTTCTGGGACGACGACGAGCCGCTGCGGGCCGGGTTCTCGCGCACCACCGCCACCGGGATGGGCCATCTGCCGATCACCGGTCCGGGTGGTACCGCGCACCGGCTCGCCCGCCTGCCGGGCCGCTGTCTGTACACGCATCTGAACAATACGAACCCCCTCGGGGACCCCGGCGCCGAGCAGCACGAGCAGCTCGCCGCGTGGGGCCTCGACGTCGCGGCGGAGCGGATGGTGATCGAGCTGTGAGGACAGCCACCCTGGACGGCACGGTGCCCGGCGAGCGCGAGCCGTGGACGCCCGACGAACTCACCGAGCGGCTGCGGGCCGTCTCCGCCGAGCGCTACCACGACCGCCACCCCTTCAACGTCCGGATGCACGAGGGCGCCCTCAGCCCCGGCGAGCTGCGCCGCTGGATCGCCAACCGGTTCCACTACCAGCGCCACATCCCCGTCAAGGACGCTTTGATCCTGGCCAAGTTCGACGACCCCGCGCTGCGCCGCGGCTGGCTGCGGCGGATCCGGGACCACGACGGCGAGCGCCCCGGCGAGGGCGGCATCGAGCGCTGGCTGCGGCTCGGCGAGGCGGCGGGCCTCGGCCGCGACGAGCTGGGGGACGCGTCCCGGGTGCTGCCGGGGGTGCGGCTCGCCGTCGAGGGATACGTCAACTTCTGCCGGCTGCGGCCCGCCCTCGACGCCGTGGCGGCCTCGCTCACCGAGCTGTCGGCCCCGGACCTGATGCGCACGCGGATCGCCGCGTTCGAGAGGCACTACCCGTGGATCGACGCCGAAGGACTCGCCTACTTCCGCGGCCGGGTGGAACAGGGCGGCCGCGACGGACAGGAGGCGCTCGGCCTGGTCCGCGCCTGGGCCCGCACCCGCGAGCAGCAGGAGCGGGCCGTGGCCGCGCTGGCCTTCAAGTGCGACGTGCTGTGGACACTCCTCGACGCCGTCGACCGAGGCCCCGCCGGGGCCGCAGCGAAGGGGTGAGTCCCGTGACCGACCTCGTACGACTCGACTGGCGGCCCGTGCTCGCCCGCTCGGTGATGCTCCGGCACGACCGGGTGCGCGGTGTCGACCTGCTCGTCCTGCCCGAGCGGGTGGTGGTCCTGCGCGGCGCCGCGGGCGGCATCGTGGCGCTGTGCGACGGCGAGCGCGACGTGGAGGAGATCGTCGCGGACCTCTCGCGGCGCCACCCGGGAGCCCCGGTCGCGGCCGAAGTGCCGGTGTTCCTGGAGAAGTTGCGCGACGAGGGGTGGCTGCGATGACCACCGCCCCACCGCCGCCGGAGCCGCCCCCGCCTCCGGAGCCGCCGCCGGAGCCGCCCCCTCCGGAGCCTCCCTGGGCGCTGCTCGCCGAGCTGACGCACGGCTGCCCGCTGCGCTGCTCCTACTGCTCCAACCCGACCGAACTGGTCGGCCGGTCAGCCGAGTTGTCCGGTGAGGAGTGGGCCGACGTCTTCCGCCAGGCCGGTGACCTGGGCGTCGTCCAGACCCATCTGTCCGGCGGCGAGCCGCTGCTGCGCCGCGACCTGCCGGACATCGTGGCCGCCGCCGACGGCGCCGGGATCCACACCCAGCTCGTCACGAGCGGCGTCGGCCTGCACGAGGCCCGGCTCGCCGCCCTCGTGGCCGCGGGCCTGCGGAGCGTCCAGCTGTCCGTGCAGCACACCGACCCGCGCGCCGCCCAGCGCATCGCCGGGGCGCGGGCGACCGCGGCCAAGGAGCGGGCGGCGCGCCTCGTCCGCGACGCCGGGCTGCCGCTCGGCCTGAACGTGGTCCTGCACCGCGCCAACCTGGACGCGCTCGACGCCCTCGTGGAACTCGGCCTCGCCTGGGGCGCGGAGCGCATCGAGCTGGCCAACACCCAGTTCTACGGCTGGGCCCTGCGCAACCGCGACGCCCTGCTCCCGCACCCCGGGCAGGTGGCCCGCGCCCGCGCCGCCGTCGAGCGGTGGCGGTCCTGCCTCGCCGGGCGCATGGAACTGGTGTGGGTGGTGCCCGACTACGTCGACGCCACCGCCAAGCCGTGCATGGGCGGCTGGGGCGCGGTGTCCCTGACCGTCGCGCCCGACGGCACGGTCCTGCCCTGCCCGGCCGCCGCCGGACTCCTCGGCACCGCCGCCCCCAGCGTGCGGGACCGGCGGCTCGACTGGATCTGGCGGTCGTCGCCCGCCTTCACGCGCTACCGCGGCGAGGCCTGGATGCCCGAGCCCTGCCGCTCCTGCGAGCTGCGGACGGTCGACTTCGGCGGCTGCCGCTGCCAGGCGTACGCCCTGACGGGTGACGCCGCCCGCACGGACCCGGCCTGCCACCGCTCGCCCGACCACGGGGTCGTGCGCGCCCTCGTCGACGCCGCGCGGCAGCCCGCGCGGGCCAAGGGCGGCTACGCCTACCGCGAAGGAGGATCATGAGACGTCCCGGCACAGCCCTGGCGGCGTGCGCCCTCGCCCTGGCGGGACTCGTGGGGGCGGCCCCCGCGGCCCCCGCGACCCCGGCCGCCGCCTCACCGACACCTGCCGCCGACGACTGGTCCGTGGCCCTCGTCGAGTCCACCATGGCCCGCCACACGCCGACGTCCATCGGCGGCTGGTCGTACCCCGTCGGGCTCTACCTCTACGGCCAGTACCGCACCTATCTGCGCACCGGCGACGAGCGCTCTCTGACGTACATCAAGGAATACGTCGACCGGTTCGTCGACAAGGACGGGAACACCGCGCAGAAGTACAACAGCCTCGACAGCGTGCAGGCGGGGCGCCTCCTGGTGATCCTGCACCACGAGACGGGCGAGGACCGCTACCGGATCGCCGCGGCGAAGATCCGGGAGCGCCTGAAGACCTACCCGCGCACGTCCGACGGCGGCTTCTGGCACGCCGACACCGCGAGCCGCGCGCACCAGCTCTGGTCGGACGGCGTCTACATGGTGACCCCGTTCCTCGTCGAGTACGGCGCGGAGTTCGACGACGAGGCGTACACCGACCGGGAGGCCGTCGAGCAGCTGAACACCTACGCCCGCCACCTCCAGGCGGACAACGGCCTGTTCCAGCACGCCTTCGACGAGTCGCGCGCCGCCGCCTGGGCCGACAAGGAGACCGGGCGCGCCCCCGAGCAGTGGTGCCGGGCCATCGGCTGGTACGCGATGGCGGCCGTCGACGTCCTCGACGCCACCGCGAAGGACCGGCCGGGCCGCGACCGGCTCATCGGCGTCGTACGCAAGCTCGCGGCGGGCATCGCGCGCGCCCAGGACCCGGCCACCGGCCGCTGGTTCCAGGTCGCCGACCAGGGCGGCCGGGAGGGGAACTGGACCGAGACGTCCTGCTCCAGCATGTTCACCTACGCCCTCGCGCGCGCCGCGGAGAAGGGCTACGTCTCCGCGGCGTACCGCGAGGTCGCCCGGCGCGGTCACCGGGGCGTCCTGGAGAAGATCTCACGCGGCCCCGACGGCCTGACCGACCTCACCGACATCTCCGTCGGCACGAACGTCGGCGACTACGCCTTCTACGTCAACCGGCCCCGGCGGACCAACGACCTCCACGGGCTCGGCGCCTTCCTGCTCATGAACGAACAGCTGCGGAAACAGAGGTGAGCCGGGCATGACCCCGTCGCGAAGGGCCGTACTGGGCGCGGCACTCGGCGCCGCCGCCACGGCCGCTGGAGCACCGCCCGCCGGGGCGGCGACCGCCGCCGGATGGCAGCTGCGCTGGGCGCCGTCCGCCCGTGAGGTCGGGACCCGGGCCTTCGAGACCCTGGAGGACGACCGCGCGGGCTCGCACCCGGAGGCCAGGCCGCACATCCGCGCCGACGGGGACACCTTCCGGTTCGACATCCACACCGTCGACCGGGACACCAGC
Organism: Streptomyces sp. NPDC045778; assembly: GCF_056431945.1. Lineage (NCBI taxonomy): Bacteria > Bacillati > Actinomycetota > Actinomycetes > Kitasatosporales > Streptomycetaceae > Streptomyces > Streptomyces sp. NPDC045778. The sequence goes on from NZ_JBWKJZ010000005.1 coordinate 200,616, forward strand.
ACCGACCGCCAGCGCCAGGAGGTCACCGGCTGCCGCACCGGCGACACCTATCTGACGTGGCGCAAGGGCCAGACCTGGCGGCTCACCTACCGCATGTACCTGCCGAGTTCACTGATGGCCACCACGACGTTCACGCACATCATGCAGATGAAGCAGCCCGGCACGGGCAGCGCGCCGATCGTCGTGCAGTCCCTGCGCCGCACCGGCGGCAGACAGACCGTCGAGCTGAAGGTCTTCGAGCGGGACGTCCTGGTCGGCCGCACGGACCTGGAGCCGCTGCACGACCGGTGGACCGACGTCGACTTCCGGATCACGATCGGCGACGGTTCGGCGGGCTCCGTGCGCTGGATCCTGACGAGCGGCGGTACGACGGTCATCGACCGGGAGGCGTCCGGCGTGGACACCTTCCTCGCCGACCGGGTGCGGCCCAAGTGGGGCATCTACCGCTCCCTCGGCGACACCTCCGGCTCGCTCCGGGACACCTACATGCGCCTGTCCGACCTGCGCGCCTACCAGCTCGTCTGACGCGTCGTACCGGTATCTCCCACCCCCCCAGCCCAGGAGGCACCCATGCACGGCACCAGCAGGCCGACCGCCCGGAGGGTGGCCCTCGCGGCCACCGCCGTCCTCACCGCGGGACTCCTGACCCACGCCCCCGGGGCGGCGGCCGCGCCGCCCGCCCCGGCAGGCGAGCCCACCGGCGTCAAGACCCTCTCCAGCGGCTGGACCATACCGTGGGGCACCTCCTGGCTGCCCGACGGCAAGTCCGCGCTCGTCACCGAGCGGGACGACTTCCGCCTCTGGTCGGTGTCGGCGGACGGCACCGCGAAGAAGCAGGTCGGCACGGTACCGGAGGCGCAGACCACCGGCGGCGAGGGCGGCCTCATGGGCGTCGCCGTCGACCCGCGGTGGGCCGCCAACCACTACGTGTACGTCATGCACACCGCGGCCGAGGGCAACCGCATCGCCCGCATGACCTACGACGGCTCCTCGCTCAGCGGCTACACGATCCTGGTCAAGGGCATCAAGAAGGCCAAGTACCACAACGGCGGCCGTCTCGCATTCGGCCCCGACGGCTTCCTGTACGCCACCACGGGCGACGCCCAGGACCGCGGCCTCGCCCAGGACAAGAACTCCCTCAACGGCAAGGTCCTGCGCCTGACCCGCGACGGCGATCCCGCCCCCGGCAACCCCTTCGGCACGCTCGTCTACAGCCTGGGCCACCGCAATCCGCAGGGCATCGCCTTCGACCCGCAGGGCCGCCTGTGGGAGGCCGAGCTGGGCGACGCCACCAGGGACGAGCTGAACCTCGTCAAGCCCGGCAAGAACTACGGCTGGCCCACCTGCGAGGGGCACTGCGACGTGTCAGGGATGACCAACCCGAAGAAGACCTGGGGCGTCGCCGAGGCCTCACCGAGCGGCATCGCCGTCGTGGACGGGGCGGTCTACATGGCGGCCCTCAAGGGCGAGCGCCTGTGGCGCGTGCCCCTCAACGCCGACAGCGAGAACGTGGGCTCCGCCAAGGCGTTCTACGTCGGCCGGTACGGCCGCCTGCGGGCCGTGACGGCCGTGCCGGGCGCGAAGGCGCTGTGGCTGACCACCACCAACGCCGACAACAACGGCGGCGAACCCGACGGCGCGGACAAGATCCTGCGCGTCTCGATCGGCTAGCCCGCGCGTCACCGGCGGGCCGCCACGGGCCCACCGTCCCGTCCGAGGCGGACACCGTCCCGTCCGAGGCGGACACCGGCCCGTCCGAGGCGAACACCGGCCCGTCAGGGGTACAGCGCCGCGACCTCGTCCGCGTACGCCTGCTCGATGGCCTTGCGCTTCAGCTTGAGCGAGGGCGTGAGCAGGCCGTGCTCCTCGGTGAACTGGTGCGCCAGGATCCGGAACGTACGGATCGACTCGGCCTGGGAGACCAGGGTGTTGGCGGCGATGACCGCGCGCCGCACCTCGGTCTCCAGGTCCGGGTCGCGCACCAGGTCGGCGGGGGAGAGCGGGGGCTTGTCGCGCATGGCGAGCCAGTGGTCGACGGCCTCCGCGTCCAGGGTGACGAGCGCCGCGACATAGGGGCGGTCGTCGCCGACGACGATGCACTGCGCGACAAGCGGATGGTCGCGCACCCGCTCCTCCAGCCGGCCGGGGGACACGCTCTTGCCGCCGGAGGTCACCAGGATCTCCTTCTTGCGGCCGGTGATCGTGAGGTAGCCGTCCTCGTCGAGGGCGCCCAGGTCGCCGGTGGCGAGCCAGCCGTCGTGCAGGGCCGCGTCGGTGGCCTTGGGGTCGTTGAGGTAGCCCTGGAAGACGTGGGGGCCGCGCAGCCACACCTCGCCGTCGTCCGCGATGTGCACGGTCGTGCCGGGGACGGCCTGGCCGACCGTGCCGTAGCGGGTGCGCTCGGGCGGGTTGGCGGTCGCGGCGGCCGAGGACTCGGTGAGGCCGTAGCCCTCGAAGACGGTGACGCCCGCGCCCGCGAAGAACAGGCCGAGGCGCCGGTCCATGCCCGAGCCGCCGGACATCGCGTGCCGCACCCGGCCGCCCATCGCCTCGCGCACCTTGGCGTACACCAGCTTGTCGAAGAGCTGGTGCTGCATCCGCAGGCCCGCCGAGGGGCCGGGCCCCGTGCCGAAGGCCCTGGCCTCCATCGCGTCGGCGTACTTCACGGCCACGTCCACGGCCTTGTCGAAGGGGCCCGCCCTGCCCTCCCGTTCGGCCTTGCGCCGGGCCGCGTTGAAGACCTTCTCGAAGATGTAGGGCACGGCGAGGAAGAACGTGGGCCGGAACGCGGCCAGGTCCGGGAGCAGTTCCGCCGCGCTCAGGCTCGGCTGGTGCCCGAGCTTGACCCGGCCGCGCACCGCGGCCACCTGCACCATGCGGCCGAAGACGTGCGCGAGCGGCAGGAAGAGCAGCGTCGAGGCCTCGTCGCCGCGCTTGGAGTGGAACACCGGCTCCCAGCGCCGGATGACCGTGTCCACCTCGAACATGAAGTTCGCGTGGGTGAGCACACAGCCCTTGGGGCGGCCCGTGGTGCCGGATGTGTAGATCACCGTGGCGACGGAGTCGGGCGTGACCGCGCGGCGGTGGCGGTGCACCACCTCGTCGTCCAGGTCGCGGCCCGCCTCGCCGAGGTCGCGCACCGCGTCCTCGTCGAGCTGCCACAGGCAGCGCAGCAGCGGAAGGCGGTCCACGACCGAGCCGATCGTCATCGCGTGGTCCTCGTGCTCGACCATGGCCGCCGTGACCTGCGCGTCGTGCAGCATCCAGAGGACCTGCTCGGCCGACGACGTCGGGTAGACCGGCACGACCTGCGCGCCCACCGTCCACAGGGCGAAGTCGAACAGCGTCCACTCGTAGCGGGTGCGACACATGACGGCGACCCGGTCGCCGAAGCGTACGCCCCGGGCGAGCAGGCCTTTGGCGAGCGCGAGGACCTCGTCGCGGAACTGTGCCGAGGTCACGTCCCGCCAGCGGCCGTCGGGGCCCTTGCGCCCCAGCGCGACGCGGAGCGGATCCTCCAGGGCATGGTCGAAGACGGCGTCGGCAAGGCCGCCCACCCTCGGAGCCGACGCCAGGGGAGGGTTCGTGAACTCGCGCAATGGTGCTCCTTGTGGCGCTCCGCACAGCGCCGGTGACGGTACCCCACCCCGGTCCCTTGCGGGAGGGGGGTGGGGAACGGGCCGATGGGCACGATCGTCACAGGTCAGCCGGTGAAATGCGGCCACAAGGGGAAGGGCCGGACAGTTTCCTGACGGATGAGTAAGTTCCGGTGGTGTGATCTCCACCGAATCTGTACGCGGAAGTTACGCCTGGAGCTGCTTCTCGGGCGTGCTCCCGGCCGCGCTTCCGGGCGTGCGTTCGAGCCCGGCGGCCTCTTGACCCGCGTCGGCCGCCCGCTTGGTCCGGACCATCACGAGGACGGCGACCCCGGCCACGAGGCCGGTGATGCCCGCCGTGAGCGAGGCACCGTTGAGCCCGGCCGCGAACGCCTCGCGCACGCTGTGCTCCGTTATCGCGCCTCGCACGGCGTCCGCCCCGCCGCCCGCCACGGTGTGCGCCGCGTCGTGGCCGAGGGTGTCCTGCATCCGGGAGGTGAGGACCGTGCCGAAGACGGCGACGCCGAGGGCGTAGCCGAGCTGCCGGAAGGTGTTCACCGCGCCGCCCGCCATGCCCGCGTCGCGCGGCGGCACCGCGGCGAGCGCGGCGCCCGCGAGCCCCGGCGAGACCAGGCCGATGCCCACGCCCGCGATGGCGAGGCCCGGCACGAGCGCGCCCCAGGACGAGCCCGCGTCGAGCACCGCCGTCGTGAGGCCGCCCGCGCCGATGAGCAGCAGGCCGACGCCGATGACGTACCGCCCCGGCACCCCGTGCAGCAGGCGCCCGCAGACCGCCGCCACCACGAACGACGTGAGCGAGAGCGGCAGCAGGACCAGGCTGCCGCGCACCGGGCTCATGCCGAGCACCGTCTGCAACCAGATCGAGAAGTACGGGATCACGCCGAACGCGGCCGCGTTGTAGCCGATCGCGCCGATCAGGACGCCCGTGAACGCGGGCTTGCGCAGCAGCCGCAGATCGAGCAGCGGATGCGCGGCCCTGCGCTCCACCACCACGAAGGCGAGCAGCGCGAGCGCCGCCACCGCGAGCGTCACACCGGTGCGCGCCGAGGCCCAGCCGACCGTCGACGCCCGCACCACGCCGAAGGTGAGCGCGCCCGCGAAGAGCACGAACGTCGCCGTGCCCGCCCAGTCCACGCGCCGCTCCGCGCGCCCCCGCGACGGCGGCACCGCGCGCAGCGTGAGCCACACCGCGGCCACGCTCACCGGCAGGTTGACGTAGAAGATCCAGCGCCAGCCGGGACCCTCGGTGAGCAGCCCGCCGGCGATCGGCCCGAGCGCGGCGGCGGCACCGCTCACCGCGCCCCACACGCCGAGCGCCATCGAGCGCTCCTTGCCCTGGTAGGCGGCGCCGAGCAGCGGCAGCGTCGTGGCGAACATCGCGGCGGCCCCAAGGCCCTGCACGGCGCGCGCCGCCACGAGCAGTTCCGCGTTCGCCGCGAGCCCGCAGCCCAGCGACGCCAGTGCGAAGACGACCGTGCCCGCGACCTGCACGCGCCGGTGGCCGATCACGTCGGCGGCGGCGCCGACGCCGAGCAGCAGCGCGGCGAGCGCGAGCGCGTAGCCGTCGATGACCCACTGCAGATCGCTGAGCGAGGCGTCGAGGGCCCGAGCCATGTCGGGCAGCGCCACGACCACGATCGTCACGTCGAGCAGCAGCATGAAGGTACCCAGGCACACCGCGGTCAGCGGCCCCCATGAGCGCATGGTGTCTCTCCCGTTTCCTGATCCGTCTGATCCGTACGCCACCGGGCGGTGGCTCCGATGTCGTACGATCCGTGGGCGCCGGACGATCGTGATGGTTGATCATCTTCTGGCGGTGGAATTCGACATCTCAGGGGCGTGCAGCGATGGAATCCTCCACTCTCGACGACTTGGACCGGAAGCTGCTCCAGGCTCTGGAGACCGACGGGCGCGCCCCGTTCAGCAAGTTCGCCGCGGTGCTCGGCGTCTCGGACCAGACCGTCGCGCGCCGCTTCCGGCGGCTCACCGCCGAGGCCGGCCTCAGGGTCGTCGTGCTGCGCAACGCCGAGCGGCTCGGCCAGGACCACTGGATGCTCCGCCTTCGCTGCGCGCCGGACGGCGCGCAGACCATCGCGCACGCGCTCGCCCGCCGCCCCGACACGTTCTGGGTCGGCCTGGCCTCCGGCGGCACGGAGGTCCTGTGCATGACCAAGCCCCGCACCCAGGGCGATCACGACCTGCTCCTCGGCAAGCTGCCGCGCACCCCGCACATCGTGGACATCCGCGCCCACCAGCTCCTGCACACCTTCTTCGGCGGGCCGTGCGGCTGGCTGGGCAAGCTCGCGCCGCTGAGCGCGGCCGAACTGGCGGCGCTGACGCCGAAGCTCCCCGCGCGCCCCGACGGGCCGGTCCACATCGCGCCGGAGGACGAGCCCCTGGTGGCCGCGCTCGAAGCCGACGGCCGCGCCGGATACCCCGAACTCCAGCGCGCCACCGGCCTCTCGGAGTCCACGGTCAAGCGCCGCCTGACCGCGCTCCTGGAGTCCCGGGCGGTCTACGTCGACATCGAGTACAGCGCCGAGGCCCTCGGCTACCACACGGGCGCGCTCCTGTGGATCACCGCGGCGCCCGCCGCCCTGACGTCCGTCGGCAAGGCCCTGGCCGGGCACCACGAGATCGCCTACGCCGCCGCGACGGCCGGCCCCTCCAACCTGGTGGCGACGGCCGTCGCCAAGGACACGGCGGGCCTGTACGCCTACCTCAGCGAGAAGCTCGGCCGCCTGGAGGGCGTCCAGCACGTAGAGACGACGCCGTTCCTGCGCCGGGTGAAGCAGCTGACGTACCAGCCCACGCGCTAGCCGCGACCGCGCTGCAACCGGTCCCCGCCCGCCAGGATCGCCGCCGCGAGGGCGTCCGCAGCCGCGTGGGCGCCGGGCCCGGCCGGGCGCCGCTCGCCGTGCCTGAGGACGAAGTCCACCGCGCCCAGCTCCGGCAGGCCGAGCCGGTCGGAGACCCGCACCAGGCCCGGCGGGATCAGGCCGCGCGAGTGCGCCATCACGCCGAGCCCGGCGCGCGCGGCGGCCACCAGGCCGTTCAGGCTGCCGCTGGTGCAGGCGATCCGCCAGGGCCTGCCGCTGCGCTCCAGGGCCCGCAGGGCGAGCGCGCGTGTGATGCCCGGCGGCGGGTACACGATGAGCGGCACCGGGCGCCCCGGCTCCAGGCGCAGGCGCGGCGCGCCGATCCACACCAGGCCGTCGTGCCAGACCAGTTCGCCGCGCGGGTCCTCCGGGCGCCGCTTGGCGAGGACGAGGTCGAGCTGGCCCGCGTCCAGGCGCTCGTGCAGCGTGCCGGACAGCTCGACCGTCAGCTCCAGGTCGACCTCCGGATGGCCGCGCCGGAAGGACTCCAGGATGTCGGTGAGACGGGTCAGGACGAAGTCCTCGGACGCGCCGAAGCGCAGCCGCCCGCCGAGCCGGGCACCGGTGAAGTGCGCCGTCGCCTGCTCGTGCGCCTCCAGGATGCGGCGCGCGAAGCCGAGCATCGCCTCGCCGTCCTCGGTCAGCTCCACGCTGTGCGTGTCCCGCGCGAACAGCGGCCGCCCGGTCGCGTCCTCCAGGCGGCGCACGTGCTGGCTGACGGTCGACTGGCGCAGGCCGAGACGGCGCGCGGCCTGCGTGAAGCTCAACGTCTGGGCCACCGCGAGGAACGTACGCAGCTGAGCGGGGTCGTACACCGCGCCAGGTTATCGCGGTACGTGATGACAGTCAGAGCGGTGTACGGGATTCCCGATCGCGCCGAGGAGGAGGACCATGGAGAGGGCACGTACCGGGCCCGGCCCGTGGACGGGCCCGAGGAACCGAGACCCCCGAGAGCACGGAGCACTGTGAAACGCCCGTCCTGGCCGTCGTGGATGCCGGTCGACCCCTTCATCGCGGTGCTGCTCGGCACCGTCGGCCTCGCCGCGCTCCTGCCCGCCCGCGGCACCGCGGCCGACGTGGCGTCCGGGGCCTCCACCACGGCCGTCGCGCTGCTCTTCTTCCTCTACGGCGCCCGCCTCTCGACCCGGGAGGCCCTCGACGGGCTGCGGCACTGGCGGCTGCACCTCACCGTGCTGCTCTGCACGTTCCTGGTGTTCCCGCTGCTCGGCCTCGCCGCCAAGGGTCTTGTGCCGCACGTCCTGACGCCCGCGCTGTACAGCGGCTTCCTGTTCCTGACCCTGGTGCCGTCGACGATCCAGTCCTCGATCGCCTTCACCTCCCTCGCGCGCGGGAACGTCCCGGCGGCGATCTGCGCGGGCACCTTCTCCTCGCTCGCCGGGGTGGTGCTCACGCCGCTGCTCGTGGCCTGGCTGCTCGCGGACACCGGCGGCGGCTTCTCCGCCGACGCGTTCCTGAAGATCGTGCTCCAGCTGCTCGTGCCGTTCCTCGCCGGGCAGCTGCTGCGGCGCTGCGGAGAATGGAGGAGCCGCGCGAAGCGCGTCAGGCAGGGTGGTGGCGGGCGACGGGAGGGATTCGTCGCCCGGCACAAGAAGGTCCTGAGCCTCGTCGACCGCTGCTCGATCCTGCTCGTCGTCTACACCGCGTTCAGCCAGGGCATGGTGCGCGGCATCTGGAGCCAGGTCACCCCGGCCCGGCTCGCCGCGCTGCTCGGCGTGGAGGCGGCGCTGCTCGCGCTGATGCTCACGCTGACCTGGTACGGCGCGAAGCGGCTCGGCTTCGGCCGCGCCGACCGGGTCGCGATCCAGTTCGCCGGGTCGAAGAAGTCCCTGGCGGCGGGGCTGCCCATGGCCAGCGTCCTGTTCGGCGCGCAGGCCTCGCTCGCGGTCCTGCCCCTGATGCTCTTCCACCAGATGCAGCTCATGGTGGGCGCGGTGATCGCCAAGCGCCGCTCCCACGACCCGGAGGAGTTCACCCCGGCCGCGAGAGCCGCAGCGTCACGAACCGCGGCCGGTACAGCTCCACGTTCCGGTTGACGTTCGCCTGCCCGCCCGCCGTCGCCGTGGCGTCCGGCGCGTTCACGTCGTAACTCAGGACGAGGCGCCCGCCGCCGCTCAGGGCGGGGTGCGCCTGCGGGTTGTACGCGGCCGCGTCCGCGGGCAGCGGCGGCGAGAAGCCCTTGGCGGGGCCGTGCCAGGGCCCGCTCGGCGCGCACGCCCAGTACGACGTGACGGTGGTCAGGCCCCGCGCGCCCGCGGCCATCGTGAACAGCACGTACGTGCCGCCGTCCCGGACCACGGTGAACGCGCTGCCGACGCCTACCTCGTCGTTGTTGCCGAGGACCGAGCGCGGCCTCGCGCCGCCGCCCGACCACCGGGAGCCGTCCCAGTAGCGCCAGGCCGAGGGGTTCCCGAGGCCGCCGTGCGGGACGCGGGCGACGTAGGCGTGCGAGGAGGGGCGCGAGGCGGTCTGCGCGTCGTTGCCGCCGAAGACGTACGTCCAGCCGTCGTCGTCGACCGTGGTGGTGCCGTACAGCACCCGCCGCTCGGGGTCGGGGACACCGCGCTGGTCGGAGATCTGCGTGATGCCTTCGAGGGCGAGGTCGGGCAGGGTGAGCGTGGCGACCTCGGTGGCGGCGGGCACCCCGAAGATCCACGGCTTGGGGCCGGCGGCACGGGTCCACAGCAGGACCCGCACGACCTTCTCGCCGCCGCCCGGCGTGCGCGGCTCGACCTTCGCGGCGACCGGCCAGCGCCACTGCCCGGGCCCCGGGTCGTGGAACAGGGGCGTGGGCAGGGTCCTCTCCAGGGCTCCCGAACGGGACCGCACCACGCCGGAGTTGCGGACCATCGGAGCGCCGCCGTCGCGCCACTTGTGCGGCTGGCCCTGCTGGTTGGGCGGCGGGTGCACCCGGCCGAGGAAGGTGTCGGAGAACAGCCACAGGACGCGCCCGTCGGGCAGCTCCACCGAGTGGGTGCCGTCGCCGCCGCTCCAGTCGTCGTCGCGCGCCGCGTCGTCGCCGTACGCGGCGAAAGCGCGGGTCAGGTCGTCCTCGGGCTGCCAGGAGTCCACGCCGCGCGCGGTGCACGCCGCAGGGCCCCTCCGGTCGTCCTCGTCGTCCGGAAGGGCCCTCAGGAGCACGGCGGCGCAGACGAGCACCAGCAGCAGGGCGACCCACAGCACGGGTGAACCGGGGCCGCCCCGCTGCCGGTTCGCCTCCGTCGGACCGGTGAGCGGGCGTGTGGCTTGGGACACGCCCGGGACGCTAGTTCCTCGGGCGCACGCGGTCCATGGGGAGCCAGGCGACGGTGTCCGGTGTCACAGCGGAACGGCCGGTCCGCCCCCGGCCCGACCCGCCGGGCGAACCCAGCTCGTCGACCTCCGTGTCGGACAGGGCCCGCTTGAAGACCCGCACCTCGTCGATGGATCCGGCGAAGTGGGCGCGGCTGTCCATGCGCTGCCCGATGTGCACGCCGAACGGCGAGTTGCGGCTGACCGTCCCCGGCACGTCGGGGCGGGACTGCGCGGTGCCGTCCACGACCAGCGTGAGCGTCCCGGCGCCGCGCCGCAGCACGGCGTGGTGCCAGGCGCCGTCGTTGTACGCGCCCTGGGTGCTCAGGGAGGCCGAGCGGGGCGGCGTACCGCCGTCGCGGGTGGTGATCAGGCCGGTGACGCGGTTGGCGGCGGGTTCGCCGCGCAGCCACACCTGGGGCTGGTTCGTGCCGACGCCGCCCATCCACAGCATGGGCTGCTCCCCGCTGGTGGCGGAGTAACGGAACCACAGGGACAGGGTGAAGTCCCGGGTGCCGAGCGGAAGCTGGGGGCGGTAGCGCAGACGGACCGCGTCGTCGGTGCCGTCGAAGGCGAGCGCGTCACCGGTGACGCCGTCCGTGGAGCGCGCGCCCCCGAGCACCGCGGCGCCGGGTGCGCCGGGTGCCCAGTCGCTCGTGTGCGGGTCGGGTCCGCGCCGCGGCTTCAGCCAGTCCTCGGTGAAGCGCGCGAAGCGGATCTCGTCGCGGGCGTCGACCGGGCCGCCCTCGTACATCAGGCCCACGTGGTCGGCGTCGGCGTGCACCATGTCCGAGTAGCCGGACCAGTCGGTGGAGACGACGGTGCCGCGGTCGAAGCTGTCCCAGGTGCGGCCGCCGTCGTAGGAGGACCGGACGGTCATGGTGCGGCGCCGGTCGGGGTCGCCCGGGCTGGCGAGCAGGAGCCGGTCGCCGAGCCGCAGGGTCGAGCCCTGCACCTGGGGCGTGTACAGGTCGGGCTGGGGGCGGAAGGGCGCGATGAAGCTGTCGCCGCCGTCGCGGCTGACGGTGTGGGAGCGGTGCCCGAGGTCGGTGCCGTCCTGCTCGCGCCCGCTGACGTAGATCGAGCCGTCCTTGCGCTCGGTGACGGTCATCTCCGACGGCTTCTGCCTAAACGTTCCGTCGGTGGCGTCGACGGGGTAGGAGTCGGTGGCGCCGAGCCGCCAGTCGTCGCCGCCGTCGTCGCTGACGACGAGCGCGGCGTGGTTGGCCGTGACCCGGCCGTCGCTCCACGTCTCGGCGTTCACGGCGAAGACGAGGCGGCCCTCGTGGCGGCCCCGGGTCAGCTGCAAGCCGTGCACGGGCCCCGTCGCGTACCAGGAGTTCCAGTGCGCGGGCAGGATCTCCTTGCTCAGGTCCCGCGGCTTCGACCAGGTCACGCCGTCGTCGTCGCTGTACTGGAGGTGCGGGGTGCGGTCGCACGGCGCCTCGCAGTTCTTGCCGTCCGTGCGTCCCGTGTTGTAGGTCTCCGCGAGCACGACCCGGCCCGTCTTCCGGTCCACGATCGGCGTCGGGTTGCCGTGGGTGTCCCCGTCGCCCTCGTTGATGACCCGCATGGGCCCCCAGGTGCGCCCGCCGTCGTGGGACCGCTTGAGGACGAGGTCGATGTCGCCCGCGTCGCTGCAGTCGTTGACACGGCCCTCGGCGAAGGCGAGCAGCGTCCCCTTCGTCGTCCTCACGACGGCCGGTATACGGAAGCACGTGTACCCGGGATCCTGGGAAGCCTTGAAGAGGACCTGCTGCTCGAAGGAGGCCACGGCCTTGTCCCCGGCCGCGGCCGGCCCGCCGAGGGCCGCGGGCAGGGCCAGCGCGGTGACGGTGGCGGTGGTCAGCGCGGCGACGGCGCGCCGGGGCGCGCGCGGGCGGGCAGGGTGGGCGCAGGGAGCGAGCCGGGCAGGTCCGGGGCGTGCGCGGTGTCTCAGCGGCATACGGCGGGCCCTTCGTAGTGACCATATAGACCGGACATATGGACATCCCATGTCCAAGGTGCGGGGCGCTGACGCTACTTGGGCCGCTGGGAGCGCACAAGAACCGTGCGGGAACCTGAAGCCATACGGGCGAGCGGGCCCGGAATCAACCCTCCCAACGGGTGAGAACGCCGCCGGGGCGGCCACCCGATCGGCCGCTACGGGACGAGGACGACCTTGCCGAGGTTGACGCGGGACTCGATGGCCTCGTGCGCCCCTGCCGCGTCCTCCAGGGGGAACGCGGCGTGCACGGCGGGCCGCAGCGCGCCCGTCCCGAAAAGGCGCCACAGCTCCTGGCGCCACGCCTCGTAGGTCTCCGGGTGGTCCCGGGCGATGAGTGCCATCTGAAATCCCGTCACGGACTTCGCGCCGACCAGCAGGTCGTACGCCGGCACGGTGCCGCCGCCGGAGCTGTACGCGACGAGGCGGCCGCAGGGGGCGAGCGCGGCCAGGGCCGGGGTGAGCAGCTCGCCGCCCACCGCGTCCAGGCAGTAGTCGACCGGCTCGCCCCAGCCCCGCCGGTCGTACGTGACCACGTCGGTGGCGCCCAGGGAGCGCACGAACTCGGCCTTGGCCGGGTCCGACACCGCGCCCACGACCCGCCCGGCGCCGCCCAGCGCGGCCAGCTGCACCGCCAGATGGCCCACACCGCTCGCCGCCCCCGTGATCAGCGCGGCCTCGCCCGGCGCGGGCCGTGCCGCCCGGAGCGCACCGAAGGCGACCAGGCCGCTGCGGACCAGGGCCACCGCCTCGGTCGCGCTCGCGCCGTCCGGCACGGGGGAGGCCATGGCGGTGCGCAGCAGGGCGTAGTCGGCGTAGCCGTGCCCGAAGACCAGGCCGGTGACGCGGTCACCGGGCGCGAAGCCGGTGACGCCCGGGCCGAGCCCGGCCACCTCGCCCGCGACCTCACCGCCGAGCGGGATCGGCTCGGGGGACTCGCGCACCTTGCGTACGACGGGCAGCGTCACACCGACCGCGGCGACGCGCACGAGCAGCTCACCGGGGCCCGGCTCGGGCACCGGGACCTCTTCGAGCCGCAGGACCTCCGGGCCACCGCTGTGGTCGTACCGAACGCGACGCATGTGTGCCTCCTCAAGGCAAAACCGTGGGTGGCCCCAACGATAATCACCATTTCATTGGGAAGTCCAACGGTTCTTCGGTACGCTCCTGCCATGCCCGAGACCCCGAGCGCTCCCTCCACCATCCGCACCCTGCCGAGCTGGCTGCTCGGCCGCGCCGCCGCCCGCGGGCGGGCCCTGGTCGCCGACGCCCTCGCGGCCGAGGGCCTGCGGATGTGGCACCACGTCGTCCTGTCCGCCGTCGCCGACCTCGGCCCCGTCGCCCAGGCGGAGCTGGGCCGCAGCGTGTCGCTCGACCCCAAGGACATGGTGGGCGTCCTCAACGACCTCCAGGACGCGGGCCTGGTCGACCGCACGCCGGACCCCGGGGACCGCCGCAAGAACGCGGTGACGATCACGGACGAGGGCCGCCGCGTGGTCCGGCGCTGCGCCCGCGCGGCCCAGCGGGCCAACGCCGAACTCCTGGCCCCGCTGTCGCCGGAGGAGCGGGACCGCTTCCAGGAGATGCTGGTCCGGGTGGCGGCAGTGGACGCGTGACGCCCGGGGCCCGGCTACCGCGCCGCGGGGTGCGCCCCGGCCCGCAGGGCGATCCGGTGCTCGCCCGCGTACACGTTCATGGAGGCCCCGCGCAGGAAGCCCACGAGCGTGAGCCCCGTCTCGGCCGCCAGGTCGACGGCGAGCGACGACGGCGCCGAGACGGCCGCGAGCACCGGGACGCCCGCCATCACGGCCTTCTGGGCCAGCTCGAAGGAGGCCCGCCCCGACACCAGCAGGACCGTGCGGGCCAGCGGCAGGCGTCCGCTCTGAAGCGCCCGCCCCACCAGCTTGTCGACGGCGTTGTGGCGGCCCACGTCCTCGCGTACGTCGAGCAGCTCGCCGTCCTCGGAGAACAGCGCGGCCGCGTGCAGGCCGCCGGTCCGGTCGAAGACGCGCTGGGCCGCGCGCAGCCGGTCCGGCAGGGCGGCGAGCAGCTCGGGGGTGAGGCGCAGCGGGCCGGGGCCGTCGTCGACGGGCCAGCGGGCCGTGGTGCGGACCGCGTCCAGGCTCGCCTTGCCGCACAGGCCGCACGACGAGGTCGTGTACACGTTGCGTTCCAGGGTGATGTCCGGGATGACGACGCCGGGCGCCGTCGACACATCCACCACGTTGTACGTGTTCGAGCCGTCCTGGGTGGCGCCCGCGCAGTACACGATGTTCCGCAGCTCGTCCGCCGCGCCGAGGACGCCCTCGCTCACGAGGAAACCCGCGGCGAGCGCGAAGTCGTCACCCGGGGTGCGCATCGTGATCGCGAGCGGCTTGCCGTTGAGGCGGATCTCCAGCGGCTCCTCGGCGACGAGCGTGTCGGGCCGCTCGCTGACCGCGCCGTCGCGGATGCGGAGGACGCGGCGGCGCTCCGTGACTCGTCCCATGTCGATCAGTCCCGGTTCTGTACGTGCTGGTGGCCGAAGCGGCCCTTGACGCAGAGGCTGCCGTGGGTCAACGGCCTGTCGTGCGGCGAGGTGACCTCCACGATCTCATTGTCCTGCACGTGCGGCGTGAGGCCACAGCCGAGGTCCGCGACCGCGATGGCGCCGGACCGAACGGTCCGGCGCCGCCCCGCACCGCTCGATCCACACATCGACTTGGGGAGTCATCGACAAGTCGATGCCGGAGGCGAGGAGTTCGAGGACCGGCTTGCGGCTGCGCCGGGCGCGGTCGGTATCGGTGCGCACCACCCTGCCGGGCTCGGCCCGCCGCGAGCAGGCCGGGGCGGGGGTGCGGGCGCCCTCGGCCTCGGCGGAGCCCGCACCCGGCGCCCGCTGCGGGGGCCCACGGCCTCGCCTTCCGTCACCCCATCGCATACCGTCGACGAATCCCGGCCCGGCCCCTTCCCAACGGCCCGTCGGATTCCTACCGTTCGGGATCATGAGGCCCCCCGTCGCACCTCCCGGCTGGAGCCGCTGGCTCGTGCCGCCCGCCGCCCTGTCGGTGCACCTCTCCATCGGCCAGGCCTACGCCTGGAGCGTCTTCAAGCCGCCCTTGGAGTCCGCGCTCGACCTCAGCGGCACCCAGAGCGCGCTGCCCTTCCAGCTCGGCATCGTCATGCTGGGCCTGTCCGCCGCGTTCGGCGGCACGTTCGTGGAGCGCAACGGGCCGCGCTGGGCGATGTCCGTCGCGCTCGTCTGCTTCTCCTCGGGCTTCCTGCTCGCCGCGCTCGGCGCCGCGACACGCCAGTACTGGCTCGTGGTCGTCGGCTACGGCTTCGTCGGCGGCATCGGGCTCGGCATCGGCTACATCTCCCCGGTGTCCACGCTGATCAAGTGGTTCCCCGACCGGCCCGGCATGGCCACCGGCATCGCGATCATGGGCTTCGGCGGCGGCGCGCTCATCGCCTCACCGTGGTCGGCGCGGATGCTGGAGTCGTTCGGCACGGACTCCTCGGGCATCGCGCTCGCCTTCCTCGTGCACGGACTGACGTACGCGGTCTTCATGGCGCTCGGGGTGCTCCTGGTACGCGTCCCGCGGCCGGACGGCACCCGCGGCCCGGGCGCGGCCGGGGTGGCCGCCGGGCCCCAGGTGTCGGCGCGCCAGGCCGTGCGCACCCCGCAGTTCTGGTGCCTGTGGGTCGTCCTGTGCATGAACGTGACCGCCGGGATCGGCATCCTGGAGAAGGCCGCCCCGATGATCACGGACTTCTTCGCGGGCTCATCGGCCCCGGTCTCCGCTCCGGCGGCCGCCGGCTTCGTCGCCCTGCTCTCGGCCGCGAACATGGCGGGCCGCATCGGCTGGTCGTCCGCATCCGACCTGCTCGGGCGGAAGAACGTGTACCGCGTCTACCTGGGCGCGGGCGCGCTGATGTACCTGCTCATCGCCCGCTTCGGCGACGACTCCAAGCCGCTGTTCGTCTGCTGCGCGCTGGTCGTCCTCTCCTTCTACGGCGGCGGCTTCGCGACCGTCCCCGCGTATCTCAAGGACCTCTTCGGCACCTACCAGGTGGGGGCCATCCACGGCCGCCTGCTCACGGCCTGGTCGCTCGCGGGGGTCCTCGGCCCGCTGATCGTGAACTGGGTGGCCGACCGGCAGGAGGAGGCGGGCAAGGAGGGCGCCGCCCTGTACGGCGCCTCCTTCTCGATCATGATCGGCCTGCTCGTCGTCGGGTTCGTCGCCAACGAGCTGGTCCGCCCCGTCCACCCCCGCCACCACCTCGCCGCCCCGAAGGAGGCCGCTGATGACGACGCCGCCGATGACGACGCCGCCGAGCCCGCCGCCCGCTGATCCGGGCGCTTCCGCACCGCGGCCGGAGCGCCCGCCACGCCGCCGCGCGCTGATCCTGGGGTCCTGGCTGTGGGTGACCGTGCCCCTGGCATACGGCCTCTACGAACTCGTACACAAGGCCACACAGCTCTTCACCGGGTGACGCGATGATGAGAAGCATCCAAACGAGCGGTCCCAATCCTGTCGCATTACGTCACCCGCTACCCGTGAGTCGCTCAGCAGACTGGACGGTCCCGTACATCCGGCACCACGAGGGGACCCGCCCATGCCCGGCTCACGCATCGCCGCCGTCGGCCACTACCAGCCCGCCAGGGTCCTGACCAACGACGACCTGGCGGGCATGGTGGACACCAGCGACGAGTGGATCCGCTCCCGGGTCGGCATCCGCACCCGGCACATCGCGGGCCCCGGTGAGCCCGTCGACGAGCTGGCCGCGCACGCCGCCGCCAAGGCCCTCGCGGCGGCGGGCCGGGCGCCCGAGTCCGTGGACCTGGTCGTCGTCGCCACCTCCACGGCGGTCGACCGCTCGCCGAACATGGCCGCCCGCGTCGCCGCCCGGCTCGGCCTGCCCTCGCCCGCCGCGCTCGACGTCAACGTGGTCTGCGCGGGGTTCACGCACGCGCTCGCCACCGCCGACCACGCCGTACGGGCCGGAGCCGCGAGCCGGGCCCTGGTCATCGGCGCCGACAAGATGTCCGCCATCACGGACTGGACGGACCGCACCACCTGCGTCCTGGTCGGCGACGGCGCGGGCGCGGCCGTCGTCGAGGCCTGCGCCGACGGCGAGGAGCCCGGCATCAGCCCCGTGCTGTGGGGGTCGGTGCCGGAGATGGGGCACGCGGTGCGGATCGAGGGCGAGCCCGCGCGGTTCGCCCAGGAGGGCCAGAGCGTCTACCGCTGGGCGACGACGCAGCTGCCGCCCCTGGCCCGGGCCACCTGCGAGCGGGCCGGGCTCGCGCCCGCCGACCTCGCCGCGGTCGTCCTGCACCAGGCCAACCTGCGCATCGTCGAACCGCTCGCCGAGCGCATCGGCGCCGTGAACGCGGTGGTCGCCCGCGACGTGGTCGACTCGGGCAACACCTCGGCCGCGTCCGTGCCACTCGCGCTCTCCAAGCTGGTGGAGCGCGGCGAGATCGTCACCGGCGACCCCGTGCTGCTCTTCGGCTTCGGCGGAAACCTGTCGTACGCGGGGCAGGTCGTGCGCTGCCCGTGACGGTTCCGCGCTGCGCGTGACGCTCCTGCGCTGCCCGCGGCGGTCCCGCGCTGCGCGTGACGCTCCTGCGCTGCCCGCGGCGGTCCCAACTCCCTCTGGTCCTGGTCACGGTGCTCGGTAAACTGTAGACAAAAGCCAATGCACTCCAGGCGTGTCGTGGCCTTCGCAGGGCTCAGGAGGGGGACCGGATGTTGTCCGCAGGACTGCCGCAGGGGACGGTGCCCAAGCTGGAACGGCCGGGACCGCTGCGCGAGCGCGTCTACGAGGCGCTGCTCGAACTCATCACCACCCGCGCCCTCCAGCCCGGCCAGCACCTCGTCGAGAGCGAGCTGGCCGGGCACCTCGGCGTGTCCCGGCAGCCCGTGCGCGAGGCGCTCCAGCGGCTCAACACCGAGGGCTGGGTGGACCTCAGGCCCGCCCAGGGCGCGTTCGTGCACGAGCCGACGGAGCAGGAGGCGGACCAGCTGCTCACGGTCCGTACGCTCCTGGAGGCGGAGGCCGCCCGCCTGGCCGCGGCGAACGCGGGCTCCGCGGGCATCGCGGCGCTCGAAGAGCTGTGCGCCCGGGGGGAGGCGGCCGTCGCCGACGGGGACGTGGACCTCGTCGTCGCCGCGAACGCAGCCTTCCACGCCAAGGTCATGGAACTGGCGGGGAACGTGGTCCTCGCCGAACTGGCGAGCCGGGTGGACCGCCGGGTGCGCTGGTACTACACGCCGGTGGCGCGGCAGCGGGGCATCCAGTCCTGGGTCGAGCACCGGGACCTGATCGCGGCGATCGCCGCGCGCGACGAGGAGCGGGCCACGGCGGTGATGCGGGCCCACACGGAACACACCCGCCGCACCTACCACGACCGGGCCCCGGCCTGAGGGGACGCTTCCCTCCCACCCGCCCGCCCCTCCATCGCGCTGACGCGCTCGTCCTCAAGGGGCGGGTCCGGGGCGCGCCGCGAGGCCCCGGCTTTGTCCTGCCGCAGGAGAAAGTGAAGGGTAATTCGCGCGCAAGTTCTTCCCAGCCCCGGCACCCGCTGCTACGTTCCCCTCGAAAGCCCAACGCGTACGAGGGACAAGGCCGATGAGGCGGGGAGGGGCGCGTGAGACGCATGACGGCTCGACCCGCCAACGCGCACCAGGCGCGCCTGCTCCGCCTGTTGCGTGACGGTGGCCCCAACTCCCGTGCCCAGCTGGGTGATCAGGTCGACCTCTCCCGGTCGAAGCTGGCCGTGGAGGTGGACCGCCTCCTGGAGACCGGACTCGTCGTGGCCGACGGCCTCGCCGCCTCCCGCGGCGGCCGCCGCTCCCACAACATCCGCCTCGCCCCGAACCTCCGCTTCCTCGGTGTGGACATCGGCGCCACCTCGGTCGACGTCGCCGTCACCAACGCCGAGCTGGAGGTGCTCGGGCACATCAACCAGCCCATGGACGTGCGCGAGGGCCCGGTCGCGGTCTTCGAGCAGGTCCTCGCCATGGCCGCGAAGCTGCGGGCCTCGGGCCTCGCGGAGGGCTTCGACGGGGCGGGCATCGGGGTGCCGGGGCCCGTCCGCTTCCCCGAGGGCGTGCCCGTGGCCCCGCCGATCATGCCCGGCTGGGACGGCTTCCCCGTGCGGGAGGCGCTCAGCCAGGAACTCGGCTGCCCGGTCATGGTCGACAACGACGTGAACCTGATGGCGATGGGGGAGCAGCACGCGGGCGTCGCGCGCTCCGTGGCCGACTTCCTCTGCGTCAAGATCGGCACCGGCATCGGCTGCGGCATCGTCGTCGGCGGCGAGGTGCACCGGGGCACGACCGGCAGCGCGGGGGACATAGGCCACATCCAGGTGGAACCCGAGGGACGCCCCTGCGCCTGCGGCAACAAGGGCTGCCTCGAAGCCCACTTCAGCGGCGCCGCGCTCGCCCGCGACGCCCAGGAGGCCGCCCACCAGGGCCGCTCGCCGGAGCTTGCCGCCCGCTTGGAGGCGGCCGGGGCGCTCACGGCCGCCGACGTCGCCGCGGCCGCCGCCGCGGGCGACCCCACCGCGCTCGACCTGATCCGCGCCGGCGGCAACCGCACCGGCCAGGTCATCGCGGGCCTCGTCAGCTTCTTCAACCCGGGTCTCGTGGTGATCGGCGGCGGCGTCACGGGCCTCGGCCACACGCTCCTCGCCGCGATCCGCACCCAGGTCTACCGCCAGTCCCTGCCCCTCGCGACCGGCAACCTCCCCATCGTCCTCGGCGAGCTGGGCCCCACCGCGGGCGTCACCGGCGGCGCCCGGCTCATCAGCGACCACCTGTTCTCACCGGCCTGACCCGCCCCGCGGCCACACCGACCGGGACTGCCCGCGCTGCGGCGGCCGCGGCCGTCCGGCTACGGCGGCCGGGAGCACGCAGGACAGTGCGTCCGACACGTAGGCGCATAGGCGCATAGGCGCATAGGCGCATAGGCGCATAGGCACATCGGCACATCGGCACATCGGCACCGCACGTAGGCACCTCGGCACATCCCGCACAGCGCTCACCCTGCTCTGCCCTGAAACCGGCCACACCCGTACGAGGGAACCGTCATGGCACCAGAACCACCGCTGCTCCGCATGTCCGGCATCACCAAGTCGTTCCCCGGCGTCCGCGCGCTCGACGGCGTCGACCTGCACGTACAGGCCGGTGAACTGCACTGTCTGCTCGGCCAGAACGGCGCGGGCAAGTCCACGCTCATCAAGGTCCTCGCGGGCGTCCACCAGCCCGACGGCGGCACCATCACCTGGCGCGGCGAGACGGTGACCCTGCGCTCGCCGATCGCCGCCATGCGGCTCGGCATCGCCACCATCTACCAGGAGCTGGACCTGGTAGGACACCTGTCCGTGGCCGAGAACGTCTTCCTCGGGCACGAGCCGACAGCGGCCGGTTTCCTCGTCCGCAGGGGGGCGGCCCACGCCTCGACCGCCGCCCTGCTCAAGCGACTCGGGCACGCCGAGATCAACCCGGCGCGCCTTGTGGGGGAGTTGTCGGCCGCCCAGCAGCAGATCGTGTCGATGGCCCGCGCGCTGTCGCACGACGTACGCCTCATCGTCATGGACGAACCGTCCGCCGCGCTCGACCCCGACGAGGTCGACAACCTCTTCCGCGTCGTCGGCGACCTCACGGCAGCGGGCGTCGCGGTCGTGTACATCTCGCACCGGCTCGAAGAGATCCGCCGCATCGGCGACCGCGTCACCGTCCTCAAGGACGGCCGGGCCGTCGCGCTAGGGCTGCCCGCGCGGCGGACGCCGACGCGCGAGATCGTCGCCCTGATGACGGGCCGCACCGTCGAGCACGTCTTCCCTCGGCGGTCCGACGGCGCGCGGCGGCCCCCGTCCGAGCCCCTCCTCACCGTCCACGGCCTGGCCAGGGAGGGCGAGTTCGCGCCCCTCGACCTCACGCTGCGCCCCGGGGAGATCGTCGGGCTCGCCGGGCTGGTCGGCTCCGGCAGGTCCGAGATCCTGGAGACCATCTACGGCGCCCGCAAGCCGACCGCGGGGCACGTCCGCGTGCGGGGCCGGGCACTGCGCCCCGGCAGCGTCCGCGCGGCCGTGCGCGCCGGGCTCGGCCTCGCTCCCGAGGAGCGCAAGGCGCAGGCCCTGCTGATGCTGGAGTCCGTCACGCGCAACGTGTCGGTGTCGTCCCTGTCCCGCTTCTCGCGCGGTGGCTGGCTGGACCGGGGCAAGGAGCGGGAGGCCGCCCGCGCCGCCACGCGGGAGCTGTCGCTCAGGCCCGACAACCCCACCGCGCCCGTGCGCACGCTGTCCGGCGGCAACCAGCAGAAGGCCGTCCTCGCGCGGTGGCTGCTGCGCGGCTGCCGGGTCCTGCTGCTCGACGAGCCCACGCGCGGCGTCGACGTCGGCGCCCGCGCCGAGCTGTACGCCGTGGTCCGGCGGCTCGCCGACGAGGGCCTGGCCGTCCTGCTGGTCTCCAGCGAGATACCCGAGGTCCTCGGCCTCGCCGACCGCGTCCTGGTCCTCCGCGAGGGCCGGGTGGTGCACACGGCCCCCACCCACGAACTGGACGAGCACCGCGTGCTCGACCTGGTCCTGACGTCGGACACGGAGGCGGGCGCGCCGGGGGTCGTCGCCGCCCCGCGGGACGCACGCCGCCTGCATGGGCCGCGCGACCGGGAGGGCCCGGAAGGGCCGGAAGACCCGGACGAGCCGGACGGCCCGGAAAACCCAGATGAGCTGGGAAGCCCGGAGGACCCGCGAAGCCGGGAGGAGCCGGGACGCCCGGAGAGCCCGCGAAACCCCCATGAGCCGGGACGCCCGGAGAGCCCGCGAAACCCCCATGAGCCGGGAAGCCCGGAGGACCCGCGAAACCGGGAGGAGCCGGGACGCTCGGAGAGCCCGCGAAACCGGGAGGAGCCGGGAAGCCCGAAGGACGCGCGAAGCCGGGAGGAGCCCGGACGCCCGAAGAACCCGCGAAACCCAGGGAACCCAGGGAACCCAGGGAACCTAGGGAACCCAGGGAACCCAGAAGACACCGTCACCGCGAAAGGGAGCCCGGCGTCATGACGCAGCCCGCATCGCCCGCCCGGCCCGTCACCGAGAAGAGCCCCCCGGCGGAGGGGGAGCGCAGCCCCCTGCGGGCCCTCGCCGGCCGCGCCGACCTGCGGACCCTGTCGCTGCTCGGCGTCCTCGGCGCGCTGATCGTCGTCGGCGGCGTCACCCAGCCCGACGCGTTCCTCGACACCGACAACGTCCAGCTCGTCCTCACCCAGGCGTCCGTCATCGGCGTCGTCACCGTCGGCATGACCTTCGTCATCATCTCCGGCGGCATCGACCTGTCCGTCGGCGCGATCGTCGCGCTCGCCTCGGTGTGGGCGACGACCGTCGCCACCCAGGAGTACGGCTTCGCGGGGATCCTCTTCACGGCCGTCGTCGTCGGCCTCGGCTGCGGGCTCGTCAACGGGCTGCTCATCGCCTACGGCGGCATGGTGCCGTTCATCGCCACGCTCGCCATGCTGGCCTCCGGGCGCGGCCTCGCCCTGGAGATCACCGACGGCAAGACCCAGATGGTCACCGTGGACGGCGTCCTGAAGCTGGGCGAGCGCGACGCCTACGTCCTCGGCGTTCCGCCGCTCGTGATGGTCTTCGCGGCCGTGACCGCCGTCGGCTGGCTGCTGCTCAACCGCACCACGTTCGGGCGCCGCTCGGTCGCCGTGGGCGGCAACGCGGAGGCCGCGCGCCTGGCCGGGATCGACGTACGCCGCCAGCGGCTCTACCTCTACCTCCTGTCGGGCCTGTGCTGCGGCATCGCGGCCTTCCTCCTGATCGTCCTGTCGGGCTCGGGCCAGAACACCAACGGCAACCTGTACGAACTCGACGCCATCGCCGCCGCGATCATCGGCGGCACCCTGCTCAGCGGTGGGCGCGGCACCATCACCGGCTCCGTGCTCGGCGTGCTGATCTTCACCACGATCACCAACATCTTCGCGCTCAACAACCTGGAGACCGCCGTCCAGCAGATCGCCAAGGGGGCGATCATCGTCGCCGCCGTCCTGGTGCAGCGCCGTACGGCCACCACCTGACCACCATCCGAAGGGGTCACCGCCATGCCACACACCACGAGCCGCAGAGGGCTGCTCTTCGGGGCGGCCGCCGTGTCCGCGGGGGCTGTTCTGACGGGCTGCACCAGCAACGAGCCGAAGGACTCCGACAGTGACGAGGCACCCGACAACCGGCCCGCCGCCGACAACGAGCCCGGCAAGGAGGTCACCATCGGCTTCGCCGGGCCGCAGGCCGACCACGGCTGGCTGAACGCCATCAACGACAACGCCAGGGAGCGGGCGAAGAAGTACGAGGACGTCACCCTGGAGGCCACCGAGGGCTCCAACGACACCGCCGCCCAGATCGGCCAGGTCGAGACCCTCATCAACAAGAAGGTCGACGTCCTCGTCATCCTGCCCGCCGACGGCAAGGCCCTCACCCAGGTCGGCCTGAAGGCCATGAAGGCCGGGATCCCCGTGGTCAACCTCGACCGGATCTTCGCCTCCGCGCAGGCCTACCGCTGCTGGATCGGCGGCGACAACTACGGCATGGGCCTCAACGCCGGGCACTACATCGGCGAGAAGCTCAAGGGCAAGAAGAACGCCCGCGTCGTGGAGCTGGCCGGGCTCGACAACCTGGAGCTGACCAAGCAGCGCACCAAGGGCTTCGACGACGCCCTGAAGAACTACTCCAACATCGAGAAGGTCGCCCGGCAGGCCGCCGAGTTCACCGTCGAGTCCGGCCAGGCGAAGATGTCGCAGCTCCTCCAGGCGCAGAAGAACATCGACGCCCTGTGGAACCACGACGACGACCAGGGAGTCGGCGCCCTGCGCGCCATCAAGCAGGCCGGACGCGACGACTTCCTGATGGTCGGCGGCGCGGGCGCGCTCTCCGCCTTCCAGGAGATCAAGGCCGACCGGGGGGTGCTGAAGGCCACCGTCCTGTACCCGCCGACGATGGCGGCGTCCGCGATCGACCTGGCCCGCGCGCTCGGCCAGGGCAACGGCGTCGGCGGCCTGGCCGAGTACGAGATCCCGGCCTCCCTCACGCTCTACTCGGCCGTCGTCGACAAGGACAACGTCGACCAATACATGTCCACCGGCTTCAAGTGAGGTGCCCGTGAGGTGCCCGCTCTCAGGTGAGGTGCCCGCTGACCCGCGAGGCAGGCGTCGACGCGTCCGACCAGGAGGAGTTACCGCATGAGTGAGAGGGAGCACGAGGCCGCTTCGGGGGCCGGGCCCGCAACGGGCCCGGGTGCCGCGCGGCGCCGCCTCGGCGTCGGGATGGTCGGCTACGCCTTCATGGGCGCCGCCCACTCCCAGGGCTGGCGGACCGTGGGGCGCGTCTTCGACCTGCCGGTCGAGGCACGGCTCGCCGCGGTCTGCGGGCGCGACGGCACAGCCGTGCGCGCCGCCGCGGACCGGCTCGGCTGGGCCGCC
This sequence comes from Streptomyces sp. NPDC045778, assembly GCF_056431945.1. NCBI lineage: Bacteria > Bacillati > Actinomycetota > Actinomycetes > Kitasatosporales > Streptomycetaceae > Streptomyces > Streptomyces sp. NPDC045778. The sequence goes on from NZ_JBWKJZ010000005.1 coordinate 224,876, forward strand.
GCCGAGACCGACTGGCGCGCGCTCATCGCCCGGGACGACGTCGACCTCGTCGACGTCTGCACCCCCGGCGACAGCCATGCGGAGATCGCCATCGCCGCCCTGGAGGCGGGCAAGCACGTGCTGTGCGAGAAGCCGCTCGCCAACACCGTGGAGGAGGCGGAGGCCATGGTCGCCGCCGCCGAGCGGGCCCGCGCCCGCGGGCAGGTGGCGATGGTCGGCTTCAACTACCGGCGCGTGCCCGCGCTCGCGCTCGCCCGCGAGATGGTCGCCGCGGGCCGCCTCGGCGCGCTGCGCCACGTCCGCCTCACCTACCTCCAGGACTGGCTGGTCGACCCCGGCTTCCCCCTGACGTGGCGGCTGCGCAAGGACCGGGCGGGCTCGGGGGCCCTCGGCGACCTCGGCGCGCACATCGTGGACCTCGCGCAGTACCTGACGGGCGAGGCCGTCGCGGGCGTCTCGGCGCTGACGGAGACCTTCGTACGGGAACGGCCCCTGCCGCGGGGCGCGCCCGCCGGGCTCGCGGCGGCGGGCGGCGCCGGGAGCGGCCAGGTCACGGTCGACGACGCTGCCGTCTTCACGGCCCGCTTCCCCTCCGGCGCCCTCGCCACCTTCGAGGCCACCCGGTTCGCCGCGGGCCGCAAGAACGCGCTGCGCCTCGAACTCAACGGCTCCGACGGCTCGTTGGCCTTCGATCTGGAGCGCCTCAACGAACTCTCCTTCCACGACCACACCGAACCCGCCGCCTCGGCAGGCTTCCGCCGCATCCTCGTCACCGAGGCCACCCACCCCTACCTGGCGGCCTGGTGGCCGCCCGGCCACGGCCTCGGCTACGAGCACACCTTCGTGCACCAGGCCCGTGACCTGCTGCACGCCGTGGCCACCGGCACCGCGCCCGAGCCGTCCTTCGCCGAAGGCCTCGCCGTGCAGCGGGTGCTCGCCGCGGTGGAGGAGAGCGCGCAGAAGAACTCCGTGTACACGCTGGTGGCGGCCACGCCGGTCGCGGCCTGAGACCCGCGGCGGCGCGCGCCGCCCGGCTTTCGAGGCCCTGGGCCCCTGGACCCCCGGGCCCTTGAGGCCCCGACGCCCTACCCCTCCGACGCTCCGACCCCCTCCGACGTCAGGAAAGGACCGGTCATGCCCCGCTCGTTCACGCTCTTCACCGGCCAGTGGGCGGATCTGCCGCTCGAGGAGGTCTGCTCGCTGGCCCGCGACTTCGGCTACGACGGCCTCGAACTCGCCTGCTGGGGCGACCACTTCGAGGTCGACAAGGCCCTCGCGGACCCGGCGTACGCGGACGGCCGCCGCGCGCTGCTCGACAAGTACGGCCTGAGGTGCTGGGCCGTCTCCAACCACCTCGTCGGGCAGGCGGTGTGCGACGCCATCATCGACGAGCGCCATCAGGCGATCCTGCCCGCCCGCGTCTGGGGCGACGGCGAGGCGGAGGGCGTGCGGCGGCGGGCCGCCGCCGAGATGGCCGACACGGCGCGCGCCGCCGCGGCCTTCGGCGTGGACACGGTGGTCGGCTTCACCGGCTCGGCGATCTGGCATCTGGTGGCGATGTTCCCGCCCGCGTCGGAGTCGATGATCGAACGCGGCTACGAGGACTTCGCCGACCGCTGGAACCCGATCCTGGACGTGTTCGACGCGGAGGGCGTCCGGTTCGCCCACGAGGTCCATCCGAGCGAGATCGCGTACGACTACTGGACCACGCACAAGGCCCTGGCCGCCGTCGACCACCGCGCCGCCTTCGGCCTGAACTTCGACCCCTCGCATTTCGTGTGGCAGGACCTCGACCCGGTGTCGTTCCTCTGGGACTTCCGCGACCGCGTCTACCACGTCGACTGCAAGGAAGCCCGGCGCCGCCTCGACGGCCGCAACGGCCGCCTCGGCTCCCACCTGCCGTGGGGTGACCCGCGGCGCGGCTGGGACTTCGTCTCGGCGGGCCACGGGGACGTCCCCTGGGAGGACGTGTTCCGCATGCTGCGTGCCATCTCCTACGACGGCCCGATCTCGGTCGAGTGGGAGGACGCGGGCATGGACCGCCTCCACGGCGCCCCCGAGGCCCTGCGCCACCTGAAGGCGTACGACTACGAGCCCCCTTCGGCGTCCTTCGACGCGGCTTTCGCGAAGTAGCGCCAGCCCTGCGGCGGCGCCTCGGACCCGCCCCATCCCGATGCCCCGGTCCCCCCGGCCCGGGGAGGGACGGCTCCCGGGCGTGCCGCGTGGCCGCACCCACTTTGTCCCGCCCAAGGAAGAAGCCCCACACACCCTCCGCACAAGGGCTATCCGCCACGGACAAACCCGGCTACCGTCGCTGAGGTGTGCATGACATAACCCCCGGGGTGACGGCGCACCCCGGGCGCCAGGCATCAGCCAGCCCCACACGGCCCCCGACCGGAGGACCCCGTGCCCAGACCGCGCCCCACCACCCGCAAGGCCCTCGCCCTGCTCACCGGCTCCCTGCTCACCGCCGCCACCCTCACCGTCGCCGCCCCCCACAGCACGGCCCGCGCGCCGTCGCAGCCGCGCGCGGAGGACTTCCAGCAGGTCACCCTCGCCAAGGGCGAACCGGAGATGGGTGAGCCCATGACCCTCGCCGTGCTCCCCGACCGCTCGGTCCTGCACACCTCCCGCGACGGCACGGTACGCCTGACGGACGCCAGGGGAGAGACGAAGGTCGCCGGCAAGATCCCGGTGTACACGCATGACGAGGAAGGCCTCCAAGGCGTCGGCGTCGACCCGAACTTCCGCAAGAACAGGGCGGTCTACCTCTACTACGCCCCGCCCCTGAACACCCCCGCCGGCGACGCGCCCAACGACGGCACCGCGGCGGACTTCAAGAAGTTCGAGGGCGTGAACCGCCTGTCCCGCTTCGTGCTCAAACCCGACGGCACCCTGGACACGGCCGGCGAGAAGAAGATCCTCGACGTCCCCGCGAACCGCGGCATCTGCTGCCACGTCGGCGGCGACATCGACTTCGACAAGCAGGGCAACCTCTACCTGTCGACCGGCGACGACTCCAACCCCTTCGCCTCCGACGGCTACACCCCCATCGACGAGCGCGCCACCCGCAACCCCGCGTACGACGCCCAGCGCACCTCCGCCAACACCAACGACCTGCGCGGCAAGATCCTCCGCATCAAGGTCAGGAACGACGGCTCGTACTCCATACCCCGCGGCAACCTCTTCGCCAAGGGCACCGCCAAGACCCGCCCCGAGATCTACGCGATGGGCTTCCGCAACCCCTTCCGGATGAGCGTCGACAAGCCCACCGGCATCGTCCACCTCGGTGACTACGGCCCCGACGCGGGCAAGGCCGACCCGAAACGCGGCCCGGCGGGCCAGGTCGAGTTCACCCGCGTCACCAAGCCCGGCCACTACGGCTGGCCGTACTGCACCGGCAAGAACGACGCCTACGTCGACTACGACTTCGCCACCGGCGCCTCCGGCACGGCCTTCGACTGCGCCGCGCCGAAGAACACCTCGCCGCGCAACACGGGCCTGACCCAGCTGCCGCCCGCGCAGCCCGCCTGGATCCCGTACGACGGCGGCTCGGTCCCGGAGTTCGGCACCGGCTCGGAGTCGCCGATGGGCGGCCCGGTCTACCGCTACGACGCGAACCTGAACTCGCCGGTGAAGTTCCCGCAGGCCTACGACGGCAACTACTTCGCCGGCGAGTTCGGCCGGCGCTGGATCAAACGCGTCGACCAGGGCGCGGACGGCACCGTGAAGTCCATCAACGCCTTCCCCTGGAAGGGCACCCAGGTGATGGACATGGAGTTCGGCCCGGACGGCGCGCTGTACGTCCTCGACTACGGCACCGGCTACTTCAACGGCGACCACAACTCCGCCCTGTACCGCATCGAGAACGCCACCGGCGGCCACTCCCCGGTCGTGGAGGCCGCCGCCTCGGTGACCAGCGGCCAGGCCCCGCTGAAGACCCAGTTCACCGCCAAGGCCACGGACGCCGACGGTGACGCGCTGACCTACGCGTGGGACTTCGGCGACGGCACCACCTCCACCCAGCAGAACCCCGCGCACACGTACGACAAGAACGGCGTCTACACCGCGACCGTCACCGCCAAGGACCCGTCCGGCCGCACCGGCACCGCGAGCGCGCACATCACCGTCGGCAACACCGCGCCCACCGTGAAGCTGGAACTCCCCGGCGACGGGCAGCTGTTCACCTTCGGCGACAAGGTGCCCTTCAAGGTGACGGTGACCGATCCCGAAGACAGCGCGAACGGTTCCGTCGACTGCTCCAAGGTCAAGGTCACCCACATCCTCGGCCACGACAGCCACGGCCACCCGGTCACCTCCGCGAACGGCTGCGAAGGCACCCTCCAGACGTCCGCGGACAGCGAGCACGACCCCAACGCGAACATCTTCGGGGTCTTCGACGCCGAGTACACCGACAAGGGCGCCGCCGGCCAGCCCCCGCTGACCACCCACGACCAGAACGTCACCCAGACCCGGCACCGCCAGGCCGAGCACTACGGCGACTCCCAGGGCGTGAACGTCATCAGCCACACCCCCGCCCACGGCGGCAAGACGGTCGGCGACATCCACAACGGCGACTGGATCTCCTTCAAGCCCTACCAGCTGGGCAACGCCACCAAGCTGACCGCGCGCGTCGCCTCCGCCGGCACCGGCGGCACCTTGGAGATCCGCGCGGGCACGGCCGACGGCACCCTGCTCGGCAGCGCCAAGGTCGACCCGACCGGGTCGTGGGAGACCTACACCGACGTCAGCACGGCCCTCGCGGGCGCGCCGGCGGGCACCACGACGCTCTACCTGGTCTTCAAGGGCACGGGTACGGGCGCCCTCTACGACGTCGACGACTTCACCTTCACCACGAGCTGAGAGGGAGGCACCGCGATGCGCGCACGCGCGCGGCTCGCCGTCGCCACGGCGGCCGCCACCCTGCTGATCGGCTGCGTCTCGGGACCCGCGCAGTCCAGGCCGGGCCCCGACGACCGGCGCGAGGACGGCGAACGAGTGCTGGTCTTCTCCAAGACCGCCGGATTCCGCCACGACTCGATCCCGGACGGCGTCGCCGCCGTCCGGGACCTGGGCGCCGCCCACGGCTTCACCGTCGACGCGACGGACGACGCCCGTGCCTTCACCTCCAAGAACCTGGCCCGCTACGACGCCGTCGTCTGGCTCTCCACCACCGGCGACGTCCTCGACCCCGCCCAGCAGACCGCCTTCGAACGCTACATCCGCGCAGGCGGCGGCTACGCAGGCGTACACGCGGCCGCCGACACCGAGTACGACTGGCCCTTCTACGGCCGTCTCGTGGGCGCCCACTTCCAGTCGCACCCGGCGATCCAGCCCGCGAAGATCAAGGTCGAGGACCACGCCCACCCCGCGACGGCCCACCTCGGCGCGGACTGGGACCGCAGTGACGAGTGGTACAACTACCGCGCCAGCCCCCGCGCTCGGGCCCGGGTCCTGGCCTCCCTCGACGAATCGTCGTACAGCGGCGGCACGATGGGCGGCGACCACCCCATCGCCTGGTGCCAGAGCGCCACCGACGGCGGTGCCGGGCGCTCCTTCTACACCGGCGGCGGTCACACCAAGCAGTCGTACGCCGACCCCGCCTTCCGCCGCCACCTGCTCGGCGGCATCCAGTACGCCACCGGCGCCGCCCGGGCCGACTGCCGCCCCGAGCAGGGCTACACGCCCCTGTTCGACGGCACCGCCGCCTCCCTCACCCGGTGGAAACAAGCCGGGCCCGGCTCCTTCGCCCTCACGGACGACGGCACCCTCACCTCCGTCGGCGGCATGGGCATGCTCTGGTACGCGGACCGCTCCTTCGGCTCGTACTCGCTCAAGCTCGACTGGCGCATGTCCGGCCCCGACAAGGACGACAACTCCGGGATCTTCGTGGGCTTCCCGCCCTCCGACGACCCCTGGTCGGCCGTCGACCACGGCTACGAGGTCCAGATCGACGCCACCGACCTGCCGGAGAAGACCACCGGCGCCGTCTACGGCTTCAAGTCCGCCGACCTGGCCGCCCGCGACCGCGCCCTCAACCCGCCCGGCCAGTGGAACACCTACGAACTCCGCGTCGAGGGCGAACGCCTGCGGATCCTGCTCAACGGCACCCTCATCAACGACTACACCAACACCGACCCCGCCCGCAGCCTGCGCGACGGCCACATCGGCATCCAGAACCACGGCGCCGACGACCAGGTCGCCTTCCGCGACATCCGCGTGAAGACCCTGGCCGCAGACCGCGGCGGCGCCGCGCCCGACACCACGCCCGACACCACGCCCGACACCACGTCCAGCATCACGCCCGGCACCGCTCCCGTCGCCGGGGGAGCGGGCGCCCGATAGACGGCGGTGGGCGGAGGACGCCGGACCTCCGCCCACCGTCTCAACGTCTTGTCGCCGTCTTGCCTCTCCCGTGAGGCACGTGTGATGACTGAGCGCATACGCACCGACCGCGCGCCACGACAGGGAGGCAGCCGTGTCCACTACCGCTACCGAGGACCCCACGGGGGTGTGGCTGATCGGCGCCCGCGGGTCCGTCGCGACCACGGCCGTCGCGGGCTGCGCGGCGATGACGGCCGGCCTGCACCCGCCGATCGGCATGGTCACGGAGACCCCGCCCTTCGCCGACGCCGGGCTGCCCGCCCTGTCCTCCCTCGTCTTCGGCGGCCACGACACCGTCGAATGCCCCCTGCCCAAACGCGCCGAACACCTGACCGCCCAGGGCGTACTCCCCCACGGCCTGCCAGCCGCCGTCCGCGCCGAACTCGACGCCGCCGACGCCGAGATCCGCACCGGCGGCCCGCTCCCCGGTGACACCCGCACCGACGACGAACTCATCACTGCCTTCACCTCCGAGATCTCCGGCTTCCTCCACCGCCGCGGGCTCGCCCGCGCGGTCGTCGTGAACGTGGCCTCCACGGAACCCGCACCACCCCTGGACGAGGGGCCGCCCCGGAGCCGCCGCCTACCGGCCAGCTCCCTCTACGCCGCAGCGGCCCTGCGCGCGGGCTGCCCCTACGTGAACTTCACCCCCTCCACCGGCCTGCACCACCCGGCCCTCGCCTCCCTCGCCGCGTCCAGCGGCCTTCCGCACGCGGGACGCGACGGCAAGACGGGCCAGACCCTGCTGCGCTCCGTGCTCGGCCCGATGTTCACCCAACGGGCCCTGGACGTCCGCGCCTGGTCCGGCACCAACCTCCTCGGCGGCGGCGACGGCGCCGCCCTCGCCGACCCCGCCGCGGCCGCCGCCAAGAACGCGGGCAAGGAACGCGTCCTCGCCGACACCCTCGGCGCCGTACCCCAGGGCGAGGTCCACATCGACGACGTCCCCGCCCTCGGCGACTGGAAGACCGCCTGGGACCACATCGCCTTCGACGGCTTCCTCGGTACCCGCATGATCCTCCAGACCACCTGGCAGGGCTGCGACTCCGCCCTGGCCGCGCCCCTGGTTCTCGACCTGGCCCGCCTCCTCTCCAGTGCCCACGCTCACGGCCTCACCGGCCCCCGCCCCGAACTCGCCTTCTACTTCAAGGACCCCGACCCCGGCGCTCGCACGGCCCTCGCGGACCAGTACGCCGCGCTCACCGCCTTCGCGACCCGCCTCACCTCCGCGGCCCGTCCCCGGGGACGGGGTGAGTAGCCCGTGGTCTCCCTCCGCGCCCACGCCCGCGCCTGGGCCGAACTCCTCCGCCTGCCCGCCCTGTTCACCGTCCCCGGCGACGCCCTCGCCGGAGCCGCCGCCACCGGCCTGCGCCCCGGCCGGGGCACCGCCCTCGCCGTCACCTCCTCCCTCTGCCTCTACGAGGCGGGCATGGCCCTCAACGACTGGGCCGACCGCGCCGAAGACGCCGTGGACCGCCCACACCGCCCCATCCCCTCCGGCCGCGTCCATCCCACTGCCGCCCTCACGGCCGCCGCCGCCCTCACAGCGGCAGGCCTGGCCCTGGCCGCCCGAGCGGGCCGCCCCGCCCTCACCGTGGCCACCGCCCTCGCCGGCACCGTCTGGGCCTACGACCTGACCCTCAAGCACACCAAGGCAGGCCCCACCACCATGGCCACGGCCCGAGCCCTGGACCTCCTCCTCGGCGTGACCGCCACGGTGACGGGGGCGTACGGAGGGCGGGGGCAAGCGGGGGGAGGGCCTGGCGCGGGTTGGGCCGGGGCTGGGGTCGGGGCCACCGATTCCGGTGGGGGCGCCTCGCCGGGTGGCGGGTCCTCAAGCGCAGCCCCGCCCGGTGGCGCACCCGCAGACGCCGCCGCGCCGGGTAGCGGCCCTGGTGGTGTGGTCGGCCATACCTCGCGAGGAGGCGGCTCCGGCGGAGCGCGCAGCAAGGTCTCGGGCTTGGGGGCGGGTGGCCTCGGCGGGGAGGCCAGGGGCGCCTCTTGGGCAAGGGGGCCGATGAGGTGGCCAGCATGGCTGCCCAGGGCAGGCAACCTCGCTCGGGCCGGCGGCGGAGCCTCCGGAGTGGGCGGACCTGGTCGGGCTCCCGGCGATGCCCGCGGTGGGTGGGCTGTCCGGGAGGGGGCAGCGCGGGTCGGCTCCGCTTTGCCTGCTGCCCTGGCTCTTGGGGTACACACTCTCGCTGTCACCTCCGTCTCTCGTCATGAGACCCAAGGCGGGTCCACCAAGGCCCCACTGGGTGCTCTCGCTACGACTCTCGCGCTGGCCTACGCGGTGGCTCGACCGCAGCCTCTGCCGCAGTCCCGCCGCGGGCGCCGGCCCCGGCCCCGGCCCTGGCCCCGGTGGGCGGCGGGCGGGCCCCCTTCGCTCCCGGCAGGCCGGCCTCCGACGGTCAGGCTCGGCCTGCCGGGCACCACCCGCCTACCCCACCGGGCCGAAGGCGCCGACGCCCTGGCCCGGACAGCGTTCGCCCTGGCCTACACCACCACGGCCGGTCGGCCCTTCCTCCACGCGGCCCTCAATCCCTCACCTCCCTTGACCCAGCGCGCCGTCGGCGGCGGCATCCGTGCCCTGATCCCTCTCCAAGCCGCGCTCGCCGCGAGGTCCGGAGCCCTCGGCAGCGCCTTGGCCGCGGCGGCGCTGGCCCCGGCGGCCCGCCGCTTCGCCCGCCGGGTGAGCGTCACATGACCGCCCCGAACGAGCAGCGCCCTGCCGCCCCGGGTGCCGCCCTCCCTAACGGCGCCCCTGACATGGGCCCGGCTGCCAGGGAGGTCCCGGCCGTGGACTTGCTCGCCCACGCCGCCCCCGCCGGCCTCCGCTTCGGCTATGGCACCAACGGCCTCACCGACCTCCGTCTCGACGACGCCCTCGGTCTCCTCGCCGACCTCGGCTACTCCGGCGTCGGCCTCACCCTCGACCACATGCACCTCGACCCCCTCGCCCCCGACCTGGCCGCCCGCACCCGCAGGGTGGCCCGACGCCTGGACCGGCTGGGGCTGTCGGTCACGGTGGAGACGGGCGCCCGCTATGTGCTCGACCCCCGCCGCAAGCACGGCCCCTCCCTGCTCGACCCCGACCCGCGACTCCGTGCTGAACGCGTCCGCCTCCTCACCCGCGCCGTGCGGGTCGCCACGGACCTCGGCGCCCACGCCGTCCACTGCTTCAGTGGCATCACGCCGGAGGGCACCCCCGTGGAGACCGCCTGGTCGCGCCTCGCCGACGCGCTCCTCCCTGTCCTCGACGCCGCGTCCGAGGCCCGTCTGCCTGTAGCCGTCGAGCCCGAACCCGGGCATCTGCTCGCCACGCTCGCCGACTTCCACCACCTCCGTCATCTCCTCGGAGAACCCGAACTCCTGGGTCTGACCCTCGACATCGGCCACTGCCAGTGCCTCGAACCGCAGTCACCCGCCGACTGCGTCCGGGCCGCCGCGCCGTGGCTGCGCCATGTCCAGATCGAGGACATGCGCCGGGGCGTCCATGAACACCTCCCTTTCGGTGACGGCGAGATCGACTTCCCGCCCGTCCTGCGTGCCCTCGCGGACACCGGATACCAGGGCCTGACCGTCGTCGAGCTGCCCCGTCACTCCCACGCCGGGCCCCAACTCGCCGCCCAGTCGCTGGACTTCCTCCGCCGGGCCGTGTCTCTTGCACAGCCCGGCGCCTCCGGCACCCTCACCTCCCCTCGCGCTCTCTCCGGTCCCGCCACCGCTCCGCCGCTGCTCCGCGAGGCCTCACCCCGAGGAGGAACCCCGTGACCGACACGTCCGCCGTCGCCGACCTCCGCTCCCGTCTCGACGCCGCCCTCGGTGGTGCGGCCCGCGCCTGGCTCGACCAGGCCACCGCCGAAGCCGCCGCGCATTCCGCTGCCGAAGCCACGGCGAACCCGGCCGCTGAAGCCACGGACCCGGCCACCGAAGGCACCGCTGATGCCCTGACCGCCGCCCCTACCTGGGAGCTGCGGTTCGCCGAGGCCGGACGCCGCTGCGGGCCCGAGCACGCTGACGCCGCCCGCCTGCTGTTGCTCCACGCCGCCCGCGCTGACGTCGCCACCCTCACCCGCCTCTATGACCACGGGGCCGCCGCCGAACGCCGTGCCGTCCTGCGCTCCCTGCCCCTCCTGGTGCCGGGCCCTGAGGCGCTGCCGCTCGTCGAGGACGCCCTGCGTACCAACGACACCCGACTCCTCGCCGCCGCTCTCGGCCCCTATGCCGCCACTCACCTCCCCTCGCACGCGTGGCGGCACGCCGTCCTCAAGTGCCTGTTCACGGGTGTGCCCGTAGACGCCGTCGCCGACCTGGAGCGGCGTGCCCACGCCGACGCCGAACTGGCCCGGATGCTCGCGGACTACGCGGACGAACGCACCGCCGCCGGCCGCCCCGTCCCCGGCGATCTGCACCGCGTCCTGGCCCTGGCCGCCCCACCGGAACCTCCGGACCTCCAGGCTCCGGCAGCCTCCGTGACCGTCACGGCCCCTTCGACCCCCATCGGTGAGGAGCAGGAGTCCTGATGCGCATCTTCGACCCCCACATCCACATGACCTCCCGCACCACCGACGACTACCAGGCGATGCACGCCGCGGGCGTGCGCGCCGTCGTCGAACCCGCTTTCTGGCTGGGGCAGCCGCGCACCTCGCCCGCCTCCTTCGTCGACTACTTCGACTCCCTCCTCGGCTGGGAGCCCTTCCGCGCCGCGCAGTACGGCATGGCCCACCACTGCACGATCGCGCTCAACCCCAAGGAAGCGAACGACACGCGCTGCACGCCCGTCCTCGACCTGCTGCCCCGGTACCTGGTGAAGGACAACGTCGTCGCCGTCGGCGAGATCGGCTACGACTCCATGACCCCCGCCGAGGACGCCGCGCTCGCGGCTCAGTTGCAGCTCGCCGCCGACCATGGGCTGCCCGCGCTCGTGCACACCCCGCACCGCGACAAGCTCGCAGGCCTTCGCCGCACCCTGGACGTCGTCACGGAGTCCGCGCTGCCCATGGACCGGGTCCTGATCGACCACCTCAACGAAACCACCGTCAAGGAAGCCAAGGACGCGGGCTGCTGGCTCGGCTTCTCCATCTATCCCGACACCAAGATGGACGAGGAGCGGATGGTCGCGATCCTGCGCCGGTACGGCTCGGAGCACGTCCTCGTCAACTCGGCCGCCGACTGGGGAAAGAGCGACCCTCTCAAGACCCGCAGGGTCGGTGACGCCATGCTCGACGCCGGGTTCTCCGAGGACGAGGTCGACCGCGTGCTGTGGCGCAACCCCGTCGCCTTCTACGGACTCAGCGGCCGCCTCGCCCTGGACGTCGCGGACACCGACGCCACCCACGAGGGCAACTCTGTCCTCCGCGGTGGGGCGTGAGTCATGCGCTTCCGCCACCCCGATGGCTCCACCGTCCACCTCGCCTACTGCACGAACGTCCACCCCGCGGAGACCGTCGACGGCGTCCTCGCCCAGCTCCGCGACCACTGCGAACCCGTCCGCAAACGGCTCGGCCGTGACCGCATCGGCATCGGCCTGTGGCTCGCCAAGGACGCCGCTCGCACCCTCGTCATGGACCCGGCCGCGCTGCGCGGGCTGCGCACCGAACTCGACCGGCGCGGCCTCGAAGTGGTCACCCTCAACGGCTTCCCCTATGACGGCTTCGGCTCCGAGAAGGTCAAGTACCGCGTCTACAAGCCGGACTGGGCCGACCCCGAGCGGCTCGAGCACACCACCGCCCTGGCCCGCGTCCTCGCTCAACTGCTGCCCGATGACGTCACCGAAGGCACCATCTCCACCCTGCCACTGGCCTGGCGCACCGCCTTCGGCCCGGACCGCGCCCAGGTCGCCCGCACCGCCCTTGTCGCCCTCGCCCAGCGCCTCGACGCCCTCGCCGAACTCACCGGCCGGTCCATCCGCGTCGGCCTCGAACCCGAACCCGGCTGCACCGTGGAGACCACCCGCGACGCCATCGAGCCCCTCACCGGGGTCGGCCACGACCGCATCGGCGTCTGCGTCGACACCTGTCACCTCGCCACCTCCTTCGAAGACCCGCACACCGCCCTCGACGCCCTCGCCGCCGCAGGCATCCCCATCGTCAAGTCCCAGCTCTCCGCCGCCCTGCACGCCGAACACCCACACCTCCCCGAAGTACGCTCGGCTCTCGCCGCCTTCGACGAACCCCGCTTCCTGCACCAGACACGCACCCTGTCGCCCAGCCCCGCCTGTCCGGCGACGGCGGGAACCCCGGACACCGCCCTGTGCGGCACCGACGACCTCGGCGAGGCCCTCGCTCCCGGGGCCCTGCCCGACACGGCGCCCTGGCGCTCCCACTTCCACGTACCGCTCCACGCGGCGCCCTCGCCGCCGCTCACCTCCACGCTCTCCGTCCTCAAGGACACGCTCACCCTGATGGTGGGCGGACCCCACCCGCGCACCCACCACCTGGAAGTCGAGACCTACACCTGGGAGGCCCTCCCGCCCGAGCTGCGCCCGCGCGCCCGCCCCCAGCTCGTCGACGGCATCGCCGCCGAACTCACCCTCGCCCGCGACCTCCTGACGGACCTCGGCCTGAAGGAACTGCCATGACATTTCCTGTTCCGGGCCGACCGACCCCACTCCTCGTCCTCGATGTCGTCGGCCTCACCCCCCGTCTGCTCGCCCATATGCCGCGCCTCGCGGCCCTCGGTGAGACCGGCTCGCGAGCACCCCTCGGCACCGTCCTGCCCGCCGTCACCTGCGCCGCCCAGTCCACCTTCCTCACCGGTACCACCCCCGCCGAGCACGGCATCGTCGGCAACGGCTGGTACTTCCGTGAACTCGGTGACGTCCTGCTGTGGCGCCAGCACAACGGCCTCGTCGCGGGCGACAAGCTCTGGGACGCCGCCCGCCGCGCCCACCCCGGCTACACCGTCGCCAACATCTGCTGGTGGTACGCCATGGGCGCCGACACCGACGTCACCGTCACCCCCCGCCCCGTGTACTACGCCGACGGCCGTAAGGAGCCCGACTGCTACACGCGGCCCCCGGCCCTGCACGACGAACTCACCGAAAAGTACGGTACGTTCCCCCTCTTCCACTTCTGGGGTCCCGGAGCGGACATCGTCTCCAGCCGGTGGATCGTGGACGCCACCCGCCACATCATCGCCACCCGGCACCCTGACCTCGCCCTGTGCTACCTCCCTCACCTCGACTACGACCTACAGCGGTACGGACCTGACGACCCGCGCTCCCACCGGGCCGCCGCCGACCTGGACGCGGTGATCGCCCCGCTCCTGGCCGACGCCAGCACCGAGGGCCGTACCGTCGTCGCTCTGTCCGAGTACGGCATCACCCGGGTGAGCCGCCCCGTCGACATCAACCGCGCGCTGCGCCGCGCCGGACTCCTGGAAGTGCACACCCAGGACGGCATGGAGTATCTCGACCCGATGGCCTCCCGGGCCTTCGCCGTCGCGGACCACCAAATCGCCCACGTGTACGTGCGACGTCCGGAGGACCTGGAGGCCACCCGCGCGGCACTCGACGGCCTGGCCGGCATCGATCAGCTCCTCGACGACGAGGGCAAGAAAGCCCATCACCTGGACCACCCCCGCTCGGGGGAACTGGTCGCCGTCGCCGAACCGGACGCATGGTTCACGTACTACTACTGGCTCGACGATGCCCGCGCGCCCGACTTCGCGCAGCTCGTCGAGATCCATCGCAAACCCGGTTACGACCCGGTCGAGCTGTTCATGGACCCCGAGGACCCCTATGTCCGGCTGAAGGCCGCGGGTGCGCTCGCACGCAAGAAACTCGGCATGCGCTACCGCATGGCGGTGGTGCCCCTCGACCCGTCACCTATTCGCGGCAGCCATGGCCGCCTTCCGACGAGCGAGGATCCCGATTCCGGACCGCTCATTCTGTGCTCCACCCCCCGCGCTGTCACCGACCGCGTCGCGGCCACCGATGTGAAGTCCCTGCTGCTTCGACTCGCGGGACTGCAATGAGGACCGCGAGCGCTCACGCGGACGCGGCACCATGCGCGCCCCGCTCTGCGGCGGCGTCGTCCGAGCCACCTCGTCCGCGTGGTTTCCACTGAACCAGAGAGCGCGGGCGCTGCCATCAGGGTTCGCCCCTGACCTCACCCCGAGGCGTTCTTCGAACCCATCCCTGACACCACCCTGACCTCACCTTGGGAGGCCCGTATGAGCCGCAAGCCCACGCCCGACGATCCGGAGCTGACCCTCCGACTGAGCAGGCGAGGCATGCTCGGCGTCGCCGCGGGCGCCACCGCGGCCGCGCTCGCCGGCACTGCTGCCACGGCAGGCCCGGCCTCGGCCGCCGCCACCTCAACCTCAACCGCGGCCTCGCCCTGGGACAAGCCGTCAGGCAAGAGGCGCGGGCGCCCCGTCCTGCCCCCCGGCCGCCTCGGCGTCCAGCTCTACAGCCTCCGTGACAAGGTCTCGTCCCTCGGGTTCGCCGCTGTCTTCGCCGAGCTGGCGAGGTACGGCTACGACGAGATCGAGTTCGCCGGCTACAGCCAGGGCTCGGCGGGCGCCATCACCCTCGCTCAGCTCAAGAGACTGGTCCGCGACCACGGGCTCACCGCCATCGGCAGCCACGTCGGCTACTCCTCCGACGGCGACCCGAACGCGTACACGTTCGCGCAGAACCTCACCAAGGTCCTCGACGACGCCCAGGCCCTCGGCCTGAAGCACATCGGCACCGCCTCGGGCCCCTTCCGCCACGGCACGACCGTCGACGCCTTGAAACGCGCGGCCGAGGACTTCAACACCTACGGCGAGGCCGCCCGCGCGCGGGGCATGAAGTTCTACCAGCACAACCACGCCGAGGAGTTCTCCTTCGCCACGGACAAGCCCAGCGTGCGCCTCTACGACGTCCTGCTGGCCGAGACCGATCCCGAGCTGGTCTACCTGGAGATGGACATCTACTGGGCCTACAGCGCGCAGTTCCGCTTCGGTAAGCAGCCGGACGGCACTCCAAGGCCCTTCGACCCGATCGCCTACGTCCTGCGGAGGCCGCACCGCTATCCGTTGTTCCACGTCAAGGACGGCATCCGTGACGACTCCGCCCGTGACGGCTACCGCATGGTGGACGTCGGTGACGGTGACATCGACTACAAGAGGTTTCTGTCCAAGGTGACCTCCCGTACCCACGGAGGGCGTCGCTACCACCACTGGCAGGCGGAGCACGACTCCCCGGCCGACTCGTTCGCCTTCGCCCGCAAGTCCAGTGCCCACCTGCACGCGCTGCGAGAGCGCTGCGGGGACTGACGGGGCCGCCGAGGCCGCGGCCGTGGCCCGTGGAGAACGTACAGGCGACGACCGACCCCATGAGGGCCCACCGACGGCCAGGGCAGGCCGTCCGACGCCGGGAGCCCCGCCCGCCACAAGGGGCTGCCGGGGCTCCTCCCTCCGGCCAAGGCTCAACCAGGCTGCACCAGTTCCCCACGCGCGCGTGGGGCTCCCGGCTGGCGCAGCAGCAAGGAGAGGCCCGCCGCGAGCAGCGACACCGCCCCCGCTGTCGTGTAGGCGCCGACATAGCCCCAGGAGTGCACGACCATCGCGCCGACGCCCCCGCCGAACAGGCCGCTGACCAGCTTCGCGCTGTAGACCATGCCGTAGTTGGAGGCGTTGTTGTTCTCCCCGAAGTAGTCCGGCACCAGGGCGGCGAACAACGGGTAGAAGGCGCCGCCCGCGAAGCCCGACAGGAAGGCGAAGACGAGGAACAGGGGCTCGTTGCGGATCTCACCCGCCCACAGGACGCCGAACTGCGCCACTGAGAGGGCCAGGCACACGTACGTCAGCGTGGGGCGCCGTCCCAGCCGGTCCGAGAGCCAGCCCACGACGCCGCGCCCCGTGCCGTTGATCACCGACATGACGCCCATGGAGGACGCGGCGATCATCGGGCCGAACCCCATCTCCTTGGCGAACGGCACCTGGAACGAGATCCCGAAGATGGACACTCCCGCGCAGCAGAGCATGCACACCCACATCAGGGGCACGACACCGGTGCGTAACGCCTCTCCTGGAGTGAACTGCGCGGCGGCGGGCGGGTTCTTGACCAGTGCGACGGCCGTACGCGTGCCCGTCGCGGACCGCAGTGGATCGACGCTCTCGGGCCACCAGTTCTTCGGCGGGTCCTTGAAGTACAGGCCCGCCACAAGGGTCACGGCGAGCACATAGAAGCCGACGACATCCAGGACGGTGCGGTAGTTGGAGGTGTCGAAGCCGTAGGAGAACAGGAAGATGAACGGCACCGCTCCGTAGGCGAATCCGCCGTTGACGAAGCCTGTCTTGCCGCCGCGCCGCTCCGGATACCACTTGCCGACCATGTTGACGCACGTCGAGTAGATGAGCCCCGCGCCGACGCCGCCGAGCAGTCCGAAGCCGACCATCGCCACCGCGATGTTCGGGGCGTGGCTGAGGCTCACGAAACCGAGCAGTGACAGGACGGAACCGGTGAGCATCGCGGCTCGGCTGGTCAGGATGCCCTTCTCGCGCAGCTTCCCGGCGGGGAAGGAGACACCCGCCTGGAAGAAGATCCACACGCTCAGCACCCAGAACGTGTTGGACGACGTCCAGTGGTGCGCGTCCGACAGGGTGTCCTCGGCCGCTCCGTAGGCGTACTCGAAGACACTGATGGCGATCATGGCCACCCAGGGGAGGACGACCATCGTCCAGCGGGGGCGCCCGAGGATCTGCCGGTCGCTCTCGCCGACCCGGTAGACACGCCCACGCGCGTCCGTGAGCACCCGGTACGGCCGGTCCGGGGCGTCCCGCCCGTGCGTGTCGGCTCTGTGGGTGTCCGGCCTCTGTGAGCCGGGTCCGTGCGTGTGAGGTCCCGGGGGCTCCGGTTCCGGGGCGTCCGGTCCGTGCGGGCCGGCACGGCCGGACGCGGGGTGCTCGGCGAAGGGCTCCGCCGTCATATCAAGCCATCTCCTCACCTAAAGGGTGCGGGTTGGGTACGACGCGCCGGGCCTGGGGCCTGCCCGGTGACTTCAGGAACAGTGCGAGCACGGCCGAGCAGATGCCGATGCACCCGGCGATGACGAACGCGCCTTCGTAGTCCCACGCGTCCACGACGACGGCCCCCATGCCGGAGCCGACGAGTCCGGAGATCAGCTTCGAGCTGTAGACCATGCCGTAGTTGGTGGCGTTGTTGTTCTCGCCGAAGTAGTCGGCCGTCATCGCGGCGAACAGCGGGAAGATCGCGCCCCCGCCGAACCCGGAGACCATGGAGCAGAACAGGAAGAAGGGCATGCTGCCCATGGAGCCCGACACCAGGACGCCGAACTGGGCGGCGCCGAGGACGAGACAGACGATGATGAGGGTGTTGCGCCGGCCGCAGCGGTCCGAGATCCAGCCGATCACGCCCCGGCCCGTGCCGTTGACGAGCGCCTTCAGGGACATCGCGGTGGCCACGACGCCGCCCGCGAATCCCATGTCCTTGCCGAACGGCACCTGGAAGGCGATCCCGAAGATGTTGATCCCCGCCGTGCACAGCAGGCAGAACCACATCATCCACAGCACCGGGGTGCGCGCGGCCTCCCGGGGGGTGTACTGCTTCACGGCAGGCGGGTTCTTCTCCAGGGCCCGTCGGATGCGCGGGTCGGCGGACACCTTCAGGGGGTCGACGTGGGGCGGCCACCAGCCCTTGGGCGGGTCCTTGAAGAACCATCCGGCGAACGCCACGACCGACGCGCAGACGACGCCCACAAAGATCAGGACACCGCGGTAGTTACTCAAGTCCATGTACGACGTGAAGAGGAAGACAAACGGCACGGAGCCGTAGGCGAAGCCGCCGTTCACCAGGCCGGTCTTGCCTCCTTTGCGCTCTGGATACCACTTGCCGACCATGTTCACGCAGGTCGCGTAGACCAGGCCCGCGCCGATGCCGCTGAACATGCCGAACCCGATGTACGCGACCGTCACGTGCGGCGCGAAAGCGAGGGAGAGGTAGCCGCAGACCGTGCCGGCGGCACCGAGAAGCATCGCGTACCGGGCGGGGAGCCGGCCACTCTCGCGCAGCTGACCGGCCGGGAAGGCGACGGCGGCCTGGAAGAACACCCAGACACCCATCAGCCAGAAGATGTGCCCGCTGCTCCACAGGTGCGCGTCGTGCAGAGTGTCCTCGGCGGAGGTGAACGCGTATTCCGAGGAGCTGATGCCCAGCATGCCCATCCAGGGGAAGAGCACCATCGTCCAGCGTGGTCGCCCCATGATGTCCAGATCGGTCTCACCGATGCGGTACAGGCGGCCGTGGCGGTCCGTCACCTCCCTGAAGGGGACGGAGGTCGAGAGGTCGGTGGTAGTCATGGTCGAGTCGCACCCCTTGCGTCGAAAGAGCTGGCCAGCGCCCCCTGTCCGGTCCTTCGCGCGCGCACGGGTCCTGGGGCGGCCGACGCGCGCCGCCGTCCGCCCCGAGCGCCGGTCACCTCATCGGCCGCCCTCCAGCAACCCCGCGGCGCGGGCCCACCGGTACTTCGCCCCGAGGACCTCGACCGGCCTCTCCGTGGTGTACGGGTAGGCCACGACACCGCGTTCGAAGAGGTACTGGCTCGCTTCCTCCACCTCGACGTCGCCCGCGAGCGAGGCGACGACGGGCTTGTCGATGCCGCGTTCGTGGAACTCGGCGATCACGCGGGCCGTTAGTTCAGCGAAGACCATGGGAGGGGTGACGATGGTGTGCCAGTAGCCGAGGACCAGCGCGTGGACGCGCGGATCCTCCATGCCGAGCCGGATCGTCGCCTCGTACGTGGACGGGGGCTCGCCGCCGGTGATGTCCACCGGGTTGCCCGCGGCGCCGAACGGCGGGATGAAGGCGCGGAACGCCGCGTCCAGGTCGGGCGGGATGTCCATGAGCCGCAGGCCGTTGTCGGTCACCGCGTCGGAGAGCAGCACTCCGGAGCCCCCTGCGCCGGTGATGATGACGACGTTGTCGCCCCGGGGCGTGGGGAGGACGGGCAGGGCCCGCGCGTACTCCAGCATCTCGTGGAGGCCCGGGGCTCGGATCACCCCTGCCTGCCGCAGGACGTCGTCGTAGACGGCGTCGTCGCCCGCCAGCGCGCCCGTGTGGGACCCGGCGGCCCGGGCGCCCGCCGCGGTGCGGCCCGCCTTGAGGACCACCACGGGCTTCTTGGGCACGGTGGCGCGCGCGGCCTCCACGAACGCCCGGCCGTCCTTGAGGTCCTCCAGGTGCATGGCGACGCACTGGGTGCGCGGATCCTCGCCGAACCACGTGAGCAGGTCGTCCTCGTCGAGATCCGACTTGTTGCCGAGCCCCACGATCGCCGAGACACCGGTCTTCGTGGCGCGTGCGAAGCCGAGGACGGCCATCCCGATGCCGCCCGACTGCGAGGTGAGCGCCACCCCGCCCTTCACGTCGTACGGGGTGCAGAACGTGGCGCACAGGTTCTGCCACGTCGAGTAGTAGCCGTAGATGTTCGGCCCGAGCAGCCGCACTCCATGGTGACGCCCGATGGCCACGATCTCGTCCTGGAGGGCCTGCTGCCCGGTCTCGGCGAACCCGGAGGGGATGAGGACCGCGTTCGGGATCCCCTTGCGGCCGACCTCCTCCAGCGCCTTCGCGACGAACGCGGCGGGGATCGCGAAGACCGCCACATCCACCTCGCCAGGCACATCCGTAACGCTCTTGTAGGCCTTGCGGCCCAAGATGTCATCGGCCTTGGGGTTCACGGGGCGGATCTCACCCGGGAAGCCACCGTCGATGAGGTTGCGCATCACCGAATTGCCGATCTTCCCCGGCTCGTTGGAGGCGCCGATGACGGCGACGGAGCGGGGCCGCATCAGTCGCCGCATCGAAGCCAGCATCTCCGCACGCGTATAGGTGGGGCGCTCCTCAGGGGCCCGGTCGCCGAGGATGACACGGACGTCCGCGGCGAGCGCGCCTCGGGGAGTCGCGACCACGGGGTTGAGGTCGACCTCGGCGATCTCCGGGAAATCCGTGACGAGTTGGGAGACACAGCGGATCTGCTCCGCCAGCGCCCGGCGGTCCACGGGTTCCGCTCCGCGCACACCGCGCAGGACGTCGGCCGCACCGATCGAGTCGAGCATCGAGACCGCCTCGTCGTCGTCGACGGGCGCGAGGCGGAACGTGACGTCCTTGAGGACCTCCACGAGCACCCCACCGAGCCCGAAGGCGACGACCTTGCCGAACGTCGGGTCGGTGACCGCGCCGACGATCACCTCCCGCGCGTCCGCGCCCGACGGCAGCAGCTCCTGCACCTGTACGCCGTCGACCCGCGCGGTCGGCTTGTACGCGCGCGCGTTGTCGACGATGCGGTGGAACGCCGCACGGACGTCCTCGGCGCCTTCCACGCCCACCACGACACCGCCCGCGTCGGTCTTGTGGAGGATGTCCGGTGACACGATCTTCATGACGACGGGACCGTCGAACCGGGCCGCGTGTGCCACGGCCTCGTCGACGTCCCGGGACAGCTCCTCACCGGGCACGGCGATGCCGTACGCGTCCGCGAGGACCTTCCCCTCCGGAGCCGTCAGCGAGGTGCGCCCCTCGGCGCGTACGGAGTCCAGCAGCGCGCGCACGCGCTCCAGGCGGTCGTCGGCCGGCAATCAGATCACTCCGTTCGACTTGAGCACGCGCAGCTCGTCGTCATCCAGGCCGAGTTCGCCGACGAACACCTCTTCGTTGTGCTCCCCGAGCAGGGGCGAGGTGACGACGTCGACGGGCGAGTCGGAGAGCTTCAGCGGCGAGCCGACGGTGGTGAACGTGCCCCGCTCGGGGTGGGCGACCTCGACGACCATCTCGTTGGCGACGAGCGAGGAGTCCTCGATGATCTCCTTGGTCGACAGGATCGGGCCGCACGGGATGTTGTGGGCGTTGAGCCGCTCCAGGACCTCCCACTTGGGCAGGGTGGAGGACCACTCCTCGATCAGCTGGAACATCTTGGACAGCTGGGGGAGTCGGGCCTCCGGAGTGGCCCACTCGGGGTCGTCGGCGAGTTCGGGGCGGCCGATCAGCTCGGTCAGGGGCTTCCAGCCGACGGGCTGCACGATGACGTACACATAGTCGTTGGGCCCGCCCGGCGCGCACTTGACGGCCCAGCCGGGCTGGCCGCCGCCGGAGGCGTTGCCGGACCGGGGAACTTCGCCGCCGAAGTCGTCGTTGGGATATTCAGCGAGCGGGCCATGGGCCAGGCGCTGCTGATCGCGCAGCTTCACCCGGCAGAGGTTGAGCACGGCATGCTGCATGGCCACGTTGACCCGCTGACCGCGCCCCGTGCTCTCGCGCTGGAAAAGCGCCGCGAGAATCCCCGCCACGGCGTGGATGCCCGTGCCCGAGTCCCCGATCTGGGCCCCCGTCGCCAGCGGCGGCCCGTTCTCGAAGCCCGTGGTCGCCATCGACCCGCCCATGGCCTGCGCGACGACCTCGTACGCCTTGAAGTCGGTGTACGGGCCGTCCCCGAACCCCTTGATGGAGGCATAGACGATACGCGGATTGATCTCCTGGATGCGTTCCCAGGTGAAGCCCATGCGGTCGACCGCGCCCGGGCCGAAGTTCTCGACCATGACGTCGGAGCGCCGGATCAGCTCGGTGAGGAGTTCCTTGCCGCGCTCGGTCTTGGTGTTGAGGGTGATGCTCCGCTTGTTGCAGTTGAGCATCGTGAAGTACAGCGAGTCCACGTCCGGGAGGTCACGCAGCTGCTTGCGCGTGATGTCGCCGGTCGGTGCCTCCAGTTTGACCACGTCGGCACCGAGCCAGGCGAGCAGCTGGGTGGCGGAAGGGCCGGACTGGACGTGCGTCATGTCCAGGACGCGGATGCCGTCGAGAGCCTTGGCCGCCGACCGGGCTGGGGGAGTGGTGTGAGCCTTGTGAGCCATGGCAGGAACACCTCACTTGTACATGGTCTGGTTCATGGTTCCGGGGGCGTAGGCGTCCGGGTCGACCCACACGTTGATCAGGGAGGGCTTGCCGGACTCGCGTGCGCGGCGCAGCGCGGGGCCGATGTCGGCGGGGTCGCGGACCTCTTCGCCGTAGCCGCCGAGCATCCGCGCGAACTGGTCGTAGGGGACGTCTCCGAGGGTGTTGCCGACCCGCTCGCGCTCGGCGCCGTACTTGGCCCGCTGGCCGTAGCGGATCTGGTTCATGGAGGAGTTGTTGCCGACGATGCCGACGAAGGGGAGGTGGTAGCGCACGAGGGTCTCGAAGTCCCAGCCGGTGAGGCTGAAGGCGCCGTCCCCGAAGAGGGCCACGACCTCCTTGTCGGGCCGGGCCTGCTTGGCGGCGAGCACGAAGGGGATGCCGACGCCGAGCGTGCCGAGCGGCCCCGGGTCCATCCAGTGCCCAGGGGCCTTGGGCTGGACCACCTGGCCGGAGAAGGTGACGATGTCGCCGCCGTCGCCGATGTACAGCGAGTCCTCGGTGAGGAAGTCGTTGATCTCGCTGACCAGTCGGTAGGGGTGGATGGGCGAGGCGTCGGAGCGCAGTTGCGGCAGCCGCTTCTCGACGGCCGTCTGCTCGGCCGCCCGCAGTTCGTCCAGCCATTCCTTGCGCCGGGAGGCCCCGCCGTTGATGCGCCCGGAGGCCGCTTCGGTGACGGACTTCAGGACGAGCCCCGCGTCGCCCACGATGCCGAGGTCGATGTCGCGGTTCTTGCCGACGGTGCGGTAGTCGAGGTCGATCTGGACGACCGTGGCCTCCGGAGAGAGGCGTTTTCCATAGCCCATGCGGAAGTCGAAGGGGGTGCCGACGATCAGGATGAGGTCGGCGTTGGCAAAGGCGTAGCGTCGCGAGAGCTGGAAGTGGTGGGGGTCTCCCGGGGGCAGCGTGCCGCGGCCGGCGCCGTTCATGTACGCGGGCACGTTGAGGGCCCGGACCAGGTCGACGGCCGCCTCGGTGCCGCGTGTGGTCCACACCTGGCTGCCCAGGAGGATGGCGGGTTTCTCGGCGTGCACCAGGAGGTCGGCGAGCTTCTCGACCGCCTCGGGGTCCCCGGCCGACCGGGTGGAGGCGCGGTAGTGCCCCGCACGCGGGATGCGTGCCTCCTCCAGGGGCACCTTGGCGTCGAGTACGTCGCGCGGTATCTCCAGGAAGGACGGGCCAGGGGCGCCGTGATAACACTCGCGGAAGGCCATGGACACCATGTCGGCCGTGCGTGCCGTGTCCGGCACGGTGGCGGCGAACTTGGTGATCGGCGTCATCATGTCGACGTGCGGCAGGTCCTGAAGTGAGCCCATCTTGTGCTGGGTGTGGGCTCCTTGGCCGCCGATCAGCAGCATCGGGGACTCGGCGCGGAAGGCGTTCGCGACCCCTGTGACGGCGTCCGTCGTGCCGGGCCCGGCCGTCACCACGGCGCAGCCCGGTTTGCCGGTCACGCGTGCGTAGCCGTCGGCGGCGTGGGCGGCGACCTGTTCGTGGCGTACGTCGATGACGTCGATGCCTTCGTCGACGCACCCGTCGTAGATGTCGATGATGTGGCCGCCGCACAGGGTGTAGATGACGTCGACACCCTCCGCCTTGAGGGCTTTGGCGACCAGATGTCCACCGGAGATGAGGGTGGTACTCGTGTCGCTGCTGTCGTCGGGCATGACGAAGTCCTGTCCCTTCGTAGGGGAGTTGGAGCGCGCTCGCACGTAGCGTGGGGCGCCCTCGCAGTGCATTGCATACAGTCGACGAATACTGTATGGACCTTGTTATCCCTCATCCGGTGGAGGGTGTCCAGGGGGCGTGCGGCACTTTCGGACAGGGGCCGGACATGGGCCTGTACGAGCGCCAGGCAAGGGAACTCTTGGGAGATCACGGCATCTTGGTGCCGCGTGCCGAGGCGGGCCTTGGGCCCGGCCGCCGCAGAGCTGGTGGGACGCCAGCTCCTCGATGGACATTGAGGGCTGCACCGTACGCGCGGTGATGTTGGCCGAACTCGCCTTAGTAGAGCGAGGGTTCTACGTCTCGTACGTACTGGACTGGGCTGCGGGCCAGTTCCTCGCGACCGCCTGCGCAGAAGGCGGCGTAGACACGAGGGTGACGCGGCGACCGGCCCCGGGGCGGTGGTGCGCCTTCCTGTCGACCCCGCCGAGGGTGTGCCCCGGCGCAGGGCGGACGCGCTGCTCGTCGAGGTCAATCCGCTCGTACGCACACCCCGGAGGCGGCTGATCGCACTTGACGCGAAAGTGACCCTCGATGACGACGCGCGCTTCCGGCAGGCCTGCTGGGGTGCGCAGGACACGTACGACGACGAGCGCGAGGCGGCCGCGGTGGCCGGGTCCTGAAGCTCTGGCGCGGCACCTGGCATCTCGACGGCCGCGCCCAGCCCGCCACCAGCCCGGTCGGCGCGCGCCCGGCTCGACGCCAGCACCGCCCGCCAGGCCTGGCTTGGTGCGCCCCAGCCCGGGGCGCCGTCGGCCCGAGGGCGTCGGTCGGGTGCGCCCCCGCTCGTGGCGGCGCAGGGCGCGGGGTGTCTCAGCCCGTGTGCCCTCCGTCAGGTGTGCCCCACCCCGGGGCGGGCTCGAGGCCGAGCGCGTACGTGCTTCCCTCAGCCGATTCCCTGGCGGTCCGGCAGGAGGGCGAACTCGCGGTCCGCGGTCTCGGGTACTACCCGCTCCACCGCCTGCTCGAGCAGCGCCCGGTGCCGCAGGAGAGGCGTCCTGCGCTCCTCGGGGGCCAGGAGCAGCAGGTCGTCGATGCCGGCCAGCATGCGCCGGGTGACCTGGGGGTTGCCGGGAGCGCAGCCGCGGATCTCGGTCAGGCCGAGGTCGACCAGGTCCGTCCAGTCGGGCACGGGCTGGATGAGCCGCACCTCGCCGCGCCGGTCGCGGTGGCGCAGCGCGCCCAGGGGGTACGGGGCGAGCACGGCGAGGAACTGCACGATGCGGTCCAGGGCCTGCACGGCAGTCGTCGGGTCGTTCACGGCCGGGGACAGCGCCCGCAGCGCGATGTCGGACAGCTGCCGCAGACCGAAGCCCAGATCCTGGTGGAACGTACGTTCTACTCCGACGTACACGGTGTACCGGAGGGCGCGGCGCCCCGGCGGGAGGCCGCCGTGCACCGTGAACACGGGCGTGCCCGGCACCACGAAGTCCCCTGTGCGCGGCAGCAGCCGCAACACCACGCCCTGACGGCGCGCGGCCCGCACCGCCCGCGCGATGTGTACGTCCCGCAGCACCCCGGCCGGGCCCTCGTGCGTGATCCGCGCGGTCTCCGGGCCGAGCCGCTCGTCGTCGACCTGCCCCTCCGCCGGGTGCTTCGCGGCCACGCGGAACGCCTCCCGGGCGATCCGGTCGATGACGAAGCCGATCCGCATCATCCGCAGGGTGCCGTTCACATAGGCCACGAAGAGCAGGAGGCTCAGAAGGACCATGGCGAGGGCGAGCAGCCCCTCGACGAGCGGGACGTTCGTCACGAGCCGCGGGTCCTGCTCACTGTCGAACGACGTCAACGTCATCAGGGAGAACAGGAACGTCGCGAGGAAGACCGTCAGCGTGGCCTTGGTGATCCGGGAGCGGACGTAGAGCCGCACCACCCGGGGACTGAACTGGCCGCTGGCCATCTGCACGGCGACCAGCGAGATGCTGAAGACCACACCGATGAAGGTCATCATCGCCGAGCCGATAGTGCTGATGACCACCTTGGTGTCCTCGGCGAGCTGGTTCAGCTCCTTGATCGTGTCGTACTCCCCGTGGTCCTGGAGGATCCGCACCCACTCCGTGTCCACCTCGGCGGCGATCCACCACAGCACCAGGGACCCCACCAGGCCCGCCGTCGGCGCGAACCACATCGTGTCCCGCAGATGCTCGCGCAAGGGAGACAGCACCCGCGGCCGCCGGACCCGCACGTCACCCAGTGAACCTGTAAGCAAACCGTCACTCATGGTGAAACTCTAGGCGCGGGGCCGTGGGCCGGGGGGTGACGCGCGGCGGCGCGGCGTACCCAACGGATACGCAGGTGAAAGGCACTCCGAAACCTTGGTATTGTTGTCCTCGTCGCCGCGGGAAACACCCCGCAAGGCGGCAGACACCTAGTCCGGGTGGCGGAATGGCAGACGCGCTAGCTTGAGGTGCTAGTGCCCTTTATCGGGCGTGGGGGTTCAAGTCCCCCCTCGGACACCAGCAAGAACAGCCCCTCACCAGGGGCTTTCTTCATGTCTGGGCACTGGCGTGATCAGCCGTGTGACCAACGGCCCAGGAAGTTGTCCGGTCGGGGCGGGGGTGTGAGGCCGGTTCGGGCCGCGCTGGACGCGGTCAGCTTCGTCCGGCGGTGGGGCCCCGTCCGCCCAGTGCTGCTGGCGGACCCGTCGGCTCCCGGGGCCGGGGCGTCGTCGAGCTGCCGTTCGTCGGGTCATGAGGACCACCTCCCAGGCCCCCATGCTCGGCCCGGAACGACACCGCTGTGGATCTTGGTGGATAACGCCTGAGCTGTGGACAACTTCGTCACCCGTACGGCCCACGGGCGCCGGCTGTCGAGATGCCGGGCAGCTGCCGCGGAGTCAGCGTTGCAAGGGTGCGCCGTGAGGACTCCGGCGTTCTTCCTCGGTCTCTGCGCAGCTATGGCCGGAGGCCCGACCAGACAGGGTTCACTTCATGGCGAAGAAGCAGCAGTACAGGAACCAGCCCAGCGAGCGCGCTGCCGAGCAGCAGGAGAGGGCTCAGCAGCAGAGCGGCAAGAACCCCGCGGACTCGGCGGAGGCCGTCGGTAGCAGTGCCGGTGACTCGGGGGCGAACGCTGAGGGAAAGGGCAAGCGTAAGAAGGGTTAGGCGAGGGCGACGCGGTTTTTCCAGACTGATTTTTACGAGGGCCCCGGCACTCATTTACGGTGCCGGGGGCTTCTGCTGTCCAGAGACTTGGTGGTCAACTCCTGGGCCGTGGGCGACCTCGCCGCCCTCCTGAGGGAGCGGAGTCTCGTGTCGCCTGCCTGAACCGCTAATTCCCCGGGCGCTTGGGAGCCTTCAGGGGGCGCGTAGAGGCAAACCGAGGACAGCGCATCTGGTCTCTGCTCTATTGGGCTCCTGCGAGGCGAGGGGGGAGGCCTGTAGATGAGCAGTCAGAAATGTCCTCAGTGTCGACGCGGCGATCAGGTCGCCAAGGTGGCGGCGATCGTGTCGGCCGGCACGATGAGCACGCACGGCTCCAGGGGCTGGTCGGCAGGCTTCTCCAGCGACGGAAGCCTCTCGTTCTCACAGCCGTTCGGTGGGCACCGGCAGGTTACTGCTACAACACTGAGCTTCAGGCTGATGCTGATCGCGGAAGAAGAGGGAAGCGCGTCCGACGCATTCTGGTCGATCCTCTTCGCGGGGGCTTCAGCGGTCATCGCCTGGGTGATCGCCAACGAGCCGATTGCGGAGAATGGGCTCAGCCTGTACCTCGTTATGGGCTTCTTCGGTGCCTGCTTCCTTCTCGCCGGCCTCTCGTTCGGCAGCGATTTCCTCGGGCGCCACAAAGCGAGAGAGCGTAACCAAAGGATCCGCGCCGTATGGGAAACCCTCTACTACTGTCACCCTGACGATGTGGTGTACATCCCTGGTCGGCCCGGCACCTGTGTCCCTGCCGATCGCATGCCGGCCCTCCTGCGGGGCGAGCTGTGACACGTCTCTCTCGGACACGTGACCTGTGCTCGTGATCTCGGTCAGGTGCCTCCGCCGACGCCCGTGAAGACCCCGGGTGAGCTGGGGTTTTCTGGGGTTTGAGGGGTTGGAGCGGTTTGCGGGGTGGGGGCGCGGCCCGTGAGGCGTTCTGCTGCCGCGATTCCTGAGACTCGGGTCGCGCCGTGGGTGATCAGGTGGACGGCGTCGAGGGGGACACCCGTCGGTACGCCCATTTCCACGACGAGCGCGTCGGGGCGGGTGCGCAGCAGGCGGGCGAGGGCCTCGGTCATCCAGCGGTGGCGGGCCGCGTCGCGGACGACCACCACGAGGGCGCGGCCGAGTGCCGGAGTGAGGGCCGCGCGGTCGAGGACGTCGTCGAAGCCGTCCAGCTCGGCTTCCGTCAGGCGTACGGACGTCGTGTCGGGGCGTATGGCGCGCAGCGGGTCGGCGACGCCCCAGGGCGTGCCGCCGTCGACGGCCGGGTTCATGACGGGGGACAGCTCGACGACGTGCGAAGCGATGGTCGGGGGGAGGAGGGGCCTCGCCGCCTCCGCCGACCCCGCGGCCTCCGCCGACCCCGCCGACCCCGCGGCCTCCGCCGACCCCGCGGCCTCCGCCGACCCCGCCGACCCCGCGGCCTCCGCTGTCCCCACCGGCCCCGCGGCCTCCGCTGTCCCCACCGGCCCCGCGGCCTCCGCCGTCCCCACCGGCCCCGCCGCTCCCGCCGTCCCCACCGGCCCCGCCGCTCCCGCCGACCCCGCGGCCTCCACCGTCCCCACTGCCTCCGCGACCCCCGCCACCCCCACCGACCCTGGCGATTCCGCGGCCCCCGCCACCCCCACCGACCCCGGCAATTCCCCGCTCCGCGCCATACGCTCCCCCCTCCGCGGCCGCACCCGCACCGCCCGGCGCGCCGCGACCAGGCCGATGTCGGAGCGGAGCCCGGCGCGCGTGGCGGTCCGTGCGCGGGTCGCCGACCAGGCCGTGAAGTCCCGTACGCGGGTGGCCGCCTCGGTGAGGCGGTCCTCGGGCAGGGTGCCGTCGCGTACGGCCTGGACGAGGGCGCCCGTGAGCAGGGTGACGGTCGACTCCTCGGCGCGTTCGCCGCCCACGCACACCGCGTCGACGCCGCCGGCGACGGCCCGGACGGTGGCGCCCTCGATGCCGTAGCGGTCGGTGACCGCGCCCATCTCGATGCCGTCGGTGACGACCATGCCGTCGAAGCCGAGTTCGCCGCGGAGCAGGTCGTTCAGGATGCGGGGGCTGAGCGTCGCGGGCAGGGCGGGGTCGTAGGCGGGCACGAGCAGGTGCGCCGTCATGACGGCCCGTACGCCCGACTCCATCGCGGCGATGAACGGCGGAAGGGCGGTCCGCGCGATCTCCTCGGCGCCGCCGGTGACACGGGGCAGGCCGAAGTGCGGGTCCACCAAGGTGTCGCCGTGGCCCGGGAAGTGCTTGGCGCAGGCCGCGACCCCGGCGGACTGGAGCCCCCGGATCCAGGCGGCGGTGTGCCGGGAAACGATGTCAGTGCGGGCGCCGAAGGAGCGCACCCCGATGACGGGGTTCAGGGGGTTGGAGTTCACGTCGGCGCTCGGCGCGTAGTTGAGGGAGACGCCCGCCGCGTGCAGTTCGCGCCCGATGTCGTGGGCGACGCGCTCGGTGAGGTCGATGTCGTCGACGGCGCCGAGCGCGAGGTTGCCAGGGCGGGACGCGCCCGTCCAGGCCTCCATGCGCGTCACGTCGCCCGCTTCCTCGTCGATGGCGACGATCAGGTCGGGGTTTTCGGCGCGCAGGGCGGCGGTGAGGGCCGCGACCTGCGGCGGGTCGACGATGTTCCGGCCGAAGAGGACCACGCCCCCGAGCCCGGCGGCGATCCTGCGGCGCAGCCAGTCGGGGACCTCGGTGGTGCCGACGAAGCCCGGCTGGAGCACGGAGTTGGCGAGCTGCTCCAGCCTCGGGGGACTGCTCGAAACCATGCCGGGACCTCCGGGGGGGACAGGGGTGCGGGGGGTGGGAGAGCGGGCCGACACCGTGCTGGGCGACTTGGTATAGGCCAATCGGATGTTGGCTCAGGGCATTTGGCACTGTCAAGGCATCCGAACCACCGGGAAACGGAGGGTGAACCAGCACATGGCACAGCGGCCTGACCTCGCCCGAAGCGCGCCCGGCCCGCTGGCTGAAGCGCACCCCGCCTCCTCGGCCCAAGTGCACCCGGCCCCCTGGCCGAAGCACGCCCCGCCTCCTCGGCCCAAGTGCACCCGGCCCCCCGGGCCCAAGCACCCCCCAGAGGCCACCTTGTACGACTCGCGTTCGCGCGATGGAATTCGTGTACGAGCCAGGGAGTGGACTCTCGCCGTGCGGTGGCGGGCCGCCCCGGGCCCGAACGAGGCCGAGCTGAGGAGGAACCCCTTGCGGCGGTACGAACTTGTCGGACGGCGTGACATCAGGCTGGTCACCGACGCGCCGGTGCCGGAGCCGGGCCCGGGCCAGGTGCTCGTCCGCGTCCGCGCGTGCAGTGTCTGCAACCGCAGCGACCTCGCGTACTACCACTACTACGGCCTCAGGGAGCACTGCGCGACGGGCTGTTACGGCCACGAGATCGCCGGCGTCGTCGAGGCCGTCGGGCCCGGAGTCACCCGCGTGGCGCCGGGGCGGCGCGTGTTCGTGCGGACCCCGCTGACGTCGGGCTACGCCGAGTTCGCCCTCGCGCGGGAGATAGCCGTCGGCGCGCTGCCCGACGCCGTGCCCTTCGAGCAGGGCTCGAT
Organism: Streptomyces sp. NPDC045778; assembly: GCF_056431945.1. Taxonomy (NCBI): domain Bacteria; kingdom Bacillati; phylum Actinomycetota; class Actinomycetes; order Kitasatosporales; family Streptomycetaceae; genus Streptomyces; species Streptomyces sp. NPDC045778. Next base: position 255,580 of record NZ_JBWKJZ010000005.1, read on the forward strand.
GTTGCAGCTGCTGCCGCTCGCTGTGCACGCCACGCGCGGGGTGGGGCTCGGCGACCGCGTCGTCATCATCGGGCAGGGGCCGGTCGGCCAGATGGCGCTGCGGATGGCCGCGCGGCGCGGCGCCGCGCACATCACCGCCGTCGACCTCGACCCGTGGCGCCTTGAGCGCTCCACCCGGGCGGGCGCCGACGCGGTGCGCCACGTCGACGGCAGCGCGTCCCGACTCGCCGCCCTCAAGGAGGAGTTCGCCCGGGGTGCGGCAGGGGAGGAGTACGACGTCGCGATCGACGCCGTCGGCACCCCCACCACCCTCAACGCCTGCGTCGGCCTGGTCCGGCAGAACGGCCTCGTCGTCATGCTCGGCACCCACCACGTGGACACGCACGTCACCGTCGACCTCGTGACGTGGGAGCGCAAGGGCCTGCGCGTGCACAGCTCCGCCGAGCCCGTGGACACCGCGCGCGCCGAGGCGCTGGCCGTCGCCGAACGTCTCGTCCACCGCGACCCCGACCGGCTCCGCCTGCCCGACCTGCACACTCATACGTACGCCCTCGACGAACTCCCCAAGGCCATGGAGCAGTTGTCCGCCAGCAGGTCGCTGCACCCCGACGCCGAACGTGCCCCGTACGACGGGCCACCGCCCGAGACCCTGAAGGTCGTCATCGTCCCGTGACGGCGGCCGGACGGTGAGGTGGGCGGTCGCCGGGTACGGCGACGTCGTGGAGCGCCGGGTGCTGCCCGCCCTGCGGGCGCTCGGCCAGGAACCCGTGTATCTGTGGGGACGCGATCCGGACCGGGCGGCGCACCTCGCCGCCCGGCACGGCGTACGGGCCTCCGGCAGTGACGAGCGCGGGCTGTTCGGCGACGAGGTCGAGGCGGTGTACGTCGCCACACCCGTGGTGCGCCATGTCCCGCTGGCGCGCGCCGCGTTGGCGGCCGGGCGCCCGGTGCTCGTCGAGAAGCCGCTCGCCGGGGGCCTTCACCGGGACGCGGCCCCGGACGCGGACCAGGACACGGCCCAGGCCCCAGACCTGACCGCGGACCTGGACGGCGGCCCGACCGCCGCCGTCGCCTACTACCGCAGACTCGCCCCGGCCGTACGCCGCCTGCGCGAGGAACTGGACGGCTGGACACCCGCGCGCGTGGACGTACGGTTCCGCTGCGCCTTCGCCCCGGGCCCCGGCCACCCGATGCGCTGGCGCACCGACCCGGCCGTCGCGGGCGGCGGGGTGCTCGCGGACGCGGGCAGCCACCGGCTCGACCTGCTCGTCATGCTGTTCGGCCGCCCGGACGGCGTGCGCGGCCGGCTCACGGACCGCTTCCCCCGGGGCGCGGAGCGGCGGGCCGACGTGGAGCTGACCTGGGCGTCCGGCGTACGGGCGCGCGTCGTCGCGGAGTGGGGCGACGCGCCGTCCGTGGACCGGATCGAGGTCGTGGGCGAGGGCCGGTCCCTGACGCTCGATCCGCTCGACGCGGGTCACCTCCGCGTGCGCACCCCGTACGGGACGAGGGAGATGACGCTGCCGCCGGTGGCCAACCCCCACCAGCCGCTGATCGCCGACTTCGTCGAGGCGGTCGCGGCCGGCCGGCCGCCCGCGTGCCCGGTGCCGGACGCCCGGATCGTGGACGAGATCATCGTGGCGGCGGGCCGCCCGGACCCCACCCGGCCCGCCTGAACGTTCCTGCCGGGTTCTTCAGGCGCCGTCATCCGCCGACCAGGGCCGCAGCCAGCGTGGGTCGGGGGTGTCGCCCGCCCGGATGAACCGCGCGTCGATGGAGAGCCGCATCGCCTCCGTCGTCGTGTCCAGGGACGCGTGGATGACGTTCGGCAGGTGCACCATCAGGTCACCGGCGGCGAAGTCCGCGTGCAGCCACCTGCGGCCCAGGGTCCGTGCGGTGAACTCCAGGTCGTGGCAGATCTGCCGCCGGTCGTCCGGCCGGTCCGTGGTGTCGCGCAGCGGCTCGTACTCCTCGGGGGTGAGCGTGTGCGAGCCCTCCAGGTACACGAGCGCGCCCGAGCGCGGCGGACAGTCGCCGACGGGGATCCACATCGTCACGACCCGGGGCGAGCCCTCGTCCATGTAGTCGAAGTCGACGTGTGCGCGGGAGGCGCGACGGGTGCCCCGGTGGAAGTGGCGCAGGATGCGGCGCGGCAGCATCCGGGCGTCGCCCTCGAGGAGGTCGGCGGCCAGCTTGGCGAGCCGGGGGTCGTCGAGGAAACGGTCGAAGGTCTCGGAGCGCACGAAGGCGTGCGCCGGGTGCCCGGCCACGCCGTGTTCGGGCAGCTCCGGCGGCACCCGGCCGGAGAACACGCCCTGCCGGGGTGTGGTGCCCGGCGCGAGGTAGCCGCGCGGAAGCAGCGAGAAGTACGCGGAACGCAGCCGGAGCACCTCCTCCGGGTCGAGGAACCCCGGCAGATACAGATAGCCGTCCGCGCGCAGCCGCTCGCGCAGGGCGGCGGGGCCCGGCAGCGGCGTCGTACCGGTGGCGCGCAGCGGGCCGAAGAAGTCGGGGGAAAAGGGTATGGGTACGCCGTTCGACGAGAGGTTCACGAGGGAGTCCTTACGCCAGGGTCGACAGAGGGAGTCCTTGGGGCAGGGTCGGCAAGAGGCAGCGGCGGTGTGCGGGCCCCTGACCCTCAAGGTGGCGCCACCCGGAGGGCCGAGGCCGGCAAGTCGGCGTAACCGGCGGCGAGGTGATGAGCCGTCAGTGACAGACGCGCCCGGAGTACGTCAGTACACGCCCTCCACGGCTTCGTCGGCCCCCGCGAGGCCGTCGTGGAAGGCCCTGACCGCGGCCACGCCGTCCCAGGGGAACCACGGGTGCGGCCCGGTCCTGATCGCGCTGTCCCGTTCGAGGAGATTGGGCAGGAAGAGGTCTTCGAGGAGGGTGGTGACGCGCACCCGGCCGCGCTCGCCCTCGGCCACCTCGCGCCAGGGATCCTGCGGGTCGACGACCTGGAGGACCGCGAAGGGGGGTGGCAGATGGTACGAGTGGCCGGTGCCCTCGGGCAGCCTGGGCGCGCCCGGCACCGCGTCGGCCTGGAGCGCGTGGCCCGCCAGCGTGTTGCCGTACGTGTCGATCCACTGCACGCCGTCGAGGTGCTCCTGGCGCAGGAAGGCGGCCTCGGCCGCGCTGCACGTGGTGCCGCCGGTGCACACCGCGCGGATGCCGTACGTGTGCAGGGGGCGCGGCAGGCGCATGGCGAGTTCGAGGAGCAGCCGCGAGGTGGTGAAGAGCAGGGCGGGACGCTCGGCGGTGAGCAGGGTCAGGGTCTGCTCCACCAGGTGGGAGGTGTAGGCATCGGCCTCGCCGCCCGCGCGCAGCGACGCCTTCACCCAGCGCGGGTCGAAGTCGATGGCGAACACGGCGCCGTGCCAGCTGTCCGCGAGGCCCTCCACGAAGTGCCCGTACGCGTGCGGGCCGCTCGGGGTCATCGCGAGCACGTCACCGCCCGCGACGCCGCGTGCCTGAAGGACCGTGCGGTAGACCTCGACGTCGTAGGCGAGGCGCGTGACGTTCACGATCCGGCAGGGCGCGCCGGTGGTGCCGCCCGTCTCGAACACGCGGAACGGGCGGTCGTGGTAGCCGCGCGGGCGCAGGTCGAGGGCGCTCGCCGCGCGCAGCTCGCCCTTGTCGAACAGGCCGAAGAGTTCGAGCGCGGCGAAGCAGTCGACGTCCTTGAGCGGGTCGAAGCCGAGCCGGGGCAGGCGGGCCACCCAGAACGGCGAGCCCGTCTCGGGCGAGAAGTGCCAGCGCATCATGCGCCGCGTCCACGTATCGAGATCCACGGCGAGCTGGGGCAGACGCCCACGCAGCGTGTCGTACAGGGTGGCGAAGGTGACCTGCGGGGTGTGCCCGTCGCGGGCCGTGGTCGTCATGGGCCTCCTCCTAGGAGTGCGGGGTCGGTGGCCGGTGGACGAAGAGGGAGTCGTCGGCGATCGCGCGGGCGGCGTCGGCGCTGGCACCGAGCACGGCGGCGAACGGGAAGGGCACCTCGTGCCCGACGAGCGGATGCGTGTCGTCGGATGCGGTGAAGTGGCCGTCGAGCAGCACGAGATGGGGGCGTACGAAGACGTCGCCGCGCGCGCTCTCGACCACGGCCGGCTCGCGGGTGAGCAGCCGGTCCCCGGCGCGCAGCAGGGCGCGGACGCGAGCGGTGGCGCGCTCGGCATCCCCGGGGTCGCGGAACGCGGTGAGGGGCCAGTCGGGGGCGGCGGGGTCCGGCGCGGGCCCCGGGTGCAGCGCGTCGAGCGCGGCGGCCAGGGCCTTCGCCACCGGCTCGGGGTCGGCGTCGAGGCAGACGACCGTGCGGACGTTGCGGCAGAACCGCCCGGAGTCGGCGGCGACCAGCGGCAACAGCCAGGCCACCGCGTCGTCGACCGGCAGCCCCGCGGGCACCAGGGCGCAGCCGCGCCCCGGCCCGTGCAGGGTGAGGGTGGGCGCGTCCCGCATCGAGGCGGCGAGCCCGGCGCCGCCGTACACGACGTGCCGGTCGGTGAGCTTCACCAGGCCGTGCAGGCCGTGCCGCTCGGTCGGGTACAGGCCGATCCGCTCCGCGGGCCAGTCCACCGCGAGCAGGGCCGCGACGAGGCGGGCCGCCGACAGCGGCTCGCGGCGGCTCGGCCGCACCCACACCGCCGCCGAGCGCTCGGCCTGGTCGAGCACGGAGTCCAGGCAGGTGAAGGTGTTGCCGGGCAGGGCCACCAAGGCGAGCGCGTCGTCGGCGTCCGGGACGGCGCGCCCGTCCAGACCCTCGGACAGCATCGCGCACCAACGCTCGACGAGCGGACCCGGAAGGCCCGCGCTTTCCCACACCGCCGCGCGGAACGCCGCCGCGCTCTGCGGGCCGAGGCCGCCCACCGTCACCGTGCCGTGCGCGAAGAGGTCCAGGGCGGCACGCAGCCGCGCGCGGCGCTCGCCCAGCGGAGCGAGGGCCGTCCGGGCCGACCGCCACCAGCGGCGGTCGGCGTGCGCCACGATCTCCGGTACGAGCGCGAGGCGGCGCGCGGGCGCACCCGGCAGGGAAGCGGTGTCCAGCGACTCCTGCCACGCGCCCCTGCGGAAGGCGGAGACCACGGGAGGGCAGCCCGGCGCGGCGGCGGTCACGACAGCTCCTCCCGCAGGGCGGCGACCACCCGTACCTGCTCGGCCCGGGTGAGCGTCGGGTACAGGGGCAGGGCGATGTGGTGGCGGGCGAACCAGCGCGCCTGCTCGTAGGGGCCCTCCGGGTCCGCGTGCGGCGCGGTGTCGGCGAAGTAGGGCTGGTCGCACAGCAGGTGGTCGTACACCTCGCCCGCGAGGGCCACGCCGTGCCGCTCGCGCAGCCGCTTCTTCAGCAGCGGCCGGTCGACGGGGGCCTGGGGGTAGGCGAGGTACTTGTAGTAGTTGCTGCGCGCCCCGGACGGCACCGCGTGCGCCCGCACGCCGGGTACGTCGGCGAGCAGCTCGTCGTAGCCGAGGGCGAGGTCGCGCCGCGTCGCCAGGGTCCGGCCGAAGCGCTCCAGGTCGACCGTGCCGACGGCGGCGTGCAGCTCGCTCATGCGCCAGTTGCCGCCGGGCCGGTCGTGCAGGGTGGAGCCCTGCGCGCTCTTGCCGTGGTCACGCCAACGCCGCACCTGCTCGGCGTCGTCGGTCGCGGCCGGCGCGGAGGCGTCGGAGGCGTCAGGGGCGCCGGGGCGCGCGCAGGTGACCAGGCCGCCCTCCCCGCTCACCGCTACCTTCGTGGGGAAGAAGGAGAACGCCCCGAACCGGCCGAAGGAACCCGCGAACCGGCCGTCCAGGGTGGCACCGAGCGCGTGCGCCGCGTCCTCCACGACCGGCACGCCCCGCTCCGCGCACAGTGCGAGCACCTCGGTCAGGGACGGCGGCACGATGCCGCCGATGTGGACGGGCAGGACCGCCGCCGTGTCCGGGTGGCGGTCGAGCGCGGCGCGCAGCGCGTCCGGGTCCAGGCCGAGGCCGTCCAGTTCGATGTCCACGAACCGCACGGCCGCGCCCGCCCGCACGGCGGCGGCAGCCGTCGCGAAGAAGGTGTTCACCGGCACGAGGACCGTGCGGCCCGCCACGCCGATGACCCGCAGGGCGATCTCCAGGGCCGCCGCACCGGACGCCACGGCCACGCCCTCGGCGCCCGTCCAGGTCCGCGAGAGTTCCTCGAAGCGGGCCAGCTCGGGACCTTGGGTGAGATGGCCCGAGGCGAGCGCCGCGTCCACACGGTCCAGGACCGCGCGCCGGTCGGCGACGTCGAAGTGGATGCGCTGCGCGGGGACGTCGGCGGGCGCCGCGGCGGGACCCGACAGGATCCGCGTGAAGAAGGCGGCGGCGTGGCCCACGTGCGTGCCGTGGCCCATCGCCAGTTCGTGGACCTCCAGATCGCCCCCGGCCGACGCGTAGGCGCGGCGCACGGCGTCGGCCGCGGCGCGCGCGTCCGCCGGTTCCAGGTAGGAGTCGGCCGTGCCGTACTGGAGCTGGAGCGGGGCCGGGGCGAGCGCGCCGTAGAGGTCGGCCAGGTCGGCGTACTCCAGGATGCCCGGCAGGACGGCGCCTTCGTAGCCGGTGAGCAGGCGGGCGAACAGGGCCGGGTAGCTGCCCAGATGGCTCGCCGCGCACACCGGCAGGTGCCGGGGCGCGAGCAGCGCGGAGTGCAGCGCGACCGCCGCGCCCAGGCTGTGCCCGAACAGCCCGACGCGGCCGGGGTCGGCCCACGGATGCCCGGCGAGGACGTCCAGGGCGCCGAGCGCGTCGCCGACGAGCGCGCCGAGGAGGGAGCGGCCCGTGAGCGCGAAGGCGTGCGCGAGCAGGGCGCCCTCGTCCCGCCCCGCGCGGCGCTCCTCGTCGAGGCCACCGCCGATGCCGTGCTCGAAGGACAGCGTGACGAACCCGGCGCGGGCGAGGTGCTCGGCGACGTTCCGGTCGGGAAAGTCCGGGGGCGTCTCGCCGGTGAGCTGTTCCATACGAGCGTTCTTTCCGCCGAGGACGAGGACCGCGGGGAGGGGCGGTGTGACGTCCGCGGGGGCGGTGACGGTGCCGTGGAAGGTGCCGCGCAGGGGGGAGGCGAAGGCCAGCCGCTCGCGGCGCAGGCCGTCCGCGGTGGTCGTGGCGGTGGTGGTCGTGGTCAGGGGCGTCCGCTCGACGCGGGCGAGGCGCTGCACGACGGCGCGGAGTTCGCGGGACCAGGGGGTGTGGGGCGGGGCGAAGCGCAGGGCCGGCCCGGTGGCGAGCAGGTGGCGCAGGTGGGTGGTCTGCATGCGGGTCTCGTTCGCTCCTGTGGGTGCGGGTGGTGGGCCGTCGCGGGGCGTTCGGCTGCGTCCGTCGGCGCGCTCCTCGCGCGGGCGCCCCTTCCCGGACCGAGGGGCCGGCCCGACCCGCCCGGCCGAGGGCGGGCGGGTCGGGTGGGGTGGCGGAGGGCGGCTCAGACGAAGTCGGCGTGCAGGGTCTCGGGCACCTCGACCGCGTACGCGTCAAGGGCCTCGTCCAGCTTGATCTGGCCGCGCTTGAGCAGTTCGAGCAGCTCGTTCTGCGGCCGGTAGAAGCAGGACTTGCACAGGTCGGTGCGGCGCGGGTTGGAGGCCTCCCACTCCGCGCGCGGACCGCCTTCGAGGACCGTCGGGTAGCCGAGGTCGACGACGTCGCCGATGCGGTAGCGGCTGTTGAGGTGCACCTGCGGGCAGGGGTACAGATGGCCGTCGGCGCCGACGGCGGTCACGAAGCGGCTGTAGTGGCAGCGCTCGAAGTCGCCCTCGACCTCCTCGACCTGGTCCATCGGGCCCCGGTCGAGCTTGGGCACCGACACCTCGAAGGAGTCCGTGGACAGGGCGGCGGCCGCGACGAGGGAGTCCGAGATCTCCGCCATGACGGTCTCGATGGTCTCGTGCCCCATCGCGCTGTAGAACTCGGGCTCGAAGCGGACGTAGTGCGCGCCGGACTCGTGGGCGATGCGGGCCGCGGACAGGATCTCGCGGTAGTTCTGCATCGTGATCACGTAGTTGAAGCCGATGCGGAAGTCCGGCGCGACGGCGTTCTGGCGCAGATGGCCGATGTTGTCGATGAACTTCGAGAACGTCTGCTCGCGGTCGCGCGTGATGTCGTTGAACGTGGCCTCCGTGCCCGCGTTCATGCCGACCCGCACCCAGGTGTGGGTGTTGATGACGGTGTCGGCGACCTTCGGGCGGCCGAGCCGGGAGCCGTTGGTGATCAGGCCGATGTGCAGGCCCACCTCGTGCCCGGCGTTGCAGATGTCCGCGTAGCCCGGGTGGATGGTGCACTCGCCGCTGCCGCAGAAGGTCACGGCACGGCCGTCGTTCTCGGCGAACTCCTTGAGCAGGTTGATCGCCTTGTCGGTGGTGATGGAGTCCTTGAACGAGAACAGGTCGTAGAACTGCTCCTCGTTCGGCGAGTGGAAGTTGCAGAAATTGCAACGCATATTGCAGGCGCCCATGATGCCGATCCGCATGTGGACCGGTTTGATCTCCTCGTCCGCCACGAATCGACGCAGCAGATCGCGGTGGGCCAGGACCTTTTGTGGGGAGTGTGCTTGATCGAGGCTGACCTCGGGGAGGCCTTCGCCGTTCCGGGGCGCGGCCATTTTGATATCGCGGGCACCTTCAGTGCTGTTCACGAACCCCTCCACGCGCTTTTGGCGGTGTTTAGCGTTGTCCGAGCGACCTTGGTGACGGTAGGAGAGCGCTTCCAGAAGTGTCAATGGGTCTAGACAACCAGGAAGTTGAGTAAACATCTACCGCGCCATCGATTCCGGCCAAATGTGCCAAGCACTTGTTCGTGTCATGTGCCAATGACGGAAGGGCTGGTGAGGCGATGTCACTTAGGCGGGCCTAAGCGCGGTGGATGAGCGGTCAACTTCAGGGGCAGGGGGAGGCGAACGTGTCCTCGAAAGTCCGGTACGCCTTCCCCGGGCCGCCGCGCCCTTGCGCCGGGTACTCGATCACCGGTATGGGCTTGCAGATCGGCCACTGGCGCGTCTCCGGCGACTGCTCGAAGGCGTACGTGCCCGCCGCTCCCTGAAGGCAGTTGACACACAGCAGGCGTCCGTCCCGCTCGACGATGCCCGCGTTGATGAGGGTGTTGTATACGTCGTCCTTCGTGGGCGTACGGGTCGGCGCGGGCGTTCCGTCGCCGCCGCCGGCCTTGTCGTTTGCTTCGGAGTACGACCTGTCGTACGCGTTGGACAGCAGGGTGAACGCGTCGTGGTACATGATCGCGTAGCCGTCGTCGAGGGGCTTCTCGCCGATGTCGTAGCGCTCGTCGAGGTCGTTGAAGACCCGCAGGAAGCCGGCGAGGCCCGCGGGGGCGCCCTCGGCGGGCAGCCCGCGCGGTGTCCACCAGGCGGGCGTGACCGAGGACGCCGCGACGATCCGTGTCCTCGTTTCCCGCAGCATCCCGGTGAGTTCATCCGTGGTGAGCGTCGGCTCCAGACCGATGCCCACTTTCAGGATGCGCACGGGGCTGCGGCGGTCGCAAGAGGGCTCCTGTGACAGGCGTTTCACCAGAGCGGGCAGGTCCTGGTCGCGGCCCGCGAAGAACACCGTGTCGGATTCGGTCAGGCAGATCTTCTGCGCGGCGGACTGGAATCGCTGCGGGATGCCGGCTGCGGGCCCGGTCGAGCCGAGGTAGGAGGCCGAGCGCCGGCGCAGCCCGTACTCCTTGCCGAATTTCTTCTGCAACAGCCGGTGGAGATTGCGGGAGTACACGTCGTCCGGACGGCTGTCGTATACAAGGAACCCTTTCCCGGCGCCCCGGTTCTTCTTCAGATAGTGACCGAGCGCGTCCACGAACATGCTGTTGTTCGGTGAGGTCTTGAAGAAGTACGAGGCGTTCATGTCGGCGGAGGTGATGACCGGGCCCACGGTCGCGATGCGCCGCTCGCTCAGCGCCTTCATCGCGTCCCGGGTCTCGGGCGTGCTGCTCGGCAGGCCCATCACGCCGACGAGCGGCGCGCGCCGCTCGTCCACCAGGCCGGCCAGATCGTCCACGACGGGCCGCCACTGGTCCAGGTCCTTGCCGTCGGGGGCCATCAGGAGCTGGTAGTGCGGCCCGCTGCCGCTGTTGGCCCGCAGCTGGGCGGCGTGCGCGCCCGCGAGGGCGCGGCGGATCATCGCCGCCGTCATGGCGCTCGCGTCGTCCGACGTGAACGGCATCATCAGCGCGATCCTTCCGTACGGCATGGGGGCCTGCCCCTGCTCCGGGTCCTCCCAGGCGCGCTCGACGCGGGCGTTCTCGTCGGCGACGGCCCGGATGAGCCCGTCGAGGTCCTCGTCGCCGTCGAACGCGCCCGCCGTGACGCCCACGCACTCCCCGCCGTGCTCGGCCAGGCCGCCCGGGCAGGCCTCGGGGCGCAGGAGCAGGTAGACGACCACTCCGCCGGCGATCAGGGCCAGCGGCACCAGGATCGCGACGATCTTGTCGAGGGGGCCGAACCCGTTGCGGCGGCGGCTCAGGCGCATGCTTCCTCACAGTTCCGGCAGCGGCAGGGGGCGCTTGTCGCGGGCGGCGGCCGGCCAGGTCCGCGCGGCCTGGCCGAGCACGGCGCGCCACGTCTGATGGCGCAGCGAGAGGAACGCCAGCTCGACCCCGATGTCGTCGCACAGGTCGGCTTCCGGCTCCGCCGTCGCGTCGGACAGGTACCACAGGCCGTGCAGCAGCCTGTTGACGCAGCGGTCGATCTCGTCTATGTCGCGGTAGCGGTCGTCGTGCGCGCCCGCGGCCGTCGCGGCCCGCTCGTCGTCCCAGTCGGCCGCGGGCGGCGCCGGTGCCGTCGCCGCGTACCGCAGACAGGTCAGCCAGCGCAGCGCGCTGGGCCGGTCCTGCTCGGACTGGAACTCCTCGGAGAGCGCGGCCACCACCGTCTTCGCGTCCCCCGCGGCGAGCGTGTGCCGCAGCGCGTCGGCTTCGCTGTCCTCGCCGCGCGTGGTGTGGTGGCGGCGCAGGAAGCCGTGCATCTCCTGCCAGCCGCGGCGCGAGTCGGTGCCCTGCGAGGTGCGCCGGGCCTCGTGCACGAGCAGCGTGTGCAGCAGCGGATCGGCGGCGAGCGGCCGGTCCTGCGGCGTGTCCCGCTGCCAGTGCTCGGCCTCCAGGTAGTCCGCGGCGGCGTTCGCGGGCAGTTGCTCGGGGCCCTCCAGGCGCAGATGCGCGGCCAGGGCCTGCGCGGCCGTGCTGTCGCGGGCAAGGGAGAGCGGTACGAGCCGGGCGCGCTGGTGCGGTGACGGGAGCAGGCGCTCCAGGATCGCCTCGCTGACCGGGCGGCCGTCGCCGGTGGTCAGGTCGAGCAGCGCGCGCGGGGCGAGCGGGGGCGTGGCGGGCCCCGCGCGCGAGGCGTGCTCCAGGACGGCGTCGCACAGCACCCGGGCGGCCAGCGGGTGCCCGCCGGTCAAGGTGTGCAGGGCGGACGCCAGGTACGGGTGCGGGGGGACGGCCGCGGCGTCCAGCATCAGCAGGACGTCGTCGCGGCTGAGCGGCGTGAGCGGCACCACGACCAGGCCCGCGGACGGCGCGTGCCCCGTGCGCCGCCAGCCCGTGGTGGTCACCAGGTCGGGCAGTTCGCGGTGGAGGGCCTCGCCGGTGTCCGGGGGCGCGTCGCCGAGGCGGGTGGCGACGACCACGAGCGGATCGTGGCGGTCGCGGCCGGGCCGGGCGCGGTACTCCAGGACGAGGTCGAGCAGGCGTGCCCCGGCGGGGGAGTGCGTGTTGTCGAGCAGGGCCAGCGGGCGCGGGTCGCGGTTCAGGCGCTGCCACCGGGTGCGGGCCGCGGCGACGTCCTCGAGGAAGGCGTGGACGAGGGTCTGCTCGGCGGCGCGCCGGTAGTCGCCGCCCCGGTGGAACCAGTCGGCGAGGCGGACGAGCCCGTCGAGGCCACCGGGCCCGTCGGCCTGCCCTCCGGTTCCTTCGGGGGCCGTGCCGGGGCTCTCACGCGTCTCGGCGTACCGGTCCTGGTACCACTGGCGCAGGGGGGCGGTGCCGCGGGCGCGGGTGTACCGCTCGAAGTACTCGGCGAGCGCGGCGTGCACAACGGCGCGGAGGCCCCCGCCCGCGCCCGCCGCGGGCCCCGTGCCTGCTCCGGGCCCCGCGCCCGCCCCGGATCCCGCGCCTGCTCCGGGCCCCGCGCCCGCCCCGGATCCCGCGCCCGCCCCGGGCAGCCGCGCCCCCACCCGCCTCTCCCACGCCTGCGCCACCGCAGGCTCCGGCCCCGACTCCAGCCGGCAGGCGAGCAGCAGCCGGGCGACGCGCGCGGTGGCGCGGGCCCGCTCCGCACGGCTCTGCGCGTACCCGCCGTAGACGGCGACGAGGCCCGGAAGCAGCAGCGGGAAGCGGCGGCTCACGTCGGGGGCGAGGGAGCACACCAGCTCCGCGAGCAGCTCCACGACGAGGTCCTGCGCCGCGGTGTCGACGCGGGCGAGCGGAAGGCGCCCCGCATAGTGCCGTTCGAGCGCCGCGAGGACGGCGGTGCGGCCCATGCCGTGCCGCCCGGTGAGCAGCACCACCGGCAGGTCCTTGTCGTACTCCCAGGGCACGCGGGCGCGTTCGGCGTAGGCGAGGCCGGTGAGCCGCGGGACGAGGTGGTGCAGGAGCGGGTCGCGTGCGTACAGCCGAGGCGTTTCGGATCTGTGCATCTCGCCGGAAACCGCTCCTGTCCGTCGCTGCCTGCCGATGCCGTCCGCCGCCTCCCGCCGGGGCCGGCCGAACCCTCCTTGCCGGTGTCAACCACCCGGTGTCAACTGCCGCGAAGGCCAAAGAAGTTACACCCCCCACACTTCCCTGGCCAGGGCTTTCGGAGCAGGGGATCGGGCATATTACGGTGGATTGCCCCGATCGCGCGGTATACGGGCGGTGACGGCGGGGCACACCCGGGTGACGGCCGCGCGGGGCTGCCCGGCCGGGGCGGCTCCGGAGCGCGCCTCCCCTCAGGAGCGCGGCCGCAGCGTCAGCTCCACTCCGGCGGGCGGTTCCCCGGTCACCTCGCCCGGGTAGTCGAGCCGCACCCGGCGCAGCGCGCGCAGCCCTGCCAGGTGCGCCAGGTCCACGGTGTCGAAGAGCGTCAGATGCAGCTCCTCAAGTCCCGGGAGGCGGCGGGCGATCCGCCGCAGTGACACCGCGGCGCCCGGGCGCGCCCGCACCTCCAGGCGCGTCAGCTGCGGGATGCGCGCGCCGGGCGGGAACAGCATGATGCTCAGCTGCTCGTGCGACAGGCGCAGCGAGCGCAGCGCGGGGAGCCGCGCGAGGAGCGCGTCCCAGTCGTCGGGCCGGAGCCGGTCACTCGCGTTGTGCAGGCGCAGCTCGCGCAGCTCGGTCAGGCCGGTGACGTCGGCCAGCTCCACCGCGTCCGGGGGCAGCGCGAGGAGCCGCAGCGCGCCGGGCCGCGGCAGGTCGCGCAGGCCCCGCCAGGGCACGGCCGCGCCGAGCAGCAGCTCCTCCAGGCACGGGCAGGCCGAGAGCCGGGCGAGCGGCTCCAGTTGGGGCAGGTCGGCCAGGGTGAGCCGGCGCAGGCGCGGAAGGCGGGTCAGCGGCGCGGTGTCGCTGACGGCCCGGCAGCCGTGCAGCGCGAGGGCCTCAAGGGCGGGGAAGGCGGCGAGGAAGTCGAGGCCCGTGAGCCGCAGATTGCCGCGCAGGCGCAGCTCACGCAGGGCGCCGGGGGCGAGCGCGCCCAGAATGTCCTGCTCGCTGAAGTCGCCCTGGAGCGCGACGTGTTCGTACCCCGACAGGGCGCTCAGCGCTTTCAGCTCGGCGGGCGAGCGCACGGTGACGACTTCGGCGGCCCCGGCGGCGAGCAGCGGGCGCACGATCTCCTCGGCGTAGGCTTCGGTGTCGAAGCGGTCCCAGTGGGCGAGCAGCTGGGCGCGGACCGCGGGCTGCGGGCTGGCCAGGAACTCGCGGAGCCGGGCGAGCGCCGCGTCGCCGCCGATACGGCAGATGGCGTGCACGGTCGTCACCTCGGCGTCGCCGCTCAGCGTGCCGGCGGCGGGCAGCAGGCCGAGCAGCAGCGTGCCCGTCTCGGCGAGCGCCCGCGCCTCCCGCATGCCGCGCGGCGGAAGCAGCTGCGCGGCCCGCTCCTCCACGGCGGCGCGGACGTCGGGGTCGAGCCGCGTGGCCTGGCCGAGCGAGGCGAGGGCGAGGAGGCGCAGACGGGTGCGCACCCCGTCGTCCTCCTCGCGGTCGGCCCGGCCGGTCAGGCGCGTCAGCAGCTCGGCGCGCTCGTCGGGCCTGGCCTGGGCGACGGCCATCTGCACGACGTCCTCCCAGGGGTCCAGGTGCGCGTGCGCGACGAGCGCCCCGATGTCGTGCTCCTCCAGGGCGGCCTTCGCGCCGAGGAAGTCCTGGAAGGTGCGGTGGATGAAATCCACCGCGCCGTCGGCCGGTTCGCGCAGCAGGCCCGAGCGGTCGAGGAGCAGCCGCAGCACGTCCTCCGCGCTCCCGGCCCGGGCCAGCTGCGGCACCGAGGGGCGCAGCTTGTCCAGCAGGTCGACGGCGGTCTCCCGCTCAAGCCGGGTGCGCTCGTTGCGGATCAGCCAGTACGCGAACCGCTTCAGCGGCTCCGTCGCGGACTTCTCGTCCAGCTTCGGCGGGAGCCTGCCGTACAGGTCGCGCTCGCGGTCGCGGCGCTCCAGGAGCATCGAGAGCGCCGCCTCGTACAGCGCCACCCGCCCCTGCGGCAGAAAGCCCCTGCGCTCGCGGTGCAGCGCGCAGATCAGCGCGCACAGCAGCGGGTTGGTGGCGAGGTGGCTCAGCTCGGGGCTGGCGCGCACCGACCGCAGCAGGGTCGCGCCCAGCTCCTCGTCGGCGCCCGCCGCCTCGTGCCAGCGCCGCACGAAGCGGCGTACGTCACCGGGCCGCATCGGCGTCAGCGTGAACTCGCGGAACCCCTCGCGGCCCAGCCAGTCCCGGGGCAGCGCCGACGGCCGGGTGGTGACGAGCCACAGGTTGCCGGGGAAGGCCGCGTGCAGCTTGGCGAGCCAGGCCCGCGCGCGGGGGCGCTCCGCCTCCGGGATCTCGTCCACGCCGTCGATCAGGAGCACGCCGCGCCCGGCCTGGAGGACCCGCACCGCCCAGCCCGCGGGCTCGCTGCCCGCGAGGGGGCAGCCGATCCAGCGGAGGAAGCCGTCGGGCAGGGGCAGTTCGGCGTCCTCGCGGGCAAGGGTGCGCAGCGGCAGCACGAACGGCACGCGGCCGAGGAGCTGGGGCAGGTGTCCGGGCACCGCGTCCTGCCGGGCGGTGGTGAGGGCCAGCCACTGCACCAGGGTCGTCTTGCCGGTGCCCGCGACGCCGCGCAGCAGGACCCGGTCGTGCCCGGCGAGCGCGGTCTCGACCGGGCCCGTGGCGCGCTCGGAATCGGGGTCGGCGCCGCCGGGGTCGCCGTCGGCGTAGCCGTTGCCGGACCCGGGCACCGGCTCGGCCGGGTCGCGCGCGGGCACCGCCTCCAGGCTCAGATAGGCCGTCTCCAGGGGCCAGGCCTGGCTCCGCGCGTCGGGCAGGTCCACGCCGTGGATGGTCAGGGTGCTGTGCTGGCCGACGACGTAGTGGGCGTAGGCCCGCTCGAAGCCGGTGTCCTCCACGGTGGTGGCGGGCAGCCGCTCCAGGAGCAGCCGCAGCTGTTCCTGCTGCTCGCTCAGGGCGCGGCGCAGCTCGACCTGGGTGCGGGCCGCGAAGCCCGGGCGCTTGCTGAACTGGTGGATCAGGTGCAGGCAGGCGGTGACCAGCAGCCGGTCGTGCAGGTGCGCGGCGTCCGCGCTGAGCAGGGCCCGGGTCTCCGGGGCGCTGGCCCGCACCAGGGCCTCGGCGAGCCGCCGCGGGCCCAGGCCGAAGGCCTGGACGTCGTCCATGTCGAGGTCACCGAGCGCGCGCAGGGTGTGGCCGAGGGCGTAGCCCACGGCGTTCTGCTCGTCGGGGGTGATCGGCGGGTCGTGCGGGCCCGCCGCGCGGACCGCGCGGCGCACCAGCTCCCGCGCGAGCTGGTAGAGGTCGGCCTCGCTGAGGGTGCGGCGCTCGCCGGTGAACGAGAGCAGCCGGCCGAGCCGCACCGGCTGCTCGCCGAACTCCGCGCCGGGGCCGCCCTTCGGCAGCAGGAGGCGCTTCACCAGCGGCACCATGACCGACGCCGCGATCCGTAGGCCCGCCGTCGTGCCCGCGTCCACGCCAGCCCCCTCTGCGGTCGCGCTTTCGGGTCCCCGGCCCACTATCCCGGCCGGGCTAGGGGAGATCCAGCCCCTTCGGTTAGCCTCACTTGGTGACGACATCTGCATCACCGCGGAGGGCACCGAGGCTGTTCGCCATCAGTGACCTGCACGTGGCCTATCCCGAGAACAGGAAGTTCGTCGACGAGCTGTGGCCGGAACACGAGGGCGACTGGCTGATAGTCGCCGGTGACGTCGCAGAGATGGCGGCCGACATCGAGTGGTCGCTGCGCACCCTCGCCGAGCGGTTCGACACCGTGATCTGGTCCCCGGGCAACCACGAGCTGTGGACGCCCCGCGACGACCCCAACCAGCTGCGCGGCGAGCCCCGCTACCGCCACCTGGTCGAGCTGTGCCGCCAGTTGGGCGTGCTCACGCCGGAGGACCCCTTCCCGGTGTGGCGCGGCGAGGGCGGCCCGGTGACCATCGCGCCGCTCTTCCTCCTCTACGACTACACGTTCCGCCCCGAGGGCACGTACGCGAAGCGTGACGCGCTGGAGTACGCGTACGAGACCGGGGTGGTCTGCACGGACGAGGTGCTGCTGCACCCGGACCCGTACCCCAGCCGCGAGGACTGGTGCCGGGCCCGGGTCGCGATCACCAAGGAGCGGCTCGACGCGGTCGACCCCGGCCTGCCGACGGTCCTGATCAACCACTGGCCGGTCGTGCGCGAGCCCACCCGGATCCTGCGCTACCCCGAGTTCGCCCTGTGGTGCGGCACGGAGGCCACCGCCGACTGGCCGGTGCGCTACCGCGCCGCGGCGGTGGTGTACGGACATCTGCACGTGCCCCGCACCACCTGGCACGACGGGATCCGGCACGAGGAGGTGTCGGTGGGCTACCCGCGCGAGTGGAAGCGCGACTGGCACCCGTCTCCGAAGCTGCGGCAGATCCTCCCGGCACCCGACCGCGCCGCGCGGTGACGGGCCGGTCCGGAGCCGTCCGCGCGGGGTAGCGCGCGTACGCACTGTTGGCCCCGCCCGGGCGCGCGCCTACGCTGGTAGCCGCCCGAGGGGGGAGCCGCATGAGCGAACGCACCCAGGACCACGGTCAGGACGGACGCCCGACCCCGCCCGCCAGGGGCGAGCGCGTCGCCGACTGGGCGGACGCCCGCCTCGGCATCCACACCCTCGGCAAGTCGCAGCTGCGCAAGGTCTTCCCGGACCACTGGTCGTTCATGTTCGGCGAGATCTGCCTCTACAGCTTCCTGATCCTCATCCTCACCGGCGTCTGGCTGACCCTGTTCTTCGAACCGAGCGGCATGGAGGTCGAGTACAACGGCACGTACGAACCGCTGAAGGGCGTCCTGGTGACGCGCGCCTACGAGTCGACCGTCGACATCAGCATGGAGGTGCGCGGCGGCCTGCTCATCCGGCAGATCCACCACTGGGCGGCGCTCGTGTTCGTCGCGGGCATGCTGGTGCACATGATGCGGGTGTTCTTCACCGGCGCCTTCCGCAAGCCGCGCGAGCTGAACTGGCTGTTCGGCTGGACCCTGTTGATGCTCGGCCTGATCACCGGCCTGACCGGCTACTCGCTCCCCGACGACCTGCTGTCCGGCACCGGCGTGCGCTTCGCGCAGGGCGCCATCCTGTCGATCCCCGTCGTGGGGACCTACCTCTCCTTCTTCCTCTTCGGCGGGGAGTTCCCCGGCCACGACATCATCCCGCGCCTGTTCGCGGTGCACGTGCTGCTGCTGCCGGGGATCATGCTGGGCCTGAT
Organism: Streptomyces sp. NPDC045778; assembly: GCF_056431945.1. Taxonomy (NCBI): domain Bacteria; kingdom Bacillati; phylum Actinomycetota; class Actinomycetes; order Kitasatosporales; family Streptomycetaceae; genus Streptomyces; species Streptomyces sp. NPDC045778. Next base: position 273,483 of record NZ_JBWKJZ010000005.1, read on the forward strand.
CGTGGCCCATCTGATCCTGGTCTTCTACCACAAGCACACCCAGTTCGCGGGCCCCGGACGCACCGAGCGGAACGTCGTCGGGGCGCCCTTCTTCCCCGTCTACGTCGCCAAGGCGGGCGGCTTCTTCTTCCTCGTCTTCGGCGTCCTCGCGCTCATGGGGGCCATCGCCACCATCAACCCCGTGTGGGCGCTCGGCCCCTACCGGCCCGACCTGGTCGGCACCGGCGCCCAGCCCGACTGGTACCTGGGGTTCTCCGAGGGGCTGATCCGGGTGATGCCGAGCTGGGAGATCAACGCCTGGGGCCACACGCTTGAACTGGGCGTCTTCATCCCGTTCGCGCTGTTCCCGCTGATCATGATGGTGATCGCGGTGTACCCGTTCGTGGAGGCCTGGGTCACCAAGGACCGCCGCGAGCACCACATCGCGGACCGGCCGCGCAACGCGCCCGCGCGCACCTCGTTCGGCGTGGCCTGGCTGTCGCTGTACGGCGTGCTCATGGTCGGTGGGGGCAACGACATCTGGGCGACGCACTTCCACCTGTCCATCAACGCCATCACCTGGTTCGTGCGGATCGCCTTCTTCGTGGTGCCGCCGCTCGCCTACGTCGTCACGTACCGGATCTGTCTCGGCCTCCAGCGGCGCGACCGCGCCAAGGTGCTGCACGGCAGGGAGAGCGGCGTCATCAAGCGCCTCCCGCACGGCGAGTACGTGGAGGTCCACCAGCCGCTCAGCCAGGCCGAGCGGTACACGCTCACCGCGCACGAGCAGCCCGTGCCGTACGAGATCGGGCCGCTCGTCGACGCGAACGGCGTGGTCCGCAAGGTCCCCCGCGCCGAGCGCCTGCGGGCCCGGCTCTCCCGCGCCATGTACGGCCCCGGCACACAGGTGCCGAAGCCCACGGCCCAGGAGTACCGGGAGATCCACAGCGGGGACGGCCACCCCTGACGGCCGCGCCCGGTCAGGCCGTCAGGGGCCGGGGCGTGGCGGCCAGCTCCCGCAGCCAGGCGGGGCGCACCACCTCCATGCCGAGCCCCGTCGGCACCGGCAGGGGCCCGCGCGTGAGGTACTCCTCGCGGTAGCGGCCGCAGTCGACGTGCCAGCGGTGGATGCCCGCCAGCCAGTCCTCCAGGCGCCGCACATGGTCGTCGAGGGCGTCGCGCGCCCGCTCGTCCAGGCCGAGGTCGGCGCAGAGGACCGGCAGTTCGTGCGCCACCACGTGCTGGAACTGGCTCAGGCGCGAGCGCATCAGGTCGTCGACGATGTGCAGCGCGGTGGGGTAGTCGCAGTCGAAGAAGTGCTGCACGACGAGCACGGCGTTGTGCAGCTCGCCCTCGTACTCGATCTCCTTCTGGTACGAGAAGACGTCGTTCATCAGCGCCGCGTAGTCGGCGGCGGCGCTCTCCAGGGTGCGCAGCGGACCGCTGTCGAGGACCTCGCGCGGGATCGGCTCGCCGTGGGCCAGGCGGCTCAGGTTCATCGTGAACTCGGCGCCGAAGGTATGGCGGCGCATCTCGATGTAGTCGACCGGCTCGGGGACGCGGTGCTGCGCCTGGTTGGCCAGCTCCCACAGCCAGCTGTCCGTCATCTCCACCAGGGAGCGGCGCAGCGCGGCCCGGGCCTCCGCGCCCATCGGGGCGGTCGCGCGCGTCCACAGGTCCGCGAGGCCCCGCTCCAGCGCGTTGGCCGGGGGCGGGGGAGGGGAGCCGTCGAGCGGCATGAACAGCGTGAGGCGGTCCGTGCACACCTTCGCGCCGAGCAGGTCGCGGGACCTGCCGAACACCGCCGGGTAGTAGTCGTCCGCGTACGTCCCCCACGCCAGCCAGCAGGTGTCCAGGTCCAGCTGCTCGGCGGTCGCGTCCGGGTGGATGCCCGCCGCGCACAGCGCGAAGTCGAACCGGGCGAGCTTGTGCGCGTCCCAGACGTGCGAGGCGGGCACGCCCGGCTGCGGCTGGAGCATGCCCATCCGCAGACACCAGTCGACGACCTCGCGCCGGGAGCGCTCCAGGTGCGGGGAGAGCGACGTCGTGAACGGCAGGTCGAAGTCCGGGATCCGGGAGGGGCCCACGCGCGCGAACGGCACGTGCGTGAAGCGGCGCTGACGCTGCGCACCGGTCGCGGACAGCAGGTCCTTGACGCCCGTCGCCGCGGTGCCGATGCCCGAGGGGCCGGACAGCGGCGAGGCCGTGGCGGTGGCGCCCTCGTTCATGTAGCGGCTGGAGCGCAGATGCCACTCGTGGCCGCCGGACTGCCAGTCCTGGAGGCCCTTGGCGTACGCGAGGACGTCCGCGCACGCGCCCGGCAACAGCGCCTTCTCGGCGAACAGCGGTGCCAGCTCCGTGAACAGCGTGTCCTCGAACTGCTGCATGCGTGAGGTGAGCAGCTCGTTCACGGCGTCCGCCGCCTCCTGCGTCGTACAGCCGAGGAAGGTCTCCAGGACCAGCACGCCGTTGCTCAGCTCGCCCTCGTCCTGGACCTCGCGCTGGTACGAGAACAGGTCGTTGCGCAGGTGCACCGCGTCGGCGAACGTGTCCTTGAGCACGCGCAGCGGGCGCGCGTCCGCCACGGCGGCCGGCACCTCGGCCCCCGTCGCGTACTCGATCAGACCCGCCGACCAGGGCGCGCCGCCCACCTTGCGGCGCATCTCGATGTACTCGACGGGGTTGGCGACCCGGCGCGCGTTGATGTTGGACAGCTCCCACAGCGACTCGTCGAGGAGGTTGCGGGTGCTCTCCGCGAAGCGGGCCCGCCAGTCGAGCGACATATGGGGCACCGTGCGCCGCCACAGGTCGGCGAGGCCCGCCTCCACGGGGTTGGTGGGCTCCGGCATCGGCGTCGCCAGGTCCATCGGCATGAAGGCGGGCAGCCGGTCCAGGTAGGCCTTCCCGCCCTCGCGGTCCTGGGTGCGCTTGAACAGCTCCAGGAAGTGGTCGTCGAAGAAGAACACCCACACGTACCAGTCCGTGACCAGCGAGAGCGCGGGCCCGTCGCAGTCCGGGTGGGTGTAGGCGCACAGCAGCGGATAGTCGTGCGCGTCCAGGTCCGCCTGCTCCCAGACGCCCGAGCCCTCCAGCATCCCCATCCCGCGCGCCCACCGCAGGGAGTGCGAACGTGCCTCCTCCACATGGGGATTGAGGCGTGCCGGATGCACCATGTAGAAGTCCGGCAGTTCGAAGGGGCGTGTCGGCCGTGGCATACGGAGGTCTCCTCGGACAGGGGGCGTACGGCAGCCAGGCACTACCCCCGGCGCGCCGTTCGATGCGGCGCGGGGTCCGCGGTCACACCATCGCGTGATACGCCGATGCGAAAGTGTGGAGCGACCCAAACGCCCGTACGAGCCGCCGTGCGCCGGAGCGAACCGTGAGGAGACCGCATGACCAGGGAAGTGCGCCATCCGCTGCCGCTGTGCCGCCAGGTCGCGCGGCCCGAGTGGAGCGACGGCGACGGGCTCCTGAGCGAGGGCCACTACGCCGTCGTGTTCGCCTTCGCCACGGACAGCCTGATGGAGGCGACGGGGCTGCACGCCGACTACCGCGCCGCCACGGGCGCCACCCTGCGCACCGTCGAGGCCCAAATGCGGTTCCTGCGCGACGTCGCCGAGGGCGCCCACCTGGCGATCCGCAGCCGCGTCCTCGAATCCTCCGCGCGCGGGCTGCGCTTCGCCCACGAGATGTACGTCGTCGAAGGGCCCGCGGCCGAGCCGGCGCGGGACGCCGAGCCCGTCGCGACCAGCGAACAGCTCGCGCTGCACGTCGAGGGCCGCCGAGGCCGCGCGGTGCCGTTCCCCGAGCCGGTGCGGGAGCGGCACGCGGGCCTCGTCGAGCAGGCGCCGCCGTGGGCGGGCGGGGCGGTCGGCGCGCCGCCCCGCTGAAGTGGTAGGAGTTCAGCAGAGCGTCCTCCGTGGGGAGGGGCGAGGAGAGAGCAAGGTGGTGCTGACGTGAGGCTGACGATTCTCGGCGGCGGAGGGTTCCGCGTACCGCTCGTGTACCGGGCGCTGCTCGACGACCACGAGGAGGGCCGCGTCACCGACGTGGTCCTGCACGACGTGGACGCGGGGCGGCTCGACGCGATCGCGCGGGTGCTCGCCGAGCAGGCCGAGGGCGTGCCGGACGCCCCGGCGGTGCGGGTCACCACCGACCTCGACGAGGCGCTGCGCGGCACCGACTTCGTGTTCTCCGCGATCCGCGTCGGCGGCCTGGAGGGCCGCGCCGCCGACGAGCGCGTCGCGCTCGCCGAAGGCGTGCTCGGGCAGGAGACCGTGGGCGCGGGCGGCATCGCCTACGGCCTGCGGACCGTGCCCGTCGCCCTCGACATCGCCCGGCGCGTGGCGCGGCTCGCGCCCGACGCGTGGGTCATCAACTTCACCAACCCCGCCGGGCTCGTCACCGAGGCGATGTCCCGCCACCTCGGCGACCGGGTCATCGGCATCTGCGACTCGCCGGTGGGCCTCGCCCGCCGTGTCGCGGGCCTGCTCGGCGTGGCGCCCGGCCGGGCCTGGGCCGACTACGTGGGCCTGAACCACCTGGGCTGGCTGCGCGGCCTGTGGGTCGACGGCCGGGACGAGCTGCCGCGGCTGCTCGCCGACCGGGACCTCCTGGAGTCCTTCGAGGAGGGCAAGCTCTTCGGCGCCGACTGGCTCCGGTCGCTCGGCGCGATCCCCAACGAGTACCTGTACTACTACTACTTCAACCGTGAGGCCGTCGCCGCCTACCAGCGGGCCGAGCGGACGCGCGGGGCCTTCCTGCGCGACCAGCAGGCGCGGTTCTACGAGGCCGTCGGCGGGCCCGGCGCCCCCGCGTTCCTGACCTGGGACACCACCCGCGCCGAGCGCGAGGCGTCGTACATGGCCGCGAGCCGGGAGGCGGCCGGGGCCGGGGAGCGCGCCGCGGAGGACCTGGTGTCCGGCGGCTACGAGCACGTCGCCCTGGCCCTGATGCGGGCCGTCGCCCGCGACGAGCGCACGACGCTCATCCTCAACGTCCGCAACCGCACGACGCTTTCGGCGCTCGACGCGGACGCCGTGGTGGAGGTCCCCTGCCTCGTCGACGCGAGCGGGGCGCACCCGGTGTCCGTCGACCCGCTGCCGGGGCACGCGGTGGGGCTCGTCTGCGCGGTGAAGGCGGTGGAGCGCGAGGTGCTCACCGCCGTGGAGGACCGCTCCCGCGCGGCGGCGGTCAAGGCGTTCGCCCTGCACCCGCTGGTCGACTCGGTCACGGTGGCGAGCCGCCTGACCGCCGCCTACCAGCAGGCCCACCCCGCCCTGGCCTACCTGGAGTAGCTAGGCGGGCCCCGTCACCTGGTCCAGGAAGCCGTGGAGGTTGCGGAGCGTCCGCTCGTTCTGCTCCTGCGGGCTCAGGCTTTCCTCGAACCGCCGGGCCAGGGCCGACGTCTTCTTCCCCCGTACGTACAGCGAGCAGGCGAGGTCGGCGCAGATGTAGAGCCCCACCGAGTTCCCCTGGCGCCCCGCTTCGCCCGCGCGGGGCGCCACGAACAGCGTGATCCCCGACCCGGCCTGCGGGGTCACGCACACCGAGCAGATGCTGGACTTGAGCAGGCTCCGGCGCGCCCCGGTGGACGCCCGCAGCGCAACGCCGAGCAGGTCGCCGCCGTCGCGCCGCGCCACCACATAGCCGCGGTCCGGCGCCTTGGGGTCGCGCCAGCCGAGGAAGTCCAGGTCGTCCCAGGGGGTCTCGGCGAACCCCGGGGGCAGCGTCAGGCGCCGCGCCTCGCCCTTGGAGCAGTTCACGAAGGACGCGCGGATCTCTTTCTCGCCGACTGGTTCCATGATCCGGAAGTTATCAACCGGACCGGACGGCCGTCCTCCCATTTTCTGCCGCCCTGGTCGCCGCCGACCCCGCCGTCAGCGGTGGCCGGGCCGCCCGGAACGGCACGGAGCGCCGGAGTGCGAAGCCGAGGGACTCGTACAGGCGGATCGCCCCGGTGTTCCGCGCCGAAGTGTGCAGGAAGGGGGTGTCACCGCGCTCCCGGATCCCGTGCGCGACGGCGCGCACGAGCCGCGCGGCGAGCCCGCGCCCCCGGTACGCCGGGTCGGTGCACACCGCGCTGATCTCCGTGAACCCCGGCGGCCGCAGCCGCTCCCCGGCCATCGCGACGAGCACGCCCCCCTTCCGCAGCCCCAGATACGCGCCGAGTTCGACGGTGCGGGGCAGGAAGGGGCCGGGCCGGGTGCGCGCGACGAGGTCGAGCATCTCGGGCACGTCGGCAGGGCCGAGCCGCACCGCCTCGGCGTCGGGCGCGGCGGCCACGCCCTCGTCGACGAGCTGCACGCCCGCCACGTCGAACGTCAGCTCCCAGCCCGCGGGCACCCGCGCGGTGACCCCGGGCAGCGGCACCGACCCGTCGGCCCCCGCGAAGGCGGCCAGGTCCCTCCAGTCCGCCGCGTCCGGCTCGGCGGGCAGCCCGAGCCAGGGCGAGACGTCCACGGGGTAGCGCACCACCCGCCCGCGCCGCTCGGCGAATCGCGCGTGCGGGCCGGTCAGCGAGGCGAGCCCCGGGTTGTCCAGCGGGCCCGGGGGCCGGGCCGCCGCGCCGCCCGTCACCGCCCGACCTCGATCACGACCTTGCCGCGCGCGTGCCCCGACTCGACGGCCCGCAGGGCCTCGCCCGCCCGCTCCAGGGGGTAGGTGGCCGTGATGTGCGGGCGCAGCACGTCCGCCGCGGCGAGCGCGGCCACCGCGTCCAGGACCTCGGCGGTGCGGGCCCGGGCGACGGGGGAGCCGCCCAGCTCGCCGACGATTTGCTTGCCGCCCGCGGTGATCAGCTTCGTGCGGTCCGCCACAAGGTCGGCGACGGTCCGCAGGTGGTCGCCGCCCACCAGGTCGAAGACGCCGTCGACGCCGTCCGGCGCCAGGGCCCGGATCCGCTCCACCAGATCGGGCCCCGGCGCCACGTGGGTGACGCCGAGCGACTCGACGTACTCCTTCTTGGCGTCGCTCGCGGTGCCGATGACGCGCAGCCCCTCGTGGCGCGCGAGCCGCGCCGCGTAGCCGCCGACGCCGCCGCCGACGCCCGTGACCAGGAGCGTGGCCCCGGCGGGCAGGGCGAGCTGGCGGACGCCGTCGTACGCGGTCGCGGCGGCGACGGGCAGGGCCGCCGCCTCCGCGAACGAAAGCCCTTCCGGCTTGTGCGCGGCGACCTCCACCGGAAGCAGCGTGTACGCCGCGTACCCGCCGGTGAGCGTGGACCCGAACACCGCGTCGCCGACGGCGAAGCCGGTGACGCCCGGGCCGGTCTCCTCGACGACGCCCGCCGCCTCGCTGCCCAGGACCTCCGGCAGCGCGGCGGGCGCCTGGCCCGGCCTGCGGTAGCCGCCGCGCAGCTTGTGGTCGACGGGGTTGACGCCCGCGGCCCGTACGGCCACGAGGAGCTGGCCGGGCCCGGGGCGCGGCGGCTCCCGGTCGATGAGGGCCTCCACCTCGGGTCCGCCGTGCCGGGTGTACACATACGCCTGGGCCATGCGCTCCTCGCTCTCCTCGTCGGCCGGGCCGCGCGGCACCGGGGCGCCGCACCAATGATCACAAGGCCGGCCGTCGTACGGGCATTCCCCGGCCGCGGAGTGTTCACGGGGCCGCAACGTTGGCCCTCCCGTCACGCGGCGGTCACCGCGCCGCCCGCCTCTTCCGTCAGCCTGGCTCCGCTTGACACACTGCATCCGCCCACGCCCCCCACGTCACGTGAGGTCCCTTTCGCATGCCCGACATCAATCGGCGCCGCTTCCTGCAACTCGCCGGCGGCACCGCCGCGTTCTCCGCGCTCTCCGAGAGCATCGGCCGGGCCGCCTCGCTGCCCGCCCGGCGCCGCTCCGGCTCCATCGAGGACGTGGAGCACATCGTCGTCCTGATGCAGGAGAACCGTTCCTTCGACCACTACTTCGGCACCCTCAAGGGCGTGCGCGGCTTCGGCGACCCCCGCCCGGTGACGCTGCCCGGCGGCAAGCCGGTGTGGCACCAGAAGGGCGGCGGCAAGGAGGTCCTGCCGTTCCACCCGGACGCGGCCGACCTGGGCATGCAGTTCATCGCCGGGCTCGACCACGACTGGGCGGGCGGCCACCGGGCGTTCAACAACGGCGCGTACGACCAGTGGATCCCCGCCAAGTCCGAGCGGACCATGGCCTACCTCACGCGCGGGGACATCCCCTTCCACTACGCGCTCGCCGACGCCTTCACCATCTGCGACGCCTACCACTGCTCGTTCATGGGGGCCACCGACCCCAACCGCTACTACATGCTCACCGGGCACGTCGGCAACGACGGCACCGGCGGCGGCCCCGTCCTCGGCAACCAGGAGGCGGGCTACGGCTGGACCACGTACGCCGAGCGCCTGGAGAAGGCCGGGATCTCCTGGAAGGTGTACCAGGACATCGGTGACGGTCTGGACGCGGCGGGCAAATGGGGCTGGATCACGGACGCCTACCGCGGCAACTACGGCGACAACTCCCTGCTCTACTTCAACTCCTTCCGCGGCGCCGAGCCCGGCGACCCCCTCTACGACAAGGCCCGCACCGGCACGAACGTCAAGGCGGGCGACGGCTACTTCGACCTCCTGAAGGCCGACGTCAAGGCGGACCGGCTGCCGCAGGTCTCCTGGATCGCCGCCCCCGAGGCCTTCAGCGAGCACCCCAACTGGCCCGTGAACTACGGCGCCTGGTACATCGCGCAGGTCCTGGACGCGCTCACGGCCAACCCCGAGGTGTGGGCGAAGACCGCCCTGTTCATCACGTACGACGAGAACGACGGGTACTTCGACCACGTCGTACCGCCCTACGTCCCGTCCTCGGCGAACCAGGGCCTGTCCACCGTCGCCACCGCGCTCGACCACTTCCCGGGCAACGCCCAGTACGCCGCCGGGCACTACGGCCTCGGCCAGCGCGTGCCGATGGTGGTCGTCTCGCCGTGGAGCACCGGCGGGTTCGTCTGCTCGCAGGTGCTCGACCACACGTCGATCATCCGCTTCATGGAGCGCCGGTTCGGCGTGCGCGAGCCGAACATCTCGCCGTGGCGCCGGGCCGTCTGCGGCGACCTGACCGCCGCGTTCGACTTCGCGGGCAAGGACACCGCCCCGGCCGCGCTGCCGGACACCTCCGGATACCGGCCGCCGGACCACGCGCGCCACCCCGACTACTTTCCGAAGGCGCCCGCGAGCCCGGCCCTGCCGAAGCAGGAGCGCGGCACCCGGCGCACCCGCCCGCTGCCGTACGCGCCGCTGGTGGACGGCATCGCCACGCCCGCCGACGGCAAGTTCCGGCTCACCTTCGGCGGCGGCGACGCGGCGGGCGTCTGCTTCCACGTGCGCTCCGGCAACCGCGGCGACGGGCCCTGGACCTACACCACCGAGGCCGGCAAGACGCTCTCCGACGCCTGGAACTCGGCGTACTCGGGCGGCAGCCACGACCTGTCCGTGTTCGGGCCCAACGGCTTCCTGCGCACCTTCAAGGGCCCCGGCAAGAAGGCCGGGCCCGAGGTCACGGCCCGTCACGACCGCACCACCGGCAACATCGAGCTGACCTTCACCAACGCGGGGGCGGTCGCCTGCGTGCTCACGGTCACGAACGCCTACGGCGGCCGCAAGGACGCCTTCCGGGTCAACGCGGGGGCGACCGTCCGGCACACGGTCGACCTGCGGGCGAGCAAGCGCTGGTACGACCTGACGGTCCTGGCCGACACCGACGCCGGCTTCCTGCGACGCCTGGCGGGCCACGTGGAGACCGGCGAGGCGGGAGTGAGCGACCCGGGCCTGGCGACGGCCTGACCCGGGGCGCCCGGGCCACGGGGCGGGTGAGGGCGGTGCCGACGCGCGGGGCCGGCGGTGAGCCGCGCGCGGAGGTGCTGCTCACACCGTTCCACTGAGCGGAACACGGGGCTGGGGAGCCCCTGGGGTGGCGCGGTAGTGTGCCCGGGTGACAACGCAATCGAACACTCCTGCAGGCTGGTACCCGGATCCCCAGGGTGCCGCCCAGCTGCTCCGCTGGTGGGACGGCTCGCAGTGGACCGACCACACCACGGCGGACCAGCAGGGCACGCCGGGCCCGCAGGTCCCGCCGCAGCCGGGCCCCGCGGCGGGCGCCCCCGCACAGGCGCCGTTCGCCGCGCCGCAGGCCGACCCGGCGAAGGTCCAGCGCCAGGTCCAGCAGCAGGCGGGCATCACCCCGGCCGCCCAGGGCGGCGGCACCCTGTTCACCGAGCCGGTCCTGGTGGTGAACCAGAAGGCCAAGCTGATCGAGCTGACCAACGAGTACAAGGTCATGGACCAGGCGGGCAACCAGCTCGGCTCGGTCACCCAGGTCGACCAGAGCGCGCTCAAGAAGGTCGCCCGCTTCGTCTCCAGCCTCGACCAGTTCATGACGCACACGCTGGAGATCCGTGACGTCCACGGACAGCCGCAGCTGCGCCTGACCCGCCCCCGCAAGTTCATGAAGTCGCGGGTCGTCGTGGAGCGCCCGGACGGCCAGCCGGTCGGCGAGATCGTCCAGCAGAACGTCTTCGGGAAGATCAACTTCGCGATGATGGCCAACGGCCAGCAGGTCGGTGCCATCAAGGCGGAGAACTGGCGCGCCTGGAACTTCTCGATCGTCGACCACGCCGACAACGAGGTGGCCCGGATCACGAAGACCTGGGAAGGCCTCGCCAAGACGATGTTCACGACGGCGGACAACTACGTCCTCCAGATCCACTTCCAGCTCCCGGAGCCGCTCCTGAGCCTGGTGGTGGCGACGGCCCTGACGGTCGACACGGCCCTCAAGCAGGACTCGCGCGGTCTCGGCTGACGAGGACTCCTGCGTACGCGGAGCGGCCGCACTCCCTGGGGGGGGGTGCGGCCGCTTCTGTGCGTCTTTGCTGTGTGTACTTGCCGTGTGTACTTCTGCGCGTGCGTCTGTGCGGACCGGTGGTGCTATCCGTGCCGCGCGGACAGCGGCTGCGCGGACAGGGCGTCCGCGGGCTCGGGCTGGCCGGGGATCGACGGCAGCGAGCCGGGGACGGGCGCGGGGGTCCGCGGCGACCGGGTCAGGAGCACCACCCCGTACGCGGCGAGCGCCGCGCCCGCCGCCGCGAGGAACACCCCGCCCGCGCCGCCCCGCAGCCGCTCGCCGAGCAGCGCGACGCCGATCGCGGACGCGGCCACCGGGTTGGCGAGCGTGACCACGGCGAGCGGCGCGCCCAGACCACCGCGGTACGCCGTCTGCGACAGGAACAGGCCGCCGACGGCCAGCGCCGCGACGAGAAGCGCCACGACCACGACCCGCGCGCTGAGCAGCGGCCCGGACGTGTCGGTCGCCGCGACCGTCACGGTCTGCGTGAGCGCGGAGGCCACACCCGACGCGAAGCCGGACGCGGTCGCGTGCCGCAGCCCCGGACGGGTGCCGCGCCGGGACAGCATCCCGATCACGACGGCCGTCACCGCGGCGACCGTCAGGGCCTCCGGCAGGGAAAGCGTGTCGTCGGGCGCCGGGCCCGACGCGGTGAGCAGCAGCGCGCCGAGACCGATCAGGGTGAGCCCCGTGCCGCGCCACTCCAGGCGGGTGACGCGCCGCCCGGCGAGGCGCGCGCCCAGCGGCACGGCGGCGACCAGGGTGAGCGCGCCGAGCGGCTGCACCAGCGTGAGCGGCCCGTACTTCAGGGCCGCGACGTGCAGCAGCGCGGCGGAGGCGTTGAGCCCGACGGACGCCCACCACGCACCGCTGCCGAGCAGCCCGAGCACCCGCGGCCCGCTGTCCGTGAGGCGCGCCGCCAGACGCTCCTGGGCGACGGCCGCGGCGGCGTACGCCACGGCCGAGACCAGGGAGAGCGCGACGGCGAGCAGCGTGGCGCTCACCGCACGGCTCCGGAGCCGACCAGCTCGGCGGCCCGGGCGGCTTCGCCGGCCTCGGCCGTGCGGCCCTCCGCGGGCACGGAGCGGCGTACCACCCGCGAGCGCGCCGGGCGCGGCGGCCGGACGACGGCCAGCGTGACGCCGAGCAGCGCGGCGGCCACGAGCGCGTCGAGCCAGTAGTGGTTGGCGGTCCCGACGATCACCAGGAGCGTCACGAGCGGGTGCAGCAGCCACAGCGGGCGCCAGCGGGAGCGGGTCGCCGCGATCATGCCGATCGCCAGCATCAGCGCCCAGCCGAAGTGCAGCGACGGCATGGCCGCGAACTGGTTGGCCATGGTGTCGGCCGCGGGCTTCGCCGCGTACACGGAAGGCCCGTACACCTGCGCCGTGTCCACCAGGTGCGCCGCGGGCAGCAGCCGGGGCGGCGCGAGCGGGAAGCCGAGGTGCAGCGCGAGCGCGGCGGCGGTGAGCACGGCGAGGACGCGCCGCGCCCACACGTAGTGCCGGGGCCTGCGCAGATACAGCCACACCAGGAAGAGCAGCGTGGCGGGGAAGTGCACGGTCGCGTAGTACGTGTTCGCCACGTGCACGAGGCCGTCGCCGTGCAGCAGCGCGTCCTGGACGAGGCCTTCGCCCGGCAGCCGCAGCGTCCGCTCGGCGTCCCAGACGCGGCGGGCGTTGCGCAGCGCCTCGCCGGTGTGGCCGTTCGCGAGCTGCCTGCCGAACTTGTAGACGAGGAAGAGCCCCACGACGAGGAGGAGCTCGCGCAGGAGGGGCGGCCGGGCGGTGGCGCGCTCGGCCGCCTCGACCGGCGGTGCGGTGGCTGTCCTCGGCGGCCCCGGGGGTATCCCGGGCTCTCCTTCGGCAGCCGCGGTGCGGGATTCGCGGGCTTCCATGCCCCGGCCCCTTTACGTGACGACTGGGTGGTGCGGTGATGTGGTGCGGTGCGGCAAGCGGTGATGTGGGCACCCCTGAACGCACACATCGATACGCCAGTGTACCGATACGGGAGCGTACCGGTACACTGGCGTATCGATAAGGTGGCCCCGGCAGGCGGCCCCACCGAGGAGAAGAGCCATGACGTCGCGGGAACCGGTACGTGAGCACGGGTGCGGCAAGCCGTCCGCCTCGCGCCGCTCCAAGCTCACGCCCGAGCGTGAGCAGGAGTTCTACGACGCGGTCCTCGACCAGCTCCGCGAGTGCGGCTACGAGGCCGTGACCATGGAGGGCGTCGCCGCCGCCACCCGGTGCAGCAAGTCCACGCTCTACCGTCAGTGGAAGACCAAGCCCCAGTTCGTGGCCGCCGCGCTGCGTGCCAACCGCTGTGTGCGGTTCGCGGGCATCGACACCGGCTCGGTGGCCGGTGACCTGCGGGAGGCGGCCCGCTCGGCCGCCGCGTGGAGCGAGCGCGACACGATGCTGGTGCAGGCCCTCAGCCACGCCGTCCAGCAGGACGCGGACCTCCAGCGGGCGCTGCGCGAGGCGCTGGTGGAGCCGGAGGTGCAGGCGATCGACGCCGTCCTGAGGCGGGGCGTCGAGCGCGGTGAGCTGGCCGCGAACCATCCGGCGACGGAGTTCGTGGCCGCGCAGCTCTTCGGCGTGCTGCGGGTGCGGCCGATGCTGGAGGGCAAGAACGCGGACGCGGAGTATCTGACGCGGTTCGTGGACGCGGTGCTGCTGCCGGTGCTCGGCCTCACCGGCGACTGAACCGGTGCTCGGCCGCAGCGTCGGCTCGACCGGTGTTCGGCCGCAGCGTCGGCTCGACCGGTGCTCGGCCGCAGCGCCGACCGAAAACGTGGGCCCGGGGCCGGAGGATGACCGGACCGGGCCCGCCCGCGCCGCACCGTGGGGACGGGGGCGGCGCGCCGTCACCGCCGGGCGGGCTGAGCGTGCTCAGTCCGCCCGACGGTGGTTCCTAGCGCTCCCGGGCGCCCCGGGGCGCCGCGACCTGCTGCCCGTCGCCGCCTCCGCCCCCGCCGCGGGCCTTCTTGATCCCCTTGGTGATCTGGTCCATGGCCGACAGGGACGGGGCGTCGTCGTGGTCGTCGATGCCGAAGCGGACGAGGACCATCGTCATGTCGTCGGCGGGTGACTTGAACGCGAGCGACTGGACGTAGCCGTCGGGGCCGCTGCGCGCGTCGACCTTCCAGCGGACCAGATAACCCTTCTGTCCGGCCACGGTGACGGCCTTCGAGGCGAGCTGGTCGTGCGACTTCGGGGCGCCGCCGTAGATCTTGCCGCCGTAGGATTCCTCCGCGTTCTTCTTGATGTCGGCCTTGGCGGCCGCCTCCGGGGTCGACGCGGTGACCTTGAGGCGGACCGCGGGCGCGGAGAAGGCGCCGCCGCGCACGCACTGCTTGGCGGAGTCGCCGGGGCAGGGGTACTTGCCGGTCGTCACGCCCGCGCCCGCGCCGCCCGACTGGCCCTCCCAGCCGTCGGGGACGGGCATGCTGATGCCGCTCGCGGTGTCGGTGGCGTACCCCTCCTCGGTCCGGGGGCCGCCGGACGGGCCGGGCGAGCCCTCGGGGTCCTCGCTGCCGCCGTCGTCCTGCCCGTCCGGCGCTCCGGGCTTCGAAGGCGCCGACGCGGCCGGGGGCTTGGCGCTGTCCTTGCCGTCGTCGTCCTTGTCGTCGTCGCCGGCGGTCAGCGCGTAGACCCCGCCGCCGATGCCCGCGAGCACCGCGAGGGCGACGGCCACACCGATCACCGTCCGTATTCGGCGCCGGGGCGGGCCCGGCGGCTGCTGGGGGTAGCCGGGTGTGGCGTAGCCGGGGGTCGCGTAGCCGGGGACGGGCGAGCCCGGCGCGGGCGGTCCGGCGGCGGGGAAGCCCGGCGTGGGCGGGCCGGGGGTGGGGAAGCCGCTGCCGCCCTGCGCACGGACGTGATCCGTCCACGTGTTTCCGTCCCACCACCGCTCGGACGGCGGGGCGCCAGGGGTCTGCCCGGGGTCCGGATACCAGCCGGGAGGAGTCGCGTGCGTCATGGGCGTCAGCGTATGGGCACCGCCTGAAAGCCCGATGAGAGGGGTCCGCCGGATCCGGCCAACTCCTGCCGGGCGGCGAGGATTCGCCCCTGTCGCACGGATATGCCCGGGGTCACCGCCCGGCGTCGGCCTCCGCTCATCCCCTCCCCGCGAATCGCCTCCCCACGAATCGTCCCCTCACGAATCGCCTCCTCACGAGTGGCCGTTCACCACGAGCCGGGTCGGCGCGCTCACGGCGTCCGCGCTGGCGAGGCCCGGGAGGCGGAATCCCGCGCGACCGGGGGTGAGGGAGCCGAGCACGCTGGAGTGCCGGGCTCCGGTGCTCGTCGGTACGGTGCCGGGCAGCCCGTGGGCCGTCAGGAAGCCCAGGACGGCGAAGGCGTACGCCTCCTTGGCGGTCGACGGCAGGCCCAGCTCGTCGGAGCCGCGGACCGGCACGGCCCTGCCCAGCTCGGACCGCAGCATCGCCATGAGCGTGGGGTTGCGGACCCCGCCGCCGGAGGCGATCACCTCCGTGGCGCCGGTCGTGCGCACCGCGTCGGCGACCGTCACCGCCGTGAGCCGCGTCAGCGTCGCCACCACGTCCTCGGCGCCCAGCGGCCCGAAGTCCGCCAACGCCTCCCGCAGATACGCCGGATGGAACAGCTCCTTGCCCGTCGTCTTGGGCGCGGGCTGCGCGTAGTACGGCTCGGTGAGCAGGCGGGCGAGGAGGCCCTCGTGCACGGTGCCGCGCGCGGCCAGCTCCCCGTCCCGGTCGAACGGCAGGTGGGAGGCACGGCCCTCCGGCGTCAGCTCCCGCACCGCCGCGTCGATCAGCGCGTTGGCCGGGCCCGTGTCGAAGGCGGTGCCGTCGGGGGCGGTGATGTTGGCGATGCCGCCCAGGTTCAGCGCCACGGGTGTGCCCGGCCTGCCGCGCAGCCACATCTGGTCGACCAGGCTCACCAGGGGCGCGCCCTGGCCGCCCGCGGCCACGTCGCGCGGGCGGAAGTCCGCGACCACGGGCAGGCCCGTGGCCTCCGCGATCCACGCGGGCTGCCCGATCTGCAAGGTGCCGCGCACCTGGCCGTCCGCCACCCAGTGGTAGACCGTCTGGCCGTGCGAGGCGACCAACTCGGCACGGCCGTCGCACAGTTCCCGGTCCGCCTCCACCGCCGCCGCGGCGAAGGCCTGCCCGATGAGCGTGTCGAGACGGCAGACGTCGGCCAGGCTGGTGGCCGCCGGGGGCAGGGCGGTGGCCAGGGCCGAGCGGAGCGCGTCGTCGTAGCCGCGGCTGATGAGGCCCAAGGGGGTCATGACGAGGCGGTCGCCGTCGAGGGTGAGGTCGACGGCACCGGCGTCGATGGCGTCGTAGGAGGTGCCGGACATCAGGCCGATCACACGCACGAAGTCTCCTCTTTCCGGTTCGGCAAGACCGCGGGCCGGGCCCGGTCCCTCCCACTATGCCTTCACCTCGGCGGGCCCCACCGGACCGCCCTGGCCCGCCAGGCTCAATTCCCTCCACGCTCCCGCCCCTTCCGCCCGTCTCCGTGCCCGCGCACAACCTCGGGACAGCCATGCCTTCCCTAACCGCCCGCCCGTTTCACAGCGCCGCCGCGCCCGCCCCGCCGCCGCCCCGGCGCGCCCTTCCGCCGCTGTCGGACCGGCTTGATTTCTCCCCGCGCGTCCGGCCTGCCCCGCGCCGCCGCGTGCCCCCTTCCACCGCGTCGGCGCGCCGGTCGGACGAGACGCTCCGGGGTCAGGCGGGCGGTGGCACGGCCCGGGCGCGCCACTGCCCGGTGCCGCCCCAAGCCCCCCGCAGGGCGCGGGCCTTGAGGAGCCAGAGGGACAGGTCGTACGCGGACGTGTACCCGATGGCGCCGTGGAGCTGGAGCGCGGCCCGCGCCGAGCGGTACGCGGACTCGGCCGCGCAGACCTTGGCGGCGGCCACGTCCCCCCAGGCCTCCGTCCCGTCGAGCGTCACCGCGGCCCCGAACACCAGCGGCCGCGCGAACTCGAGCCCCACCAGCACGTCCGCGAGGCGGTGCTTGACGGCCTGGAAGGACCCGACCGGCACGCCGAACTGCGTCCGCTGCTTCACATACGCCACCGTGCGGTCGAGCAGCGCGCACCCCACGCCGAGGCACTGCGCCGCCGTGGCGAGCGCCGCCCAGCGCAGGGCGCACCGGGCCGCCTCGTCCACCGCGGGGCCGGACGCGAGCACCTCCCCGCCCGGCAGCGGCCGGGCGAGCCGCCGCGCCGGATCGAGGGAGGCCCGCACGCGCGCGTGCCCGGGGGCGAGTCTCAACTGCCCGGCGCCGACAACGAGGACGACGGGGACGGCGTCCGCGTCGAGGACGTACGGCCCGGTGTCGGGGAGGGCGAGGGTCGCCCGCGCCTCGCCCGTCACCAGGGACGGCAGCAGCCGCTTCGCGGGCCCCGGCACGCCCAGCTCGGCGAGGCGGGACAGCAGCGCGGCCGCGGCCACGGTCTCGACGAGCGGCCCGGGCACGGCGTGCCGCCCCAGCTCCACGAAGGCGACGGCGGTGGCTATGGGCAGCTGTCCCACGCCCTCGTACTCCTCGGGTGCCGTGAGGGTGAACACTCCGGCGTCCGCGAGCCGGTGCCACACCGCCGCCCCGGGCGCGTGGTCCCCCGCGGCCCAGGCCCGCGCCACGGCGGGCGTGTCCGCGGCCTTCAGCAGGCCGTCGAGCGCCCGGGCGAACGCCCGCTGCTCGCCGTCCAGGAGGAACCTCATCAGCGCCGTCCCTTGGGCAGGCCGAGCAGGCGCTCGGCGATGATGTCGCGCTGGATCTCGTTCGTCCCCGCGTAGAGGGGGCCGGCGAGGGAGAAGACGTACCCCTCTGTCCAGTCTGCCCAGGGCGCGGGGGCCGGGGAGGCCGGGGCGGGGCGCTCGCCGCCGTCCGCCGCCCGGACGTCCGCCGACCCGCCGTCCGCCGACCCGCCGCTCGCCCTCTCACCGCCTGCCGGCCCGCCGCCCGCCAACTCCCCGTCCGCGCCCAGGAGGTCGAGGGCCGCCTCGTGCACCGCTATGTCGTACTCCGACCAGAAGACCTTGTTCAGGCTGGACTCCGCGCCGAGCTTGTCGCCCGCTGTCGCCCGCGCGGCGTGGGCCCAGGTGAAGAGCTGATACGCGCGGGCGCCGATCACCGCGTCCGCCACCCGCTCGCGCAGCGCCGTGTCGGCGGGGTCGCCGTGGGCGTGCCAGAGCCGGACCAGGCGGTCGGCGGTGGCGAGGAAGCGGCCGGGGGAGCGCAGGGTCAGGCCGCGCTCGTCCGCGGTGCTCGACATGGCGATGCGCCAGCCGTCGCCGGGGGCGCCGATCACGTCCTCGTCGGGGACGAACACGTCGTCCAGGAAGACCTCGGCGAACGCGGGTCTGCCGTCGAGGCGGCCGATGGGGCGGAGGGTGACGCCGGGCGCGTCGAGCGGGAACATGACGTACGTGAGGCCCTGGTGCGGCCGCTCCGCGCGCGGGTCGCTGCGGAAGAGGCCGAAGGCGCGGTCGGCGAACGCGGCCCGCGACGACCACGTCTTCTGCCCGCCCAGCCGCCAGCCGCCGGGCACGCGCCGGGCCGTGGAGCGCAGCGACGCGAGGTCGGACCCGGCCTCCGGCTCCGACCAGGCCTGGGCCCAGACGACCTCGCCGCGCGCCATCGGCGGCAGGACGCGGGCGCGCTGCTCCGGCGTGCCGTGGTCGAAGAGCGTGGGGGCGAGGAGGCTGATGCCGTTCTGCGAGACGCGGCCGGGGGCGCCCGCCGCGTAGTACTCCTCCTCGAAGAGGAGCCACTGGACGAGGCCGGCGCCTCGCCCGCCGAACTCCTCGGGCCAGGACACCACCGACCAGCGGTCCGCCGCCAGCGTGCCCTCCCAGGCGCGATGGGCGGCGAAGCCCTCCTCGGTCTCCAGCGAGGGCAGCGGAGCGCGCGGGACGTGCGCGGCGAGCCAGGCGCGCGCCCGCAGCCTGAACTCCTCTTCCTCCGGGGTGAAGTCGAGGTCCATCCCCCTGCTCCCCTCTCTCGCCCGCCCGGTCGGCGGTCCCGCCGCCCACTCTTCCCTAACAAGTGTTTGGTAGATTATCGTGAGGGTGGTCCGCAGTCGAGCACTCGATCGAGGGATTCACCCATGGGAGCGCCGGAGTACGTGCCAGGGCACGGCCTGCTCACCGGCCGCGCCGCCGTGGTCACCGCGGCGGCCGGAGCGGGCATCGGCGCGGCCACGGCCCGCCGCTTCCTGGAGGAGGGGGCCCGCGTCGTCATCGGGGACGCGCACGCGCGCCGCACCGAGGAGGTGGTGGCCGCGCTCGCCGGTGAGTTCGGCCCCGACCGCGTCGACGGCGCCCGCTGCGACGTGACCGAGGAGTCCGACGTGACCGCCCTCCTGGACCTCGCCGAGCGCCGCCACGGCAGCCTGGACATCGTGGTGAACAACGCGGGCCTGGGCGGCACAGCCGCCCTCACGGACATGACCGACGACCAGTGGCACCAGGTCGTCGACACCACCCTGACCGGCACGTTCCGCTGCACCCGTGCCGCCCTGCGCCGCCTGCGCGCCACCGGCGCGCCCGGCGTGGTGGTGAACAACGCCTCGGTGCTCGGCTGGCGCGCCCAGCACGGCCAGGCGCACTACGCGGCGGCCAAGGCCGGCGTCATGGCCCTCACCCGCTGCGCCGCCCTGGAAGCCGCCCCGCACGGCATCCGGGTCAACGCGGTCGCGCCGAGCCTCGCCCTGCACCCCCACCTCGCCAAGGTCACCACCGCCGACCTGCTCGACGAGCTGACCGCGCGCGAGGCCTTCGGACGGCCCGCCGAGCCCTGGGAGATAGCCAACGTGATCGTTTTCCTCGCCAGCGGCTACTCCTCGTACATGACGGGCGAGACGGTCTCGGTCAGCAGCCAGCACCCCTAGTCGGCCAGCAGCCGGCACCCCTATCCGGTCAGCAGCCGGCACCCTGGCCGGTCAGCGGCCCGCACCCCTAGGCGGAGAATGATCCCGTGCCGACCCAGAAACAGCCGCCCCAGAGCCCCGCCAAGCCCCCCGTGGCCCGGAAACGGAAGAAGCCTCCGGCGCCGCCCTCGCCCGAGCGCCGCGCCGAACTGCTCGGCATCGCCGCGGAGGTCTTCGCCGAGCAGGGGTACAACGCCACGACCGTCCGCAAGATCGCGGACGCCGCGGGCATGCTCGCGGGCAGCCTCTACTACCACTTCGACTCCAAGGAGTCGATGCTCGAAGAGATCCTGCGGATGTTCCTGACCGAGCTGTGGGACGGGTACGACGCGGTCCTGGCCGCGCCGCTCGGCCCCCGCGAGACGCTTGAGGCCCTCGTCACCGAGTCCTTCCGGGAGATCGACCGGCACCGCGCGGCTGTCGCGATCTACCAGAAGGAGTCCCGCCACCTGGTCGCCCAGACCCGCTTCGAGTACCTCCTGGAGTCCCAGCAGCGCTTCGAGAAGACCTGGCTCACCACGCTCGAACGGGGCGTGGCCGACGGTGTCTTCCGCGCCGACCTGGACGTCCGCCTCACCTACCGGTTCGTGCGCGACACCGTCTGGGTCGCCGCGTCCTGGTACCGGCCGGGCGGCGGCCACAGCCCCGAGGAGATCGCCCGCCAGTACCTGTCGATGGTCCTGGACGGCATCGCCGTCCGCGCCTAGCCCCGCGCCGCCGCGCGGCGCCCGTCACGCGAGGAGTACGCAGCCATGGCCGAGGCCTACATCGTCGAGGCGGTCCGCACGCCCGTAGGCAAGCGCGGCGGCGGCCTCGCCGCCGCGCACCCCGCCGACCTCGGCGCCCATGTGCTCACCGCGCTCATGGAGCGCAGCGGCGTCGACCCCGCCGCCGTCGACGACGTGGTCTTCGGCTGCCTCGACGCGGTCGGGCCGCAGGCCGGAGACATCGCCCGCACCAGCTGGCTCGCGGCCGGGCTGCCCGAAGAGGTGCCCGGAGTGACCGTCGACCGGCAGTGCGGATCCTCCCAGCAGGCCCTGCACTTCGCCGCGCAGGCCGTCCTCTCCGGCACCCAGGACCTCGTCGTGGCGGGCGGCACGCAGAACATGTCGATGGTCCCCATCGCCTTCGCCTCCCGGCAGGCGGCCGGGCCCCTCGGCCTCACCGAAGGCCCCTTCGCGGGCAGCGACGGCTGGCGCGCCCGCTACGGCGACCGGCCGGTCGACCAGTTCCACGGCGCCCAACTGATCGCCGACAAGTGGGGCATAACCCGCCAGGACATGGAGGAGTTCGCGCTCCGCTCCCACCGGCGTGCCCTCCGCGCCGTCGACGAAGGCCGCTTCGCCCGCGAGATCGCGCCCTATGGAGACGTCGTCACCGACGAGGGCCCGCGCCGCGACACGACCCTGGAGAAGATGGCGGCCCTGCCGCCCGTCATGGACGGCGGCAGCATCACCGCCGCCTGCTCCTCCCAGGTCTCCGACGGCGCCGCCGCCCTGCTCGTCGCCGGTGAACGGGCCGTGCGGGACCACGGGTTGACGCCCCGCGCGCGCCTCCACCACCTCTCCGCCCGGGGCGAGGACCCGATCCGCATGCTCTCCGCGCCCATTCCGGCCACCGCGCACGCCCTGAAGAAGACCGGCATGACACTCGACGCCATCGACCTCGTCGAGATCAACGAGGCGTTCGCGCCCGTCGTGCTCGCCTGGCTGCGGGAGACCGGCGCCGACCCACGGAGAGTCAACGTCAACGGCGGCGCCATCGCCCTGGGTCACCCCCTCGGTGCCACCGGTGCCCGCCTGATGACGACGCTCCTGCACGAACTGGAGCGCACGGGCGGCCGGTTCGGCCTCCAGACGATGTGCGAAGGAGGTGGCCAGGCCAACGTCACCGTCATCGAACGGCTGTGATCCCGCGACCCGCCGCCACCCGCCGCCCCGGGCGCCGCGCGGGCGTCCCGTACCCGTACCCCCCAGGTGGTCTGGCATATGACCGACCGTCACCCGTGCGGGAGTAGCTGAGCGGTCCGCGCTCCGCGACGGCCCCGGCCCGGCTAGTCTCAAGTTCTGTACGTCGATTGAGCGACCCCGGGAGGTAGCGCGATGACGCAGGGACGGCCCGGAGGTGGCACCTGGGCCCCGCTGTGGGAGCGCGACGAGGAGATCGGCGCGGTCGAGCGGGCCGTTTCCGGACTCTGCTCGGACATGACGACCGAGGGCGGCCTGCTCGTCTTCAGCGGCGAGGCCGGCATCGGCAAGACCGCGCTCATGACCGAGGTCCGTCGCGTCGCCCACGGCCGGGCCACCGTCTGGGCGGCACGCGGCGGCCCGACCCTCAGGACCGTGCCCTTCAACGTCGTACGACAACTGCTCCAGCCCGCCCTCGTGGCCCTGTCCCCCGACGAGGCCCGTGAATATCTCGGCGACTGGTACGAGATCGCAGGACCCGCCCTCGGCATAGCCGAGCCCGGGGGCGGCAGGCCCGAGCCGCAGGCCGTGTGCGACGGCCTGATCGCGGTGGTCTCCCGCCTCGCCCACCTCCACTGGCCGCTGGTGCTGCTCGTCGACGACGCGCACTGGGCGGACCAGGAGACGCTGCACTGGCTCGCCGCGTTCGCCGAGCGCCTCGACGACCTGCCCGTGCTCGTCGTGGTCGCCTACCGCCCCGGCGAGGCCGAGGGCGACAGCGTCCACCACCTCGCGCGCATCGCCGCCGCCGCCCGCCCGGCGACCCGGCTGCGCAAGCTCACCCCGGACGCCACGGCCGGGCTCACCCGCGCCACGCTCGGCGAGCACGCGGACGGCCCGTTCTGCCGCGAGGTCTGGGCCGTCACCGACGGCAATCCGTACGAGTCCGTGGAACTGCTCGCCAAGGTGCAGGACTGCGAGCTGGAGCCGGTGGAGGGCTCGGCCGCCGAACTGCGTGCCCTGAACCGCTCCGCCCGCGGCCGCGGCCTCGTCGCCCGCCTCGAAGAGCTGGGCACCGACGTCACCCGCTTCGCCTGGGCCGCCGCGATCCTCGGCTCCGCGATCTCCGTCGACCTCGCCGCGACCCTCGCGGGACTGCCCCGCGACGGCGCCGAGCTGTGCGCCGAGCGACTGCGCGCCGCCCGCATCGTGACCGGCGGCGAGGAGGGCCTGGAGTTCGTGCACCCGCTGATCGCCTCCGCCGTGTACCACTCCATCCCGCCCGCCACCCGCACCGCGATGCACGGCCGGGCCGCCTGGGCCGTCACCCGCTCCGGGCGCGGCGCCGCCGCGGCCTCCCGGCACCTGCTCGAAGTGATCCCGGACGACGATCCCGAACTCGTCGAGCAGCTGCGCGAGGCCGCCGCCGAACACCTCGCGGTCGGCGCGCCCGACGCCGCCCGGCGCTGCCTGGAGCGGGCCCTGCGCGAGCCGCCCCGGCCCGACGTGCACGCCCGCGTGCTCTACGAACTCGGCTGCGCGACCCTGCTCACCTCGCCCGTCACCACCATCGGGCACCTGCGCGAGGCCCTCTCCATGAGCGGCCTCAGCCCGGAGCTGCGCGTCGACGCGGTCTGCCGCCTCTCGCAGGCCCTGGTGCACAACGACCAGCTCACCGAGGGCCTGCGCGCCATCACCGAGGAGGCGGCCCGGCTGCCCGCGGGCCCCGACCGGCTGCGCCTCCAGGCCGTGCACTTCATGTGGGAGGGCATCCACGCGGGCGAGGAGGACGCGCCGGGCCGCTCCCGCCGGCTCGCCACGCTCGCCGGGTCCGTGTCCGGGCGTGACAACGCCGAGCGCGCGCTGCTCATCCTGCGTGCCTTCGACGCGATGACCCGCGGCGAGAACGCCGAGGAGGTCGTCGAGCTGTGCGACCGCGCCCTCGTCAACGGCCGCTTGGCACCCGGGCTCGGCTGGACCGACGCCGAGTGGAGCTTCGAACTGCGCCTGATGCTCGGCGGTTCGTACGCCTTCGCCGACCGGCTCGACCGCGCCGAGAGCCTGTTCACCGAGGCCGTCAAGGCGTACGAGACGGCGGGCTGGAGCGGCGGCCACCTCGCCCTCGCGCACGCCTTCCTCGGCTACGTCTACCGCAGGCGCGGGCGCCTCAGGGACGCCGAGAAGTCGCTGCGCGAAAGCCTGCGGCTCGCCGACCGCGTGGGCCAGGGCGGCCTGCCGATGCACTGGGAGGCGGCCAGCATGCTCATCGACACGCTGCTCGCCCGCGGCCACGCCGACGAGGCGAGCGCCGTCGCCGACCGCTACGGCTTCGCGCCGCCCAACGCCTCCACGATCTACGTCCCCGACGCGATGTCCGTACGCGGCAGGCTCCTTCTGGCCCTCGGCCACCGGGAGGAGGGGCTCAACGAACTGGAGGCCACCGCCAAGGCGCTGACGGCGCGCGGTCAGTACAACACGGTGCTCGCGCCGTGGGCCTACGACCTGGCGCGGGCCCTCGCCGACGAGGATCCGCGGCGCGCCGCCGACGTGGTCGCCGACGCGCGTGTGCAGGCCGAGCGGTTCGGCACCGACACGGCGATCGGCGAGGCGCTGCGGTGCGAGGCCGCGCTGGCCTCCGGGACACGCTCCGTCGCGCTGTACGCGAAGGCAGTGACGTATCTGGAGGCCTCGCCCTGCGCGTACGAACACGCCGTCGCGCGCGTGGAGTACGGCGTCGCCTCGGGCAGCGTGGACGAGCTGGAGCGCGGGCTCGCGCTGGCGCGCAGCTGCGGGGCGGACGGCCTTGCCGCCAAGGCCGAGCGGTTCCTCGCCGGGGTCTAGCGTCCGGGTGGAGTGGGCCCCCGGCGCGGGTCGACCGGCCTGCGGCCTCGTCCTCAGCCGCCGACTGGGCCGGACCTGTCCTAGGCGTGCTCGGGGGACCCCAGGCGCTCCAGGGTGTTCCCGGCCTCCCTCATGAGTCTCCCGACCAGCTCCTCGCACGTCGGGACGTCGGACAGGACGCCCGCCACCTGGCCCGCGGCCATGACGCCCCGGTCCGGGTCGCCGTCCACCATGGCGGACTTGAGCAGCATCGGGGTGTTCGCGGCGAGCAGGGCCTGGGGCCAGGTGAGGTGCTTGGCGCGCTTCAGGGCGCGGCCGTCGCGGGCCAGGGCGGGCCAGCTCTGGCCCGACATCCGGCGGAACGCCGCCGCGTGGCGCAGCGCGCGCAGGAGCGTCGCGGCGCGGCCGGAGCGCTCCAAGGAGGCCACCAGGTCCGTGCGGAGCATCCGGTGGGGGAGGCCGTCCACGCGCGAGGTCAGGGTGACGTCCTTGACCGTGGCGGCCAGATAGCGGGCCTTCACCGCGTCCGGGACCGGGGACTCGGCGGTGAGGAGGAAGCGGGTGCCCATGGCCACGCCCGCCGCGCCGAACGCGAGCGCCGCGACCAGGCCGCGGCCGTCGTGGAAGCCGCCCGCCGCGACCACGGGGATGTCCACGGCGTCCACGACCTGGGGCAGGAGCACGGTCGTGGCCACGTCGCCGGTGTGGCCGCCGCCTTCGCCGCCCTGGACGAGGACCGCGTCCGCGCCCCACGCCGCCACCTTCTCGGCGTGCCTGCGGGCGCCCACGGACGGCATCACGACGACTCCGGCCGCCTTCAGCTCCCCGACGAGGGCCTCGGACGGGGCCAGGGCGAAGGAGGCGACCCGCACGCCCTCGCCGATGAGGAGCCGGACGCGGTCGCGCGCGTCGGCCGCGTCCGCGCGGAGGTTCACCCCGAACGGGGCGGACGTGCCGGACCTCACCTCCCGTATCGCGGAGCGCAGTTGGCCCAGGGTCATCGTGGCGGAGGCCAGGACGCCGAGCGCGCCCGCGTTCGCCACCGCCGTCACCAGGCGGGGGCCCGCGACCCAGCCCATGCCGGTCTGCACGATCGGGTACCGCACGCCGACGAGCCGCGTCAGGGGCGTCTCCAGGAGCGGTGCCGCCGTCATGGGCGGACCTCTCGGTCGCGCAGCCCCGTGGGGTCCAGGACGTTGCGGATCAGGCGCAGTTCGGCCGCCGTCGGCTCGCGGGTGAAGGGCGGCCCCTCGGCGGCGGGCAGCGCGAAGGACGTCGCCTCGCGGACCTCCTCCACCGTCACGCCCGGATGCAGGGACACCAGGCGCATCGAGCGGTCGGGCGTGGCGAAGTCGAACACGCCCAGGTCCGACACGACACGGCGCAGGTCGTGATAGCGGGTCGCGGAGGGGCCGACGGCGGCGGCTCGGTCGTGGCCGACGCCGCTGACCATGTCGACCTTCTCGACGAACACGCGCCGCGCGTGCTTCGGAATCCAGTAACTGACCGCGTGGTTCAGGGTGTTCAGCGGCGCGCCGCGTACGCCGAGGAGCTGGCGGGTGGGGTGGTGCCAGTCGCCGACACACGAGATGTTCTGGTTGCCGAAGCGGTCGATCTGGCTCGCGCCCATCATCACGTGCCGCCGGCCGCCCATCGCCATCGTCAGATGGCGGCGGTACGGCAGCCAGCCCTCCGTCACACGCGAGCGCTCCCCGAGCGCGGGCACGTCCCCCATGAGCAGCGCGTCGCCGTCCGTGAGCAGCAGGTCGGGCGCGTACGTCAGCTTCGCGAGCCGGGCCGCGAGCGTGGGCACCGTGCCCATGGGGGAGGCCAGGACCTCGCCGTCGCCGTGCCAGGCGTCGGCGCAGGCGACCACGCAGTACTCGGCGCGGGTGACGGCGGTCGTGGGGCGCGTCATCGCTGCTCCTTGTGCCAGGTCCGGACGGCCTGGTGGTAGTCCTCCTCGTCGCCCGCGAGGAAGCGGTCACGGAACTCCGCCCAGGCGCCGGGGGCGGCCGCCGCGGTGGCGTACGCCTTCTGGAACGGCTCGTCGCGGCCGTAGTCCGGGACGCAGGACGTGAAGTGCGCGCCCCCGGGGGTCTCGGACACGCCCGCCACGCTGTGCCGCGAGACGAGGAGCGTCTGGGGCGCCGCGTGGGGGGCCGGGGCGTCGGCAGTGGCGGGGGCGTCGGCAGTGGCGGGGGTGCCGAAGTCGACCAGGCGCTCGCACGACACGTACGCCGTGTCGGCCGCCTCGCAGAACAAGTCGTCGAAGTACGGGTCGGGGCCCAGATACTGGCCGTTGCCCCGGCGGTCCGCGCGGTTCAGGTGCACCAGGGCCGCGTCCATGCGCAGGGCGGGGGCCGCGACCAGCTCCTCCCCGTCCTCGTACGGCGACGTGACCGTCCGCAGATGGGGGTTGACCCGCAGCACGTCCGAGCCGAGGCCCGCGCGCACCGGCAGGAACGGCAGGCGCTGGGCGGCAGCCGTGAGCCCTTGCAGGAACATCGCCTCGTCCAGCTCGACCAGGTCGAGCCCGCCGCGCTCGCGGGCGGCCCGGAAGTGCGGCTCCAGGGGGATCGAGTCGAGCGTCACGAAGGCCGTGACCAGCTTGCGGATCCTTCCGGCGGCGAGCAGCAGGCCGACGTCAGGGCCGCCGTACGTCACGACGGTCAGGTCGGTGACGTCGGAGCGCAGCAGGGCGCGCACCAGCGCCATCGGCTTGCGGCGCGCCCCCCAGCCGCCGATGCCGAGCGTCATCCCGCTCTCCAGGCGTCCCACGACGTCCTCGGGGGCCATGGTCTTGTCCCGGCCGCCCCGGCCCTGACGGGTGCCTGCCGCATCGCCCGTATCGCTCATGCCCTGTCCTCCCCGGCCGCCACGGAACCGTCGGACGGCGCGGCGGTCACAGCCCCGTCGGACGGCGCGGCGGTCACGGACCCGTCACACGGCGCGGTGGGCGCGCCGAAGCCGTCGCGGAGGCGGGCCGCCGCCCCGCTCAGGCTCGCCTCGAAGGTGAAGCCCTGCTCGAAGCGGTAGCTGCGGCGCACGTCCACCGGGTCGATGCCGTTGAGCGCGGCCTTGGCCAGGCGCAGCAGCGTGCCGTCCTTGCGGGCGATCTCGCGCGCGAGGGCGAGGGCCGCCGCGCGCAGGCCGGAGCGCGGCACGACCCGCCACACCGAGCCGTGCGCGTGCAGCTCGGCCGCGGTGGCCGTACGCGCCGTGTAGAACAGCGCGCGCATCAGGTGCTGGGGGACCAGGCGGGCCAGGTGCGTGGCGGCGCCGAGCGCGCCGCGGTCCAGCTCCGGGAGGCCGAAGGTGGCGTCGTCGCTGGCCACGATCGCGTCCGCGTTGCCCACCAGGCCGATGCCGCCGCCCAGGCAGAAGCCCTGGACGGCGGCGACGACCGGGACCGCGCAGTCGTACACCGCCGCGAAGGCCTCCGCGCAGCCGTGGTTGACCCCGAGCAGCGCGCCGTGCCCCGGGTCGCGGCGCAGCTCCTTGATGTCCACGCCCGCGCTGAACCCCCGGCCCTCGGCGGCCAGCAGGACGCAGCGCACCCCGGGGTCGCGGCCCGCGGCGCGCACCGCCTCCGCCAGGGCGAACCAGCCGTGCGCGGGCAGGGCGTTGACCGGTGCGTAGTCGACGGTGACGACGGCCACGCCCTCCTCGGGGGGCGAAGTGGAGACAGGCATCAGAGGATCCGCTACCTTTCGACCAGCGCCTTCAACCAAACATTTGTTAGTTCCTCAGGAAGGTAGCAGCGATGACTGACAATCGACAGGTGGTCGTGGTCACCGGCGGCACCCGCGGCGTCGGGGCCGGCATCGCCCGCGGCTTCCTCGCCGCGGGCGCACACGTCGTCACCTGCGCCCGCAGACCGCCCGAGCTGCCCGTCGAAGTGCCGGGCGCCACCGCCGAGTTCCGCCCGGCCGACCTGCGGGACGCCGAGGCGGCGCAGGCCCTGGTCGCCGGGGTCGCCGCCGACCACGGGCGGCTCGACGTCCTGGTGAACAACGCGGGCGGCACGCCCTTCGGCCTGCTCGCCGGCACCACCGCCGCCCGCCAGACGAAGATCGTCCAGCTGAACCTGCTCGCCCCGCTCTACACCTCCCTCGCCGCCCACGAGGTGATGGTCCGTCAGGAGACCGGTGGCGCCATCATCATGATCGGCAGCGTCAGCGGGACGCGCCCCTCACCCGGCTCCGGAGCCTACGGCGCAGCCAAGGCGGGCCTGGCGAACCTGGCCCGCACCATGGCGGTCGAGTGGGCCCCGCACGTGCGCGTGAACACCGTGGTGCTCGGCCTGGTGCGCACGGAGAGCACGCATCTGCACTACGGCGACGAGGAGGGCGTCGCCGCGGTGGCCCGCACGATTCCGCTCGGCCGCCTCGCCGACCCGGCGGACGCCGCCGACGCCTGTGTGTTCCTCGCCTCCGCCGCCGCGCGGTACATCAGCGGCGCGGCCCTCCAGGTGGACGGCGGCGGCGAGCGGCCCGCGTTCCTGGACGCCGCGACCGTGAACCACTGACCCCGCGGCGCCCCCTCGCCCGCAGGCCCGGCCGAAACCCCGTTCCGTACGAAGGAGTTCCGTATGACCGCAGCCGTCGATTCCGGGATCTGCGCGGGCCGCGTCGTGATCGTCACGGGCGCGGGCCGGGGCCTCGGCCGGGCCCACGCGCGCGCGTACGCGGCCGAAGGCGCGAAGGTCGTCGTCAACGACCTCGGGGCAGGGCTCGACGGCTCCGGCGTCTCCGGAGGCCCCGCCCAGGACGTCGTCGAGGAGATCCGCGCGGCCGGCGGCGACGCCGTCGCGCACTGCGGCGACATCGCGACACCTGAGGGCGCGGCGTCTGTCGTGCGGGCCGCCCTGGAGACCTACGGCCGCCTGGACACCCTCGTGAACAACGCGGGCTTCCTGCGCGACCGCATGCTGGTCAACCTCGACGAGGACGACTGGGACGCCGTCCTGCGCGTGCACCTGAAGGGCCATTTCCTGCCCCTGAAGCACGCGGCGGCGCACTGGCGGGCCGCCGCGAAGGCCGGGCGCGCCCCGCACGCGTGCGTGGTCAACACCAGCTCCGGAGCGGGCCTCCTGGGCAGCGTGGGGCAGGGCAACTACAGCGCGGCCAAGGCAGGCGTCCTCGGCCTCACCCTGGTCGCCGCCGCCGAACTCGCCGCCTACGGAGTGCGCGTGAACGCCATCGCGCCCGCCGCCCGCACCCGCATGACCGAGCGGACCTTCGCCGGCGCCATGGCCGCTCCCGGTCAGGGCGCCTTCGACGCGATGGCCCCGGAGAACGTGTCACCGCTGGTCGTCTGGCTCGGCTCCGCCGCCTCGTCCGGGGTCACGGGCCGCGTCTTCGAGGCCGAGGGCGGCCGCATCACCGTCATGGAGGGCTGGCGCCCCGGGCCGAGCGCCGACAAAGGCGCCCGCCACAGCCCCGCGGAAGCGGGCGAGACGGCCCTGAAGCTGCTCTCCCGCGCCGAGCCGCCCCTGCCCGCGTACGGAGCCCGCTGAGCGCACCCCCGCACCGGGGCGCCGAGGTCACGTGAACGCCAGGAACACCGTCTCGTCGTCCCCTTGGAGGTGGATGTCGAACCGGTACGTGCCGTGCGGGCCCGGGCGCGCGAGCAGCGTCGCGCGCCGGTCGGGGGCCAGGGAGCGGAGCAGGGCGTCGTCCGGGTCGTCCGTCAGGTACGCGCGCGTGTAGAGGTGGTCGAGGAGCCCGCGCGCGAACACCGCGAGACAGACGTACGGAACGCCGCCGGGCCTGAGGGTGCGCACCACCCAGTGCCCGTCCGGGTCCGTCGGCACCCGGCCGAAGCCCGTGAACGTGACGCCGTCGCGTCCCCTGGGCTTGCCGCTGACCGCGTCCTGGCGCAGCGAGCCGGGCGCGCCCACGCGCGAGCCGTCGGGCGCGGGCTGCCACGTCTCCACGAGGCCGTCGTCCACCGGGACGCCCTTGCCGTCGTACACGTACCCGTGGAGCGTGACGGCGTCCGGGTGGCCCACGGGCGCGATCTCGCCGCCGCGCGGGAACGGCAGCGCGTAGCCGTGGTACGGGCCGATGGTCTGCGACGGCGTCGGCGCGTGCGACGGCACGGGGCTCATGCGGCACCGCCCTCGAAGCGGGTGGCGGACGGGCCGTCCAGGACGATGTCCCAGCGGTAGCCGAGCGCCCACTCCGGCACCGTGAGACCGTGGTCGTACGCGGCCACCAGACGGCCCCGCGCCGCCTCGTCGGGGATCGACTGGAAGACGGGGTCGTGGGCGAGCAGGGGGTCGGCCGGGAAGTACATCTGGGTCACCAGGCGCTGCGCGAACGCCGTGCCGAACAGCGAGAAGTGCAGATGGGCGGGGCGCCAGGCGTTGTCGTGGTTACGCCACGGATAGGCGCCGGGCCGGATCGTGGTGAAGGAGTAGACGCCGTCGTCGTCGGTCAGGCAGCGGCCGAAGCCGGTGAAGTTCGGGTCGAGCGGCGCCGCGTGCCGATCGCGCCGGTGGGCGTACCTGCCGGCCGCGTTGGCCTGCCACAGCTCGACCAACTGTCCGCGCAGCACCCGCCCTTGACGGTCCATCAGCCGACCGGTGACGGTGATGCGCTCGCCCAGCGGCTCGCCCGGGTGCTGGCGGGTCAGATCGCGCTCGGGCTCGGTGACGTCCGCGACGCCGAAGACGGGCCCGGTCAGCTCCACCGCGTCCGGGTCGCGCACGGGCACGGCGGAGTGGCGCGGGTGGCGCAGGAGGGCTCCGCGGTAGGGCGGGACGCCGCACGGCGCGGCGGCGCCCGGTGCGGGCCGTCCCGGGCCCGGCGCGGTGCCCGCCCGGCGCGCGGCCACGCCGTCGTACGGGGGATGGGGGGTCATGCCGCTCCCTTCCGGACCGGTACGGGCCGGCCCTCACGCGTCCGGGACGCGCACCTTCGCCGCCGTCCGCGCGACGATCTCGGTGACGCCGACTCCCGGCGCGCACTCGGTCAACTGGAGTCCGTCCTCGGTGATGTCGAAGACCCCGAGGTCCGTGATGACGCGGTGCACGCACCGCCTGCCGGTGAGCGGCAGGCCGCACTCCTCGACGAGCTTGGGCGAGCCGTCCTTCGCGGTGTGCGCCATCGTCACGATCACCCTGCGGGCGCCGTGCACCAGGTCCATCGCCCCGCCGATCCCGGTGACGAGGCGCCCGGGGACCGCCCAGTTGGCGAGGTCCCCGCGCGCGGAGACCTGCATCGCGCCCAGGACGGCCACGTCGAGATGGCCGCCGCGGATCATCCCGAACGACAGCGCCGAGTCGAAGTACGCGGCCCCCGGCAGCACGGTGACCGTCTCCTTGCCCGCGTTGATCAGGTCCGGGTCGACCGCGTCCGGCGCGGGGTAGGGGCCGACGCCGAGCACGCCGTTCTCGGACTGGACGACCACCTCCACGCCCGGCGGCAGGAAGCCCGGGATCAGCGTCGGCAGGCCGATGCCCAGGTTGA
The DNA here is from genome assembly GCF_056431945.1 of Streptomyces sp. NPDC045778. NCBI lineage: Bacteria > Bacillati > Actinomycetota > Actinomycetes > Kitasatosporales > Streptomycetaceae > Streptomyces > Streptomyces sp. NPDC045778. The sequence goes on from NZ_JBWKJZ010000005.1 coordinate 305,460, forward strand.
CGTACTGGCCGTCGCGCAGCTCGCCCGCGGCCCGGGCCGCCACCTGCTCGCGGGTCCAGGCCATCAGCCGCTCACCGTCCGCTTCTCGACGCGCTTGGCGGCGGCCTCGCGCGGGCCGAGCGCGACGACGCGGTGGACGAAGACACCCGGCACGTGCACCGCGTCCGGGTCGATGGCGCCGGGCTCCACAAGCTCCTCCACCTCCGCGACGGTCACCCGCCCGGCCATCGCGGCCAGCGGGTTGAAGTTCCGCCCGGCCTTGGCGAACACCAGATTGCCGTGCCGGTCGCCGCGCGCCGCCCGCACCAGCGCGAAGTCGGTGCGGATGCCGTGCTCCAGGACGTGGGCCACCCCGTCGAACTCCCGCACCTCCTTGGGCGGCGATGCCACCACGACCGCGCCCGCGCCGTCGTACCGCCAGGGGATCCCGCCGTCGGCGACCTGCGTGCCCACCCCGGCCGGGGTGTAGAAGGCGGGGATGCCGCAGCCCCCGGCGCGCAGCCGCTCCGCGAGGGTGCCCTGCGGGATCAGCTCCACCTCGAGGCCGCCGGTGAGGTACTGGCGCGCGAACTCCTCGTTGCCCCCGATGTACGAGGCCGTCACACGGGCGATCCGGCCCGCGGCGAGCAGCACGGCCAAGCCCGTGCCGAGCGCCCCGCAGTTGTTCGACACCACGCGCAGGTCCCTGGTCCCGCGCCGGTGCAGCGCCTCGATCAGCGCGCTCGGCACGCCGCTGAGCCCGAAGCCGCCGACCGCGAGCGACGCGCCGTCCCCCACGTCGGCCACCGCCTGCGCCGCCGTGGCGACCACCTTGTCCATCCGGGCAGCCTCATCTCCGCAGAGTCGTCAGCACACTGAGCATGTCCATCTGCCGTCCCGTGAACTCCAGTTCACGCTGCCACTGCCCTGGCGAGGCCGTCAAGGCTGCCTCAGGTCAGCTATCGTTCAGTGCACGAACCGTCGTGTCAGGGAGGGAACCGCCATGGCAGCGGTGGATCTGACCAGCCATCCGGGGCACCTCGCCCGCCGCCTCCAGCAGGCCCACCACCTCCTGTGGACCGCGATGGTCTCGGAGGAGACCACCTCGCCCCAGTTCGCGGTCCTCAACAGCCTGGTCGCCGAGCCCGGCCTCGACCAGCGCGGCGTCGGCGAGCGCGTGGGCCTCGACCGCTCCACCGTCGCCGAGGTCATCAGCAGGCTCAGCCGCCGCGGCCTCGTCGACAAGGTCCGCGACCCGCAGGACGGCCGCCGCGCCCTGCTGCGCCTCACCGCCGACGGCCGGCGCGTCCACCGCAAGCTGACGGTGCGCACGGCCCGCATGAACCAGGTCTTCCTCGCCCCGCTGAACGCCGCGGAGCGGCGGCTCTTCCTCGACCTGACCCAGCGGGTCGCGGACGCGGCCGAGCAGCTGCGCGACCCGCGACCCGCGCCGCTCACGCCGTCGTGAACACCACCCAGACGGGCCCCTGGGCGAAGGTGAGCGGCTCGCCCTCGCGGGTCGTGAACGTGGTGCCGTCCCGGGGCGAGCCGCGCCGCCAGCGCGCCTCGTAGGCGCGGCCGTCGCGCAGCACCCGCGCGCTGCCCGAGCCCACCGTGTCGCTGAACGGCGACGCGCTGCCCGCGCGGTCGTGGAAGCGCGAGTCGCGGATGTCGACGCGCTGCTCGACCACCGTGGCGGCGCCGAGCGCGGCACCGGACGCGGTGCGGGCGGGCGTGCCGTCCATCGCGATGTGCCAGCGTCCTTCGTACTCCACCCAGGTGAAGGTGAAGCGCGCGGCGGGGAAGAGCGTCGTGTGCCGGGTCGTGGGCGTGCCGCCCGCCGGGCGCGGCCCGAACCGGAAGCCCGTGCTCTTCAGGCCGTCGGCCGACACCCGCGCCCCCAGCGCGGCCGGGCGGACGTAGAGGTTGTGCGGCGCGGGCTTCGCGCCGCCCCGGTAGTAGGCCCTGCCGGGGGTCCCGTCCGGGGGCAGGGCGCGCAGCGGGGCCGCGGCGATCAGCGGGAGCAGCTTCCGCTGTGCCCCGGAGAAGGCGAGCGCCGGCTCGTCGAACTGGCGCAGCAGCTCCAGGTCCGTCTCCCGGGCGCTGCGCACCGGCCCCACCACGGGCGGCAGCCGGCGCGCGTAGACGGCCATCAGCCGGCTGAGCCCGGCCTCCACCCGCTCCACGTACACGACGTCCGCCGCCTCCAGGCCGGTCTGCGGGCGCGCGGGGCCCACGTTGTCGACCTTCACGGCGAGGACCCGGCCGCCGTCCGTGCGCGACGGCCGCCCGTCCGTCCGCTGTCTCTCCAGCGTGCAGGCGGGCGCGAGCGTGGCCAGGGCCAGCACCGCGACCGCCGTACGCCATGCTCGCGCTCCGCGCGCCGTGGTGTGCCCCACGCGTGTTCGCTGTTTCATGCCGGGGATGTACCCCGCGGACGGCTGTTTTCAGCCGAGGTCGAAGGCGTTCCGCAGACCGAGGCGGTAGCGCGTGCGGTCGGCGCGCTTGAGTCCCTCGATCTCCGGGGCGCGGTAGAGGGCCTTCACCGTGCACCGCTTCGCGTCCGAGCCCTCCCGGTCGAGCAGGGCGTTGACCGCCTGCCGCGCGGCCGCGTTGGCGCCCTCCATGGTGGCCAGGTCGATGTCCACGGCCACGTAGTCGCCCGCGAGGAAGAAGTTGGGGATCTTCGTCGCGGCCGAGGGGCGGTGGTGCAGCGTGCCCACCGGGTGGATCAGCAGCTCGTCGTCGTTCGTCGGGTTCGGGCCGCCGATGCCGTCGACGCCCGGGTCGAGGTGCCAGGAGTGCAGCTTGCCGTCGGTCAGGACCTGCTTGCCGGTGTCGTTGAGATGGGCCTTCAGCTGCGCCCACACCTCGCGCGCCACCTCCTCGCGCGTGCAGTTCTTCGCCGTCTTGCCGTACAGGATGCCCGGCTTGTCCCACTCGGAGATGTCCACCGACAGACAGTCCACCGCGACGCCGTCGCCGTAGTCGGCGGGGAAGTCCCGGCCCTTCCAGTGCGCGGCTTGCGCGATGCCCGTGAGCGACCAGGGGGAGTCGACGCAGTTGAAGTGCCCGTCGACGATCTTGGGACGCTCCGTCAGATAGAACTGGATGCCCGTCATCCAGTCCGTCCGCAGCTTGTCGCAGCGCGCCAGCTGCGGATCCGCCGCGCGCAGCGCGGCGCCCCACGTCCTGCGGGCGTGCTCCACCGGCATGGCCTGCACGTAGTGGTCGGCGGTGACGTCCTGGCGGGTGCCCGCGGAGTCCTCGATCACCGCTTTGGTCACCCGGCCGTCGCCGTACGCCACCTCGCGCACGGTCCAGCCGACGCGGAACTCCACGCCGAGGGACTTCAGATGTGCCACCCACGGGTCGATCCACGCCTCGTTGGTCGGCGCGTTCAGGATGCGGTCGGGCGGGCCGTCCGCGCCCCGGCCGAGCGCGTTGAACACGAAGGCCTCGCCGAGCGTGCCGACGGTGCGGGTGCTGGCCACCTCCGCCTTCGTCGCCACGATGTTGCGGGTCACGCCGATCGCGAGGATGCGCTGGTAGTCGTACGACATGTCCTTGGCGCGTACGAAGTCCCACCAGGGCTTGGCCTCCCACTGGTCGTCGCGGCGCTCGTCGCAGCTGGTCAGGAAGACCAGGGCGCGGTTCACGAAGTACGCGATCTCGTGCGCCGGGATGTTGAAGGCGGTGTCGAGGAACGCGGTGAGGGCGCGCGCGATGTCGTCGGGGGTCAGATCGGCGGGCTCGCCGTCGCGGCCGGGGATCGGGAGGCGGATGTCCTCGCGGCCGCCCGAGCGCGTGAAGCTCATCTCCGGAGGCGCGACCAGGTTGTCCCAGACGCCGTTGCGGTTCCCGGGGAAGGGGATGCGGCGCATCGTGTCCGGCAGGTTGTGGTAGATGCCCGGGATGAAGCGGAAGCCGTGCTCGCCCGGGAGCGGTTTGCGGGTGCCCTTCCCGCTGCCGGGGACGTCGAAGCTGCGGGCCTTGCCGCCCAGGGCGCGGCGCTCGTAGACCGTGACGGCGAAGCCGCGCTCGGCGAGTTCGTGGGCGGCGGTCAGGCCGGCCACGCCGCCGCCCAGGACGGCGACGGAGCGTCTCGCGCGCGGGGCCGCGTGCGCGGGGCCCGGCAGCCCGCCCAGGCCGAGGGCGGCCGCGCCGCCCGCTGTCGCCGCGCCCTTCACGAAGGTCCGGCGTGTGCTTCCTGCTGCCTGCGGCCGCCCCATGACACCCTCCCCTTACCGTAGGTAACGCCTGTGTCAGGCGCGGAGCCTACGGCCGTGTCCGCCGGGGCGGAAGCGGTGGGGAGCGGCTTGGCGGGAAATCGTCTGTGAGTGATGCGGCGAGGCCTCTACGCGGGGGGTGAGCCCAGCGCCTCCGTCAGGTCGTACCGGGCCGGTTCCTCCAGTTGGGCGTACGTGCACGACTCCGGGTCCCGGTCGGGGCGCCAGGTGCGGAACTGGGCCGTGTGGCGGAAGCGGACCCCGTTCTCCATGTGGTCGTAGGCCACCTCGCACACCCGCTCGGGCCGCAGCGGCACCCAGGTCAGGTCCTTCTTGCCGGACCACCGGTTCACCGCCCCTGGCAGCCGCGCGCTCTCGTGGGCGGCCTCGTCCGCCCAGGCCGCCCACGGGTGCCCCGCGGCGGAGTCCATCCGCAGCGGCTCCAGCTCCGTCATGAGCTGCTCGCGCCGCTTCATGGAGAACGCGGCGCACACCCCGACGTGCTGGAGCGTGCCCGCGTCGTCGTACAGGCCGAGCAGGAGCGAGCCCACGACGGGTCCGCTCTTGTGCAGGCGGAGCCCCGCGACCACGCAGTCCGCCGTCCGCTGGTGCTTGATCTTGTACATGAGGCGTTCGTTCTGGTGGTACCTGAGGTCGAGGGGCTTGGCGATCACACCGTCGAGGCCCGCCCCCTCGTACCGCTCGAACCACTCCCGTGCCACCTCCTCGTCGAGGGTCGCGGGCGCCAGGTGCACCGGTGCCGTCACGTCTTCGAGCGCCTTGGCGAGCAGCCGGCGCCGGTCGCGCAGCGAGAGGTCGACCACGGCCTCGTCGAACAGGGCGAGCACGTCGAAGGCGACGTACGACGCCGGGGTCCGCTCGGCGAGCAGCCGCACCCGCGAGTCCGCCGGGTGGATGCGCTCGGTGAGGGCGTCGAAGTCCAGGCGCCCGCCGCGCGCGACGACGATCTCGCCGTCCAGGACGCACCGCTGCGGCAGGCGCTCCCGCAGCGCGTCGACCAGCTCGGGGAAGTAGCGGGTCAGGGACTTCGTGCCCCGGCTGCCGATCTCCACCTCCGGGCCGTCCCGGAAGACGATCGCCCGGAAGCCGTCCCACTTGGCCTCGTACTGCATGCCCGGCGGGATCTTCGCCACGGACTTGGCGAGCATGGGCTTCACGGGGGGCATCACCGGCAGGTCCATGATCCCGATTCTGCTCCGGGGCAGGGGAAATCGCCCGATATGCGGGGTCGCGCGCGGGCGTCTAGCGTGGCTCGCATGGGTGGCGCGGGCGCGGCGGTGGAGCTGACGGCCGGAGAGCGGACGGTGCGGCTCTCCAGCCCGGACCGCGTGCTGTTCCCCGAGCGCGGCTTCACCAAGCGGGACCTCGCCGAGTACTTCATCGCTGTCGGCGACGGGATCCTGCGGGCCCTGCGCGACCGCCCCACCACCCTGGAGCGCTATCCCGAGGGAGTCGGCGGCGAGTCCTTCTACCAGAAGCGGGCGCCGAAGAACCTGCCCGACTGGATCCCGACCGGCACCATCACCTTCCCCAGCGGCCGCACCGCCGACGAGATCCGCCCGACCGAGGTCGCCGCCGTGGTCTGGGCCGCCCAGTACGGCACGCTCACCTTCCACCCCTGGCCGGTGCGCGCCGCCGACCCCGACCACCCCGACGAACTGCGCCTGGACCTCGACCCGCAGCCCGGCACCGACTACGCCGACGCCGTCCGGGCCGCCCATGAACTCCGCGCGGTCCTCGACGGGTTCGGGCTGCGCGGCTGGCCCAAGACCTCCGGCGGGCGCGGCCTCCACGTCTTCGTGCCGATCGAGCCGCGCTGGACGTTCGTACAGGTGCGCCGGGCCGCCATCGCCTGCGGGCGCGAGCTGGAGCGGCGCATGCCGGACGCCGTGACGACCGCCTGGTGGAAGGAGGAGCGCGGCGAGCGGATCTTCGTCGACTTCAACCAGACCGCCCGCGACCGCACCATCGCCTCCGCCTACTCGGTGCGCGCACGGCCGCACGCCCCCGTCTCCGCGCCCCTGCGCTGGGACGAGCTGGACGACGCCGTGCCCCGCGACTTCGACCTCGGCACCATGCCCGCACGCTTCGCCGAGGCCGGTGACGTGCACCAGGACATGGACGAGCACGCCTTCTCCCTGGAGGGCCTGCTCGACCAGGCCGACCGTGACGAGCGCGACCACGGCCTCGGCGACCTGCCGTACCCGCCGGAGTACCCGAAGATGCCCGGCGAGCCGAAGCGGGTCCAGCCGAGCCGCGCGAAGCACGACGACGGCTGAACCCGCCTCGGGGAGAGCGCGCCTACAGCTCCTTGATCCGGATGTCCCGGTACGACACCACGTCGGTGACCCCGTGGACCTGGAGGCCCACGTAGCCCGACGCGAAGCGGCGCCCGTCCGTGCCCGGGTCGTCGCCGCGCGGCGGCTCGAAGACCTGGCCGCCGCTGTTGTCGAACTCGTTGATGAGCACGCCGTTGCGGTAGACCGCGTAGTGCTGGTCGACCACGCGGATCTCGTAGTCGTTCCAGGTGCCCTTGGGTGTCACGCCCGCGCCCCCGAGGCCGACCCGGTCGAAGCCGTACACCGACCCGGTCTTGTACAGGTCGCCGTCGGGCCGGTCGAGGACCTGGACCTCATGGCCGTACTTGATGGCCACCCACTCCGGGCGCGGCTCCTCCGGATGGTCGTGGACCTGCGGGAAGCGCACGAACACACCGGAGTTGGCGTTGCCGGAGCCAGGCGCGTCGTCCCGCCACTGGAGCTTCAGCGAGAAGTCGCCGTACTTGCGCCCGGGGAACCACAGCATGCCGAGCCCGTTCCTCGTGGTGCCCGAGGTCATCGAGCCGTCGGCGTTCAGGCCGAACGAACCGCCGCCCACGTAGCTCCACTTGGCGAAGGACCTCTGCGTGCCGTCGAAGAGGTGCCGGTAGCCCTCGGTCTGTCCGGGCTCGCCGATGCCGGACTCCCGCGCCGCCTCGTTGATCTTGTCGTACTCGCGCTGGTCCAGCTCGCCCGCCCGCTTCAGACGGTCGGTCACCTTCTTCACGTGCTTGAGGAACAGCGCCTGCGACGACCAGTCCTTCTCGTCCTCGATCAGCTCGCCGACGCGGCAGCGGTTGTCGGTGACCCGGTTCGGGATGCCCGTGTCGACCGTGCCGACGAAGACCGTCAGGCGCTCGTCGTACTCCGGACAGGCGGGTCCCGGCACGCCGCCGCCCTCGTCGACCGTGAAGGACACCGACTTCGCGGGCGCGGTGTTGCCCGCCTTGTCGCTCGCCCGGTACGCCACCGTGTGCCGCCCGACGCGGTCGACCACCACCGGCGCGGTGTAGGCCACGTACGGGCCGCCGTCGAGGGAGTACTCGGCCTTGGCCACGCCCGAGCCCGCGTCGGTCGCGGTCACCGTGACCTTCGCCCGGCCGATGTAGGCGCCGTCGGAGTTCTTCTCGCCCTCGACCTTCGCCGAGGTCTCCGGGGGCGTCCTGTCCTCCTGCGGCGGCGCGACCACGGTGAACTCGACGGCCTTCTCCGGTGCCACGTTGCCCGCCTTGTCGGACGCGCGGTAGCGCACCTTGTGGGTGCCGAGGGCGTGCACCATGACGGGCCCGGTGTACGTCGTCCAGGCGCCGTCGCCGAGCGCGTACTCGACCTTGTTCAGGCCCGAGCCCGCGTCGGAGGCCGTCACCGTGACCGTCGCCATGCCCAGGTACTGGCCCTGGCCGTTCCGCTCGCCGCTGACCGTCGCGGAGGTCTCCGGCGGCGTTTTGTCGTCGGTCGGCGGCGGCACCACCGTGAAGTCGACGGCCTTCTCGGGGGCCACGTTGCCCGCCTTGTCGGACGCGCGGTAGCGGATCGTGTGGGTGCCGGGCGTGTTCACCACCACCGGCCCGGTGTACGGCTGCCAGGCGCCGCCCGCCCCGAGGGCGTACTCGACCTTGTCGACGCCCACGCCGTCGTCGGTGGCGGTCACGGTGACCGTCGCCGAACCGACGTACGCGCCCTCGGAGTTCGTGGCCCCGTCGACCGTCGCCTTGGTCTGCGGTGCCGTCGTGTCGCCGCCCCCGCCGTCGGTCACGACGAGGATGCCCTGCATCGCCCCGTGGCCGGGGATCGTGCAGTAGTAGCGGTAGCGGCCGGGGGTGAGGGTCACCTCGGCCGTCCACGTGCCGCCCTTCTCGTCGTTCGGGTTGGCGAGCAGGTTCAGCGGGACGTCGTTGTTGTACTCCGGGTCGGAGACGTCGAACGTCAGCGTGTGCGGCATCCCGGTGGTGTTGCCGGTCGCCACGCTGTTGTCGAAGACGATCGTCGTCCGGCCCGCGACCGCCGTCGCCGGCGCGGACTTGTACTTGCTGATGTCGTTGTCGGCGGTCCACGTCAGGGTCTGCTGCCGCGGCCCCGGCCCGTCGGGGCGCGCCCCGGCAGCCGAGGTCAGGCCGAGCACGAGCGCGAGCGCGGCGAGCAGCGCGGGCCACACCCTCCGGCGGCGCGCCCGCGGGGAAGCGGATCTCATCACGGTGCCTTCCTGGCCAGGTCCCGCGCGGCCGGGGTCGCCTCGCCGCCGGTGTAGGTCACGCGCCACAGCGCGGACCTGGCGTCCGAGGTGAAGAAGCCGCGCCCGTAGTCGAGGACGTACAGCGAACCGTCGGGGGCGAACTTCCAGTCCATGAGGTTCTTGATGCGGTCGTTGCCCACCGGGACGATTTTGCGGAGGGACTCGGCGTGCACCGGCAGGCCGCCCTCGCCGACCGTCCTCGGGTCGGTGAGCACCGCGTGCCGCGGCTGGTCGCCGTCGTAGAAGTCGCCGACGAACCACTTGCCGTCCCAGTACGCGGGCCACTTGTCCGTGCTCGTGCTCGCCGGGTCGTAGCGGTAGACGGGGCCGTTCATCGTCGCCTGCCCGCCGCCCTTGAGCCAGGGCAGGAGCTGCTTCTGCTCCTCCGCCTTGTAGCTCGGGACGCCGTCGGCGTCGCGGGGGTAGTCGATGCCGCCGCCCTGCGGGGAGTACCAGATGGTGTTGGGCTCGGCGGGCGGGATCTTCACCAGGCCGTCGTTGTTCGGCGACTCGTTGCGCAGGTTCTCGCAGTCGTACCAGCCGAGCGGCTTGCCCGGGTCGGGCAGATTGCGGTCGCGGTAGGGCTGGTTGTTGCCCATGCAGTACGGCCAGCCCCGGTTGGAGGCGTGGGTGATCGCGGCGAACGTGTCGTACTTGGCCGGGCCCCACGTCGTCGATGGCTGTCCCGCGTCGGGTCCGACCCAGCCGGCGTACAGCGTGTCGGTCTTCTTGTCGACGGAGATGCGCGCGGGGTTCCTGACGCCCATCACATAGATCTCGCCGCGCGTCTTGCCGCCGCCCTCGTCCGGCTCCTTGCCGGTGAAGAGGTTGCCCGGGGGAAGCGTGTACGTGCCGTCCGGCTCGGGGTGGATGCGCAGGATCTTGCCGTTGAGGTTGTTGGTGTTGCCCGCCGTGCGGCGGGCGTCGGCGAAGGAGACGCCCTTGAAGTTCGGCTGCGGGTTGTTGCCCGCGTAGCCGTCGCTGAAGCCGGAGGAGTTGTTGTCACCGGTCGCGATGTACAGGTTCCCCTTCGAGTCCCAGGCCATCCCGCCGCCCGCGTGGCAGCAGCTGTGCAGCTGCACGGGCCACTTGAGGAGCACCTTCTCGCTGTCCATGGCGAGCTTGCCGGACGCCTCGTCGTAGGTGAAGCGGGAGACGTACCGCTCGCCCATGTGCCTGTCCCGGTCGACCCGGGCGTGCGGCGTGTAGTGCAGATAGACCCAGCCGTTGTCCTCGAACCGCGGGTCCAGCTCGATGCCGAGCAAACCCTCCTCGTTCTTGGTCAGCTCACCGCCGCCGCCCTTGTTGCCGAAGACGCTCACGGCGCCCGCGAGCGTCGACTCCTTGGTCCTCGGGTCGTAGACGTGGATCTCGCCGCGGCCCTTACCCACGTCCGGGTCGTTCCAGTCGGTGACCACCGGCCGCGAGGAGTCGGCGCCGCCGCGGCCGATGTGGAAGACCTTGCCGTCGGGCGCGGTCACCAGGCCGTGCGGCTCGCCGATCTGGTCGTTCTCGCCGGGCTTGTTGGGCCGGGTCAGGCGCTCGGCCCGGTAGTTGGTGGTGATGGCCGCCTTGCAGTCGGCGCGTGCCAGGCGGGTCGTCCACAGCAGGGCGCCACGCAGATGCGTCCGGAAGTCCGTCTCGTCGTACGCGTCGGCCGTGCCGCCCATGCCGGTGTAGAAGGAGCGGCCGCCGTCGTAGTCACGGCACCAGGAGACCGGGTGGTCCCAGCCGTTCGCGCCCGCGCCCGGCTTGTACGTCGACTCGCGCACCCGCGCCACCGTGTGGACGGAACCCGACGGGTTGGTCTCCCAGTTGAGCCACCTGTCGGGGCGCTTCCACTCCAGGGGCAGGTCCTTGGTGGCGGGGCCCTGCCGGTCGCCGACCTCGACGGTCGCGCGCTGCACGGCCGCCGGGTCCTCGTCCTTGGGGCGGGCGCCGACCAGGCCCGTGAACCAGCTGGAGTACGGCTCCGCGCGGGCCGCGTCGTGCAGGCCGAGGAAGCCGCCGCCGGCCTCCACGTAGGCCTCGAGGCCCGCCTCCTGCTCGGGGTCGAGCACGTCACCGCCGCCGGTGACGAAGGTGACGGCGTTGAACGCGCCGAGGCGCTCGGCGTCCGTGAACACCGCCGGGTCGTCGGTCGCCGTGACCGTGAACCGCTGAGCGGCGGGGCCCGACCGGCCGATCTTCTCGATCGCGGCGATGGCGGCGTCGACGACCGGCGACTCGTCACCGGGCGCCGCGGATCCGTAGAAGGCGAGGACGCGGACGTCCGCGCCACCGGGCGGCGCGGGCAACGCCCGTGACATCGTTGTCTTCATCGCCTCCGCGTCGCTCGGCGGTTCGGGGAAGGGGCGCGCGGACGCGGCGGGGCCGGAGAGGACCCCGGCCGCGAGCGCCCCCGCGGCCATGCCCGCCGCCCAGGCGCGACGGGTGGCTCTGTGCCTGGATCTGCCGAACTCTCGTGGGATTAAGGGTTGTTGGCGCGGTGTGAGCCGCATGAGAACACCGACCCCTCGTTGGTCACGACTGCGGCGACTACAACAACAGCGCGGATGAAGCTAGCCCCCTTTCGACGGCTAGCCAAGAGCTATGACGTCAGTTCACTCGAACTTTGTCCTGCCTGTGGAGAAACGGGGTTCTTGCCGCTAGCGTGTGGCCGAATCCGGTGCTTCGCGTGCCGCGACCGTGCCTGACGCAGTGTCAGTTTCCGTTCTCAGTGGGGGAGTTCGGCATGGACAGACGGAGCTTCAACCGACGGATGCTGGTGGGCGGAGCGGTCGCGGCGGCCGGGGTGACATCGATGTCGGCCATGGCGCCGGAGGCGGTCCCGGCCGAAAACCCTCCCCGGACGGCCCCGGCGGGCGGCGAGGTGCGCCGCATCACGCTGTACGCCGAGAAGCTCCCCGACGGGCAGCTCGGCTACGGCCTCCAGCGGGGCAAGGCGTCCGTGCCCGGCCCGCTGATCGAGCTGAACGAGGGCGACACGCTGCACATCGACTTCGAGAACACCACGGACGCCGCCGTCAGCCTGCACGTCCACGGCATGGACTACGAGATCTCCAGCGACGGCACCAAGCACACCCGGTCCGATGTGGCCCCGGGCAAGAAGCGCACGTACACCTGGCGCACGCACGCGCCCGGCCGCCGCAAGGACGGCACCTGGCGCCCCGGCACGGCGGGCTACTGGCACTACCACGACCACGTGGTCGGCACGGACCACGGCACCGGTGGTCTGCGCAAGGGGCTCTACGGGGCGGTGATCGTGCGCCGCGAGGGCGACATCCTGCCCGACAAGACGTGCGTGGTCGTCTTCAACGACATGATGATCAACAACAAGCCCGCCCACTCGGGCCCCGACTTCGAGGCCACCGTGGGCGACCGGGTCGAGTTCGTGTCCATCACGCACGGCGAGTACTACCACACGTTCCACATCCACGGTCACCGCTGGGCGGACAACCGCACGGGGATGCTGACCGGCCCCGACGACCCCAGCCAGATCCTCGACGACAAGATCACCGGACCGGGGGACTCCTTCGGCTTCCAGGTGATCGCGGGAGAGGGAGTCGGCGCGGGCGCCTGGATGTACCACTGCCATGTGCAGAGCCACTCCGACATGGGGATGGTGGGGATGTTCCTGGTGAAGAAGCCGGACGGCACGATTCCGGAATACGTGCCGCACCATTCCCGTGCGGGGGCTGAGCCGAAGCCGGAGCCGGAGCCGGGCGGGGCTCACCACTAGAGGCCGTGGCGGGTCGTCGGGCGGCCGCGGGGCCGTCGTGGCTGGTCGCGCAGTTCCCCGCGCCCCTTCGGGGCGCTGTCTCCGCGGCTCCTCGGGGAGCTGTCTCCGCGGCTCCTCGGGGAGCTGTCGGCGCGGGAGGCGCGCGGGGGCCCGTGTGCTGCTGAAGGGCGCGCTCCGGGCGCCGCCGCCGCGGTTATTCTGATCGGCAACCGCCGATGAGGAGTTCCTAGGTGAGCGAGGCAGGGGCGCGTCCCACCCTGGAGGCAGTGGCCGCGCGGGCCGGGGTTTCGCGCGCGACGGTGTCACGGGTCGTGAACGGCGAGGCAGGGGTGCGGGAAGTACTCGCCGCGAAGGTCAGACGGGCCGTGGACGAACTGGGCTACGTGCCCAACCGCGCCGCCCGCAGCCTCGTCACCCGGCGCTACGACGCCGTCGCCGTCGTCATCGCCGAGCCGGAGACGCGCGTCTTCGCCGACCCGTTCTTCGCGCTCCAACTCCGCGGCATCAGCAAGGAACTGACGGCGCATGACGTCCAGCTCGTGCTGCTCCTCACCGAGGGGCGCACCGACCACGCGCGCGTGGGCCGCTATCTGTCCGGCGGCCACGTCGACGGGGCGCTCGTCTTCTCGCTGCACCTGGACGACCCGCTGCCGGTCATCATCAACGGCGCGGGCGTGCCCACGGTGTTCGGCGGGCGGCCCGGCTGGGCGGGCGGCGAGGACAGCGTGCGGTACGTCGACTGCGACAACCGCGGGGGCGCGCGCACGGCCGTGCGGCACCTCGCCGGGCTCGGCCGCACCCGCATCGCACACATCACCGGCGCGCTCGACCAGACGTCGGCGGCCGACCGCCTCGACGGCTTCCGGGACGTCCTTCCGGCCGCGGACGCCCGGCTCGTCGCCGAGGGCGACTTCACGCCCGCGGGCGGCGAGGGCGCCATGCGGCACCTGCTGGAGCGGTGCCCGGACGTCGACGCCGTGTTCGCCGCGAACGACCTGTCGGCCGCCGGCGCGCTGCGGGTCCTGCGCGCGTCCGGGCGCCGCGTGCCGGACGACGTGGCGGTCGTCGGCTTCGACGACATGCTGCCCGTGGCCGAGCAGGCGGAGCCGCCGCTGACCACGGTGCGCCAGGACATCGAGGAGATGGGCCGTCTGATGGCGGCCATGTTGCTGCGTGGGCAGGACCGGTGCCCCGCCCCGGATCCGGCCCCGCCGGGCACGCGGGCACGGCGCCGGGACGCCGACGACGTCGGGCACGCGGCGAGCCTCGTGCTGCCGACACAGCTGGTGCGACGGGAGTCGGCGTAGCGGAGAGGCGCCGCTGAGCGCTCGCCGGACGTTCTTCCGGTCCGGGCCTGTCGCTTCCGGTCCGGGCCTGCCGCCGATCCGGCCGCGGCGGAGTCAGGCATTCCGCCGCATTCCGGTGTCGGGGCGGCGGTGCCGCGCTTCCTTCTTCCGTTTTCTTTCCCGTCCGTACTGTCGGCGGTACACGGGACAGCGAAAGGGCCGGGAAATCTTGCGGCCAGGATCTTCAACCGTCAGCCTCTATGGACGACTTGAGGATCACGGGTGGCCCGCTCGGCGGGTGTGCTCGCGGTCCGGCACGCGCGGGCCAGGGGCCCGCCACGGGCACGCGGTGCCCGCAACGGGGCAGCAGCAAGCGGAGGGTTTCCCATGGCCACAGACGCCGTACGTCCAAAACTGTCCAGACTTCCATCCCTGAGCGGGATGCGATTCATCGCGGCGCTGCCCGTTTTCGCATTTCACGCGACGTCGGGGATGACTTTCCTGCGCGGCGACACCGGTGAATTCCTCACCGACCTCGTGAAGGACGCCGGCACGCCGAGCGTGAGTTTCTTCTTCGTGCTGAGCGGCTTCATCCTGACCTGGTCGGCACGGCCGCGCGACACGGTGCCGGGCTTCTGGCGGCGCAGGATGGTCAAGGTCTACCCGAACCACCTGGTCGCCTTCGCGGCCACCGTCACGATCATGCTGCTCGCGTCCGACCCGTTCGAGGCGAAGAAGTTCTTCACCAGCCTCTTCCTCGTCCAGTCCTGGGTGCCGGAGCTGCCGGTCCTGACCGGCATGAACCCGGTGGCCTGGTCGCTGTCGTGCGAGGTCTTCTTCTACCTGAGCTTCCCGTTGCTGCTGCCGCTGGTGCGGCGCCTCTCGGTGCGCGGCCTGTGGGTGGCGGCCGGCGTGCTCGCGGCCGTCCCCTGGCTCGCGGTGCCGTTCTCCGAGAACGTCATCGGCGGTGTCCCCCTGCTGCCCGGCCAGCCCCTCACGCACGAGCAGCTGTGGTTCGTCTACTTCTTCCCGGTGATCCGCATGGCCGAGTTCGTCCTCGGCATCGTGGTGGCGCGCCTCGTCCTCAGCGGGGCCGTGCCGCGCGTCGGCCTGATCCCGGCCGCGCTGTTCGCGGTCGGCGGGTTCCTCCTCAACGCGCAGGTGCCGTACCTGTACAGCGTCGGCGGCACGGCCGCCTTCTGGGTCACGCCGCTCATCGTGGCCGGTGCGACGGCCGATGTGCGCGGGACCCGCTCGGCGGTGCGCGGGCGCGTGATCGTGAAGCTCGGCGAGCTGTCATTCGGCTTCTACCTGGTGCACGTGATGTTCCTGGTGTCGGCGCAGCGATGGCTGGTGCAGGACATGTCGGACGGCGCCGCGCTCGCGACGCTCATCGGCTGCTTCGCGGCGAGCCTCGTCGTGGCGTACGCGCTGTTCACCTGGGTGGAGATGCCGCTCGTGCGGAGGTTCGGCAGTGCTCCGCGCCCGAAGGCGGTGCCGCCGGTGCCGCCTGCCGCCGCCGCTCCCGAGCCCCTCACGGCCGTGGACGCGAAGGACTAGACAGCGCCCAGGACACGCGCCCCCGGCCCGCCCTGGGCCGGGGGCGCGCGCCTTGGTCCCTTGCGCCGCCCGGGGCCCCGGGCGGCTCGAAGGCGGATCGCGCGACGCGCCCGGGGCGCGGAAAGGTGCGGTGGGCCCCCGCGCAGGCCCGTACGGTGGTCATGCCGAACGGTCGGTCGCCCCCTGCCCCGGGGGCCGCGTACGCCTCGTTGATCGAACGTTGATCGGTTGTTTCGCGCTTTCGTCCACGATCACTGCATGCACATTGACACCACGGTGACCGAAGCCGAACTGGCCTGGCAGGAGCAGGCGCTGTGCGCGCAGACCGGACCCGACTTCTTCTTCCCCGACCCCGGCAGCTCGGTGCGCGAGGCGAAGCGCATCTGCCGCCTGTGCGACATGCGCTCCGCCTGCCTCGCGTACGCGCTGGACAACGACGAGCGATTCGGCGTCTGGGGCGGGCTCTCCGAGAAGGAACGGCAGAGCCTGCGGCGCGAGAAGGTCTCGCGTTCCGCCTGAGCGCTCCGCCTGAGCGCTCCGCCTGAGCGGCCTGCCCCGGCCGCGCCCCGCGAGCCGTACGCGACTCAGGCGTACGTGACCGTGAACCTCTCCGTGCCCGCCGGCACGCGCACGTCGTCGCCTTCGACCGGCAGCGCGCGACCGTCCGCCGTCGCCGCCCGCACCGGGCCGAAGCGGCACGGATAGACGTACCGCACGCCCCGCGGTGCGTCGGTGACGTCCACGGTCACGGTGCGCTCGCCCGCGTCGTGCGCGAGCCGGTAGCCGAAGGGCGCGCCGTACAGCGTCGGCGCCGCGCCGACCGCCACCGATGCGCCGTCCGGCACCCAGTGCGGGCGCACGCCCGGGGCCACGTACACATGGGGGTCGCGGTCCTCGTCCGCCTCGAAGAAGAGGATGTCGCGGATCAGGAGCAGATACTCCGCCGCCGCCCAGCCGTGCGGGATGTCGCCCATGTACCAGGGGCGGTGCGGCACCTCGCCGTAGTCGGAGGCGACGGGGAAGGCGTGCTGCTCGTTCCAGGCGCCGAGCGCCACCGCCCGGCCGTCCGCGCGCGGCGAGGCGGCGGCCACGGTCCAGCCGAGCAGCGCGTCCGTCCGCGCCGGGTCCCCGGCGAGCAGATACGCGTGCGCCAGCTGCATCGTCAGATACGGCCCGTACGCGTTCCACGCCGCCTCGTGCCGGAAGCCGCCGGTGACGAAGTGCGCGTACATCGTGTCGAGCGTGTGGCGCGCCGCCAGGTCGATGTCGTCGCCCAGCTTGCTGCCCATGTGCAGCCGCAGCGGATGGAAGTACGCCGCCGCGCCGATCATCGTCGAGTCGAGCCTGCCCACGTCGCCGGGGCCGGTCGGGATGTACGTCTCCCAGTCGCCGCGCCGCCGCTGCTCGGCGAGGACCCAGCGGATCGAGGCCGCCGTGGCGGCCTTCAAGTCGTCGAAGGCGGCCCAGAGTTCGCCCACCTCCGGAGTGCCGAGGCGTTCGGCGAGCCGGGCCGCCTCGTAGAGGCCCGCCAGGCCCCACAGATCGTCCCAGTAGTGCGGTTTGTCCCGCTCGCCGAGGTGCTCGGCGCTCCAGCCGCTGTGCAGCAGGCCGTACGGGTCCCGGTTGTCGCGCAGCCAGCGCGCGGCGTCGACGACGTACGGCGCGTACAGCTTCGCGCCGAACGCGGCGTCGCGGCCCCGCGTGCGGTCGAAGCGGCCGATCGCCCACAGCGCCTGGCCGTTGCTGTCCCACTCGCGGTCGTCCTTCTCGTGCGGGCCGCCGTAGAAGCCGTACTCGGCGCACGGCCCGATCCGGCCCGTGCCGCGGTTGAACCGCAGCGGGTAGTGCGTGCCCAGCTGGTGCTCCGCCAGGGCGGTGTCGCCCACCAGCGAGCACGCCGTGGCCTCCACCGACGAGTCGCGGATCCAGAACGAGTCGTACACCGTCGGGCCCGGATGGATCTCCCCGTGGTCGGAGAGCACGAGCAACTGCGCCCGCGCCTGCCGGAACCGGTCGGCCAGGTGCGCCACGGGCTCCGGCAGCTCGGGCCGCACGCCCTGGCCGAGCAGCCTCGCCGCCCAGAACGCCCGGTTCGCCTCGTCGAGTGCGGCGGCGGGCGTCGCGCGCAGCTCCGCCAGGTCGTCCGCGCCGCTGTACAGGTCGACCGGGAGGCGCACGTCAAGGGTGAACACCTCGTCGTCCGCGACCCGGAACGGCCACGCGAACACCGCGCTGCAGAGCCCCGCCACCTGGTCCTGCGCCTGGAGCGCCGCGTTGAGCTTGCCGCTCGTGACCAGGTCGTGGAAGGGGCTGTGGACCAGATACGCCGCGGGGTCGGCGGTGAAGTCCGGGTTGCCGTACACGCCGTAGTCCTCCGGCGGGACGTCGAAGACCGGGCCCCAGCCGCCGTTGGTCTCCACCCGCGCCTCGTGCGGCAGGTACCGCAGGAACGTCAGGCGCCGGTCGGTGAGCTGCTCGCCGCGCCGGTCGTGCCGCTGGAACCCGCTCGGCCCCGCGGGCAGCACCGCCAGGCACAGCCGGCCCTCGCGCGGCCGCCCGTCCGGACTGCCCACCGCGAGGCGGACCACGGCCAGGTCCCGCCCGCGCGCGCCGACCGGGACGGCGAACGTCCGCTGCACGCACTCGACGCCGTCCGCCGTGCGGAACACCGTCACCACCACCGGCAGGTGCGGCGCCAGGATCCGCTGCTCCACCGTGCCGCACTCCGCGAGCTGCGGCAGACGTACGGTGCCCGCCGCCGGGTCGTGCAGGAAGAAGGCCAGACAGTACTTGTCGTAGACCGGCTCGACCTCGCCCGCCTGGCCCACCAGCGACTCCTGGCGGTGGTCCTTGACGCCCACCATGTGCCAGTAGCGGTACAGGGCGTTGGAGGCGAAGGCGGCCTCCTTCGACGCGTACGTACCCCGGTCGAAGTCGTCGCTCCAGTGCCGGAACGCGGCCTGCGCCCACCACGGCACGGGATACGGCACCCGCGCCCGGTCCGCCCACGCGCGCCACATGACCTCGTAGAACATCCACTCGTGCGTCTGTGCCACGCCTCTCCACCCCCAGGGGCCGACGACCGCGCCCTGAGCACCCCACGAGGTCGCTCAGGGGCTGTCCGCCCACCATGGCACCACCGTCGCGGGCCGTAAATCGCTACGGCAGGACGGGCGCCCCGGGCAGAATCGGCGCATGGCACGCCCTGATCCGGCCGCCGAGGCCGCCCGCCTGCTCGCCGACCTCGACCCGCTGCCGTACCCGGAACGGATGCGGCGGCTCGCCCGCGCCGCGCGAGCGCGCCGCGACGAGGTGCCGGGGTGGCTGGTGGCGCTGGAGGGCGGCGAGACCGCGCCGGGCCGCAGATGGGGCCGGGCCCGGCGCGGACCCGAGAGGACGGGCCGGTTCGTGCCCGGCCGCGCCTATGAACGCGGCGTCGCGATCGTGCTCGCCGCCATCACCGGGGACACCGCGTGGATCGCGGCCCGCCTCGCCGACCCCGACGCGTTCGTCCGCGGCCACGCGCTGCGCGCCGCCGACTCCGCGGGCGTGCCCGACGCCGCCTTCGAGGCCGCGCTCACCGACGCGCCCCAGGCGGTCCGCCGCCGGCTGCTGCGCGCGCTCGCCGCCGGGCGCCGCACCGCCCTCGCCGACCGGCTCGTCGACGGCGTCCGGCGCGACTGGGGCGACGCCGAGGCGGCGCGGCTGCTGCCCGGCTGCTCCGAGGACGTCGTGGCCCGGCTGCTCCCCGAGGTCCTGTACGCCGTGCGCGCCTTGAGCGCCCTTGCCAAGCGGCACCACGGCGTCCTGCTCGACGTCGTCACGCGCGAGTTCGCCGCCGCGCCCGAGGGGCTGCGCGACGCCTGCTGGGAGCGGTGCGCGGGGGCCCTGGAGGCGGGCGCGACACACGACCCGCGGCGCGTGCTCGACCTCCTGGAGCGGTACGCGCCGACCTCCTTCCCTCGCCAACTCCTGCCCCATCTCCCTGCGTTGGCCGCCGTCGCGCCCGGCCGCACGCTGGCGCTGCTCACCGGCGAGTGGGGGGCGACGCTCCGCGGCAGCGGCCGGCTCACCCCGTCCGTGCTGCGCCGCCTCGCCCGGCACGGCGGCCCCGCCATGACCGCCTATGCCCGCTCCGTCGCCGACGACTCCGGAGCCCTCGCCCGGTTGCTCGCGGCGCACCCGCCCGCCGCGCGCCCCGCGCTGTACGCCGCCGCCGTCGAGGGCCGGGGGCCGGGGCCCGCCACCGTCGACGGCGTGCTGTGGGACGCCCTGCCGCGCCACGCCGCCGCCGACGCGGCCCGCCGCGTCGCCGCCCGGGCCCGCGCGGACGGCGCGTACTGGACCACCGTGCTCGCCGCCGAGTCCTACCTGCCGTGCGCGGAGGTCCGCGAGCGCCTCGTCGCCGCCACGCGCCGGCCCGACGCCGACGACCGGGCCGAGGCCTGGCCGTTCCTCGTCCGCAACGCGGCCCGCTCCCGCGACCCGGCCGAAGTCGCCGCCGTCGTACGGGACATGGTCGGACGGCTCGCCAACGAGCGGGACCCCGTGCGCTCCGAGGCCCTGTACGCCCTCTCGGCCGTGCGGCCCGCGCTGCTCACCCCCGACGCCGTGCCGGACCTGGACAGGCTCTCCGCCGACGCCGTGGCCGCCCGTGACTGCTCGTACGACACCAGGGACGCACTCAGCTCCCTCGCGCTCGCCGTGCTCCGCGAACACGCCGCCAACGCCCGTACAGACCTGGTGAGTTGGGGACTTCGCACCCTCACCCGCCTCACCGGCGGCACCGGGCGCGCCGACTTCGGGCGGCTCGACCGGCTGCTGCGGCGCGGCCAGGAGCACGCGGTGTACGAGGCGCTGCGGCCCTGGATCGAGGCGGGCGCGGAGAAGGCCGACTACGGCCTGGCCTTCGCCCTCGCCCGCGCCGTCGGACGCCGCGCGCGGGGCATGGCCCCGCTCCAGGACCTGCTGTGGCAGGCGATCCAGTACGGCGACAACCCCACGGCGGCCACGGCGATCGGCCTGTGGCTTCAGGCCGCGCCCACCTCGGTCGACCGCGACGAGCGCGTCGCGCGGGTCCTCGCCCGCGAGCCGTCGGCGGCTGCCCTGGCCCCCGTGCACACCGCCCTCACCCACCGCCGCACCGACCTGATCGACCCGCTGCTCGGCACGCGGCCACCGTACGGCCGCTTCCTGGCCGCGGGGTCCACGTGGACCCTGCCCGCCGGGCCGTGGGCGCTGCGCCGGTGGACGGCCCGCCAACAGGAGGCGTGGGCACGGCAGTCGGGGGCCGCCGCGGCCGACGAGAAGCTGCCGCTCGCGGACCGCGCCGCCGCGCTCGCCCGCTGCGCGGCCGTGCCCGGCGTCGGCACGGACGTCGTCCGGCACTGGAGCACGTCCGCCGACGTACGCCTCGCCGAGGCGGCCCTCGCCGCGCTCGCCCGCACCGACCGGCCCGGCGACGCCGTGCCCGCGCTGCTCGCGCACGCGGGCGACGACCGGGCGCGGGTCGCGGTGTACGCGGCGAGCCGGGCCTCCCGGTACGCGCCGCCGTCGCTCCTCGCGGGGCCGCTGCGCGCGGTCCTCGTCGGGCCCGGGGCGAAGGTCACCAGCCGCAAGGAGGCCGCCCGGCTCACGGCGACCCGCCTGCCCGCGGCGCCGGCGGCGGCCCTGCTGCGCGAGGCGTACCGGGCGCCGGGCAGCCACCCGGACGTGCGGGCGGCGTGCGTGGCCTGCTGCGCCGGGCTGCTCGGCGAGGAGCCGGCCTGGGAACTGCTCGCCGACGCCGTCGAGGGCGAGGTCCGGTCCCGGCACGCCGTCCTTCGGACGCGGCCCCTGGAGGTCGCGCCCGCGCACCGGGAGCGGTACGCGCGCCTCGTGCGCGACGTGAGCGCCGCCGACGACGCCGAGACGGCCGTCCTGGCCTTCGGGGCGCTGCCCCGGTGGGCGCCGTGGTCGGCCGAGGCCGCGGCGGTCCTCGGGGCGGCCTGCGCGGATCCGGAACGGGGCCGGGCCGTGTGGCGGGCGGCCGCGGACGGCCTGGTCGCGGCGGCGGTCGTCGGGGGCGACGAGGCCCTGTGCGCCGCGCTCGCCTCGCTGGCGGCGGTGCCCGGGGAGGCGGGGGTCGCGGCTCGGCGCCGGGTCGAGCACGTGGTCGCGGGGCTCGTGGTGGCGCCGGGGGGCGCGGGGCGGGCGGTGGCCCGGCGCGCGGGTGAACTCCTTGCCTCCTACGACGATTTCGTGCCGTTGGCTGTGCGGTTGCTGGTGGCCGGACTGGACGTGGGCGGGGTGGGGGTGGGGCGGGAGCTGGAGCGGGTCGCGGAGCTGCATGAGGGGCGGCCGGTGCTGGCCGGGGCGACCGCGCGGGCTCTGGCCGAGCGCCTGGCCGGGGCGGACGCCTCCCTCGCAGGGGCGGCCCTCCTGCCGGTGGCCCGGACCCTGGCCGCGGGCCCCGGCCCCGCCCGCCCCCTCTTCGCCGTCTCCCTCACCCAGACCCTCGGCTCCCGCACCGGCTGGCCCCCACCCTGGCGAACCCTCCTCACCACGCTGCGCCACCACGCCCTCCCCGACACGCGGGACGCGGCATTGACGGTGACGTTGCCGTGAGCCACCGGGGCTTGACCGCGCAGCCGGAATGGACCCGGCCCGCCCACACCCGAGCACACGGACAGCACCACCCGCAGCGCGGAGCGTCGGGGCGAACCCGGCAAGGCTGGGGAGTTTCGGGTGGGAGGGTGGGAGGAGACCCGTCAGGGCAGCCGCCCAGTCGTCCACGCCCCGGGGCTCAGCGGCCGCGCGGAGCCCCGGGGCCGAGCCCCGCGAAGCCGAGGGCGGGTGGGCGGGGGGCAGACCTGTTCGCCGGGCCGGCCTCAGGCCCTGGCTGCGATGCGAGCCCGCCGCGCCGCCAGCCGCTCGTCGAAGCGCCGCGCCTCGCCGTCGAGCCCGTCGAGGAAGAGGCCCAGCTCCTCCTGGGCCTGGGTCCCCTCGGGGCCGAGCCCGGGAATGCTCATGATCTTGAGGAAGCGGAGGACGGGCTGGAGCACGTCGTCGTGGTGGATGCGGAGGTTGTACACCCCGCCGATGGCCATCTTCGCGGCGGCCCGCTCGAAGCCGGGAATACCGTGCCCGGGCATGCGGAAGCCGACGACCACGTCCCGTACCGCCATCATCGTCGCGTCGGGCGCCAGCTCGAAGGCGGCCTTGAGGAGATTGCGGTAGAAGACCATGTGGAGGTTCTCGTCGGTGGCGATGCGGGCCAGCATCCGGTCGCAGACCGGGTCGCCCGACTGGTGCCCGGTGTTGCGGTGGGAGATCCGGGTGGCCAGCTCCTGGAAGGCGACGTACGCGACCGAGTGAAGCATCGAGTGCCGGTTGTCCGACTCGAACCCCTCGCTCATGTGTGACATGCGGAATTGTTCCAGCTGGTCGGGGTCCACCGCGCGGGAGGCGAGCAGATAGTCCCGCATCACGATGCCGTGGCGGCCCTCCTCGGCCGTCCAGCGGTGCACCCACGTGCCCCAGGCCCCGTCGCGGCCGAAGAGCGATGCGATCTCGTGGTGGTAGCTCGGGAGGTTGTCCTCGGTGAGGAGGTTGACGACGAGGGCGATGCGGCCGACGTCGGTGACGGGCGACTGCTCCAGCTGCCAGGCCTCGCCGTCCTCGAACTGGCCGGGGAAGTTGCGCGCGTCGGAGAACGGTACGTACTCGTGCGGCATCCAGTCCTTGGCGACCTTCAGATGGCGGTTCAGCTCCTGCTCGACCACTTCCTCCAGCGCGAACAGCAACCGGGCGTCGGTCCAGGTGTCCGGGCTGCCGAGGTGCGGAGAGGTAAGCGTCACGGGTGCTCCAGGGGGGAGGGGGATGGGGACGGGAAGGGGGCGGCATGGGGTGCCGCGAGCGGGGTTACCTACGGCATCGTAGGTTACGTTCCCGTAGGTTAAGCCCGCAGTAAAGAGTGACGGTGGTCTCAGCGCACTGCCAGGCGCCGGGTGACGGCCGCGCTGAGGACGCGTACGCCCCGCGTCGAACCCGGCGCGAGGCCGGTCAGCTCCCGTACCCGGCGCAGTCGGTAGTCCAGGGTGCGGGGGTGGACGTTGAGGGCGGCCGCCGTGGCGGCCCGGTCCATGTCGTGGTGGTAGTACGTGTCGAGGGTGACCACGAGGTCCGGTCCGGGTTCGAGGTGCCGGGCCACTGTAGCGAGCCAGGAGTCGACGAACGACACGTCGGCGACGGCGAGTTCGACGAAGACGTCCGCCACGGTGTGCGGCCGCAGCCGGGCGGGCGCGCGCCGCAACGGGGTCGTCCGGCTGATGCGCCGGGCCCGCTCCAGGGCGTCGGCCAGCTCCGCGAGCGGCGCGGTGGCGGAGCCGGCGGCGCAGGGGCGCCCGATGGCTCCGGCGAAGTCCCGCACCAGCTCGAGGGCGAGGTCGGGCACGGGGTCGAAGACGAGACCGGGCGCGACGGCGGGACCCGGCCCGGGGGCGGAACCGGACCCGCCGACCGCAGAACCTGGGCCCGGTCCGGGGTCGGAGCTGGCGCGAGGACCGTTGACGGGCGCGGAGTCAGGCCCACCGGCGGCGGAATCGGGACGAGGACCGGTTACGAGGGCGGCGCCAGCCCCCCTGTCCGCAGAGCTGGGGCCTGACCTGGGGGCGGAACCGGACCCGCCGACCGCAGAACCGGGACCCGGCCCGGGGGCGGAACCGGACCCGCCGACCGCAGAACCGGGACCCGGTCCGGGGGCGGAGCCAGACCCACCGGCCGCAGAGCCAAGACCCGGCCCGGGGGCGGAGCCGGAGCGCGGACCGTTGACGGGGGCGGAGCCAGGCCCACCAGCGGCGGAACCGGAACGAGGACCGGTGACGAGGGCGGCGCCAGCCCCCCTGTCCGCAGAGCCGGGCCCTGGGTCAGGGACGGAGCCGGCGCGAGGACCGGTTGCGAGGGCCGAGCCAGGCCCAGCGGACGCGGAGCCGGGCCCAGGACCGGCACCAGGGGCGGAGTCGGGATTCGGCCCAGGACCGGCACCAGGGGCAGAGTCGGGATCAGGCTCAGGACCGGTGCCAGCGGCAGAGTCGGGATCAGGCCCAGGCCTGGCACCAAGGGCAGACACGGGATCCGGCCCAGGCCCCGAGCCGCCCCCGCCGCCCGCGGCGGTCCGTGATCGCGTCCCCGGCCCGGGCCCCGCCCCCGCCCCGGCCCCCACCTCCGGCACCAGAGCGATCAGCTCCCCACCCCCACCCCCCACCGGGCACCACACCATCGGCACCCGATGGGCCCTCACCAGCGCCTCGACCTCGCGCTCGGGGCCGCCACGGCCGCCGGCCCCGTCCGGCACCCGGATCACCGTCACCGCGAAGGACCCGGGCAGTTCCATGTCCACGGCCGAGGCCAGCTCCGCCGCCATGGGGTCGTCGGCGAGGAGCGCCCTGGCGAGCAGGGCGACCTGCTCGACGTACGGCAGACGGCGGCTCAGGGCGGTCACGAAGCCCTGGCAGTAGGCGGCGATGCCGCGCTCGCCCTGCGGGGCGAACCAGCTCATCATCCGCAGGAGTTCCTGGGCGCCGCCGCCGCGCTGGGCGTCGACGGCCTCGTTGATCTCGCGCAGCATCAGCGCGGTGTGCAGGCGCAGGACCTGCTGCCGCGACTCCAGGGACATGCCGGAGCCGCCCCGCACCTCGCCCATCGAGGCGATGGCGGCCAGGTCGCTCGCTGTCAACGCGGTGTTGTCCGGCGACAGTTCGAGCGTGCGGCGGCGCAGCCACACCGCGTACTCCAGCGTCTCGGCCCGCGCGCGGGAGTCGGCGTCCAGGCAGGCGAACTCCGGGATCTCGCGCGTGTACGTCTCTACCTCCCGGCGCGCGCTGTGCGCCGCTCGCCGGGCCAGCTCGGCGAAGAGGCTCCCCATGGCCGCGAGCATCCCACCGCGCGCGAAGGGCCCGACAGGGGGAAACCGGTCGGCGTTCACACCTCGCACACATTTTGGCCGAGGAGGGGGGCGGCCGTTTGTCACCGTGCGCAAAGTTCCGCGAACGGGGCGCCCCAGTCCCTGGATGCGCTTGTCGGCCCCAGGTGACCTGGGCTTAATGGGAACCGCGCACCCGCCCGTGGGGGAACACCGTGGCGATCGGAACAACCGGCATGTGCCCCATGACGTATTCGAGGAACAACGGGAGGGAACCACTGATGAAGATACGAAGCAGAATGCGCAGCAGAAGCAGAAGGAGATGTGCGGCGGCGGTCGCACTCCTCACCGCGTCGACCGCGCTCGTGATGGGCGCCCCCGGCACCGGTTCGGCGGCGCCCGCCGTCACCCCCAGCGTGCAGGCGTTCGGGATCAGCGGCGACGGTGTCCTGATGGCCGCGTTCAAGACCGACAATCCGCGGCAACTGGACTGGGTACGGGAGATCGCCGGCCTCCAGGGCGACCAGAAGGTGGTCGGCATCGACTTCCGCGTCCAGGACGGCAAGTTGTACGGGGTCGGCGACAAGGGCGGGATCTACACGTTCAAGTGGCCGCCCGAGGTCCCGGAGCCGACCGCCACCAAGGTCTCCCGGCTCCAGTTCGACCTGTACGGCGCCAACTTCGGCGTCGACTTCAACCCGGCGGCCGACCGGCTCCGCGTGATCAGCGACAACGGCCAGAACCTGCGGCACAACCTGAACGACCACACCACGGTCGAGGACGGCGTCCTCACCACACCGCCCGTACCCGGGTGGACACGCGGCGTCAGCGCGGCCGGCTACACGAACAACGACCTGAACGGGGCCACCGGAACCCTCCTGTTCGACATCGACACCAAGGCCGACCAGCTGGTCGTCCAGGCCCCGGCCAACAACGGCACCCTGTCGACGATCGGTTCCCTGGGGGTCGACGCGGGGCCCAACGCGGGCCTCGACGTCTACAGCACCCTCTCGGGCGGCAAGACCGTCTCGAACACGGGCTTCGCGATCCTCGGCCCCGCGTCCGGAACGGGCAACTCCAGCCTCTACGACGTCAACTTGTTCACCGGCGAGACCACGGTCATCGGCCGGTTCCCCGTGAACATCACGGACCTGGCCATCTACCCCGGCAGGTGAGCCCGCGCCGCGGCCCGGCGCCCGCCGGGCCGCGGTGGACGCCTACGCGGCCACCGACCGCCGCAGGTGTTCCGCCGTGAACGAGCCCTCGGCGGAGAGCAGTTCGCGCGGTGTCCCCTCGAAGACGACGCGGCCGCCGTGCTTGCCGCCGTCGGGGCCGAGGTCGATGACCCAGTCCGCGTGCTTGACGACGTCCAGGTTGTGCTCGACGACCAGGACGGTGTTCCCGGCGTCGACGAGCCGGTCGAGCAGGGCGAGGAGCCCGTCGACGTCCGCCATGTGCAGGCCGGTCGTCGGCTCGTCCAGGACGTACGTCGTCCCGGTCCGGTGCAGCTGGGTGGCGAGCTTGATGCGCTGGCGCTCGCCGCCGGAGAGGGTGCTCAGCGGCTGCCCGAGCGTGAGGTAGGTGAGCCCGACGTCCCGCAGGGCGCCGAGGCGGCGGCGCACCGCCTCCTCGGGGAAGTCCGCGAGGAACGCGAGGGCCTGCTCGGTGGTCATGTCCAGGACGTCCACGATCGAGCGGCCGCCCACGGTCAGGCCGAGGACCTCCCGCTTGAACCGCCGCCCTTCGCAGGCCTCGCAGGTCGTCGTCACCGGGTCCATGAACGCCAGGTCGCTGTAGATGATCCCCCGGCCCTGGCACCGCTCGCACGCGCCGCTGGAGTTGAAGCTGAACAGGCCCGCCTCCGCGCCCGTGTGCCGCGCGAACAGGGCCCGTACGCGGTCCATGACGCCCAGGTAGGTCGCCGGGGTCGAGCGGGCCGAGATGCCGATGGCGGACTGGTCGACGACCACGGCGTCCGGGTGCTGCGCGGTGAACGCGCCGGACACGAGCGTGCTCTTGCCCGAGCCCGCGACGCCGGTGACCGCGGTGAGCACGCCGGTGGGCACGCGTACGCTCACGTTTTTGAGGTTGTGCAGGTCGGCGCCCTTGATCCAGACGCCGCCGACGGGCTCGCGCGGATGCTCCTTCACGCCCGAGGCGCGCCGCAGGGAGCGGCCGGTGAGCGTGTCGGCGGCGCGCAGTTCGTCCGGGGTGCCCTCGAAGACGACCAGACCGCCGTGGGCGCCCGCGGCCGGGCCCATGTCGACGACGTGGTCGGCGACCGCGATGACGTCCGGGTCGTGCTCGACGACGAGGACGGTGTTGCCCTTGTCGCGCAGACGAAGGAGCAGATCGCCCAGGCGCCCCACGTCCCGCGGATGCAGGCCGACGCTCGGCTCGTCGAAGATGTACGTCATCCCGGTGAGGCTGGAGCCCAGGTGCCGGACCATCTTCAGGCGCTGGCCCTCGCCGCCGGAGAGCGTGGCGGTCTCGCGGTCGAGACTGAGGTAGCCCAGGCCGATGGCCTCGACGCGTTCGAGCGCGGCGACGGCGGCCCGCGCGACGGGACCCGCGACCGGGTCGTCGACGCGGCCCAGCTCCGCGATGAGGTCGGTGACCTCCATCCGGGCGCAGTCGGCGATGTTCAGGCCGTTGACGCGGCTGGCGAGGGCCGCCGGGTTCAGCCGCGCGCCCGCGCAGGCGGGGCAGCGGCCCTCGACGAGATGGGCCTGCACCAGGTCGCGGGTCTTCTGGGAGAGCGCCGACAAATCCCGGTGGAGGTAGAGGCGCTCGAACCGGTCCGCGAGGCCCTCGAAGTCGATGTCACGCGCGCCACCGGTGTTGTCGACGTTGACCTTCCTGCTGTCGGGGTGCCCGCGCAGCAGGAAGTGCCGCTCCTCGGCGGTGAAGTCGCCGACCGGCTTGTGCGGGTCGAGGTCGGGGGAGTGGGTGTACGTCTGGCCCTGCCAGGTCCCCGCGGCGAACGGCGGGAACAGGATCGCGCCGTCCGCCAGGGACTTGGCGGGGTCCAGGATGCGGTCGTAGTCGGGCCGCACGGTGCGGCCGAGGCCGGCGCACTCGGGGCACATGCCGCTCGGGTCGTTGAAGGAGTACGCGGTGGCCGGGCCCGCGCTCGGCGTTCCGTGGCGCGAGAACAGGACCCGGATCACCGAGTAGATGTCCGTCATCGTGCCGACGGTGGACCGGGAGTGGCCGCCGATCGGCTTCTGGTCGACGACGATCGCGGGCGCCAGGTCCTCGATGGTGTCCGCGTGCGGCCGCTCGTACTTCGGCAGGCGGTTGCGGACGAACCAGGTGAAGGTCTCGTTGAGCTGGCGCTGCGACTCCACGGCGATGGTGTCGAAGACGACCGACGACTTCCCCGACCCTGAGACGCCGGTGAAGACGGTGAGCCTGCCCTTGGGGACGCGCAGGCTCACCTCCCGCAGATTGTTCTCGCGGGCTCCGGTGATGGTGATGTGGTCATGGGCGGTTGCTGCGTGCATGCCGCCGAAGCTATGCGGTATACCCGACAGCCTCTGTCCGGTTTTCCATGGTCTCCCGATGACGGCCGGTGATCTCCTTGATCTCGCCGTCGAGCAGCAGCCAGCGCGTGATGCCGATCGACTCCAGGAACGGCAGGTCGTGGCTGGCCACGATCAGCGCGCCCTCGTACGACTCCAGGGCCGTGGACAGCTGTCGTACGCTCGCCATGTCGAGGTTGTTCGTCGGCTCGTCGAGCAGGAGCAGCTGGGGCGCGGGCTCGGCCAGCATGAGCGCCGCGAGGGCCGCGCGGAACCGCTCGCCGCCGGACAGGGTGCCTGCCTGCTGGTCGGCCTTGGCGCCCCGGAACAGGAAGCGGGCGAGGCGCGCCCGCACCCGGTTCCTGGTCGCGTCCGGGGCCTGCCGTGCCACGTTCTCGGCGACGGTCAGGTCGTCGTCGAGCACGTCGAGGCGCTGCGGCAGGAAGCGCAGCGGCACATGGGCGAGCACCTCGCCGCCGACCGGCGCGAGGTCGCCACTGATGGTCCGCAGGAGCGTGGTCTTGCCCGCGCCGTTGCGGCCCACCAGGGCGATCCGCTCCGGCCCCCGCAGCTCGAACTCGCCCCGTACGCGGGCCCCGTACCGCAGTGTCAGATTGCTCAGGGTGAGGACGGTGCGGCCCGGTGGCACGGCCGTGTGGGGCAGGTCGACGCGGATGTCGTCGTCGTCCCGCACGGCCTCCACCGCGTCGTCGAGGCGTTCCTTGGCCTCGGCGAGCTTCTCCTCGTGCAGGACGCGGTGCTTGCCCGCGGACTCCTGGGCGGCCCGCTTGCGGTTGCCCATGACGACCTTCGGCTCCCGCTTCTGGTCCCACATCTTCTGCCCGTAGCGCTTGCGCCGGGCCAACTTGACCTGTGCGTCGGCCAGTTCGCGCTTCTGCCTGCGCAGGTCGGCCTCGGCGACGCGCACCATGCGCTCCGCCGCCTCCTGCTCGACGGCCAGCGCCTCCTCGTACGCGGTGAGGTTTCCCCCGTACCAGGCGATCTCGCCGTCGCGGAGGTCCGCGATCTGGTCGACCCGCTCCAGGAGTTCGCGGTCGTGGCTGACCACCACGAGGACGCCGGACCAGGCGTCGACGGCCGCGTAGAGGCGGCGCCTGGCGTGCAGGTCGAGGTTGTTGGTGGGCTCGTCGAGCAGCAGGACGCCGGGAGCGCGCAGCAGCAGCGCGGCCAGGCGGAGCAGGACCGACTCGCCGCCGGACACCTCGCCCGTGGTGCGGTCGAGGCCGATGTGGCCGAGCCCGAGCTGGTCGAGCGTCGCCGCGGCGCGCTCCTCGACGTCCCAGGCGTCGCCGACGGCGGTGAAGTGCTCCTCGCGCGCGTCGCCCGCCTCGATGGCGTGCAGGGCGGCGCGCGTCCCGGCGATGCCGAGGACCTCGTCGACGCGCAGCGCGGTGTCGAGGGTGACGTTCTGCGGCAGGTAGCCGACGTCGTCGGCGGTGCGCACCGTGCCCGCGGCCGGGGTCAGCTCACCCGCGACGAGCTTCAGGAGCGTGGACTTGCCCGAGCCGTTGCGGCCGATGAGGCCGGTCCTGCCGGGGCCGAACGAGGCCTGGAGGCCGTCGAGGACGGGGGTGCCGTCGGGCCAGGTGAAGGACAGCGACGTACAGGTGATGGATGAGGTGGGGGCGGTGGACATACGGCCTCGCGGTTGCTCGGTGGGGTGATGGGGGCAACGCGTGTGAGACACCGCGGGGGGCCGGGCGTGGCGGGCCTGAGGGGCCGGACACGGAAGGAGGGCCCTGTGCCGGGGCGGGACGGCTCGTACGCCGAGGTCGCACGCGACGCACACAGCGGTCGATAGCTGTGTGACGCGGTGTCTCAAGACCTCAGACGAGCAACGTCCTTCTCCAATCGGCGGCAACAGAAGCGTGGTACACGGTAGGAAGGGGCCGGAAGGCGTGTCAACGCATTTATCGCCGCGCTCCGGCGTGGGCGGCGCGACGGCGTGGGCGCCGGAGTGGGCGCCGGCCCCCGCCCGGGCGGCGCCGGCCCCCGCCGACGACCGTGTCGGATTCCTGCCAGACCCGGTGCGGCGCGGGCTGGTTGAGTGCTGCGCATGACGCACGTGAACGAGACCGCGACCGCCTTCCGTGAGCTGCACGTCCCCGGCTCCCCGCTGGTCCTGCCCAACGCCTGGGACGCCGCGAGCGCCCGGCTCGTCGAGACGGCGGGAGCCGCCGCCGTCGCCACCACCAGCGCCGGGCTCGCCTGGGCGCTCGGCGCCGGTGACGGGGACCGGCTCACCCGCGACCAGGCGCTCGGCGCCCTGGCCCGGATCGTGGACGCGGTCTCCGTGCCCGTGACCGCCGACATCGAGAGCGGCTACGCCGAGGACGCCGCGGGAGTCGCCGACACCGTCCGGGCCGTCCTCGCCGCGGGCGCGGTGGGCGTGAACATCGAGGACGCCCCGCACGGCGGGGGCGAGCCGCTGCGGCCGGTCGCCGAGCAGGCGGCACGGATCGCGGCCGCGCGCGGCGCCGCCGACGCGGCGGGCGTGCCCCTGTTCGTGAACGCGCGGATCGACACCTGTCTGCGCGGCGTGGGTGAGTCGGCGGGGGAACGGCTCGCGCTGACCCTGGAGCGGGCCGCCGCGTTCCTCGACGCCGGGGCCGACGGTGTCTTCGTGCCGGGTCCCGTCGACCCGGAGACGGTCGGGGCCCTGGTCGCGAAGGTCGAAGGGCCGGTGAACGTGATGGCGGGGCCGGGGGCGCCGCCGGTGGCGCGGCTCGCCGCGCTCGGCGTGGCGCGGATCAGCGTCGGCTCGGGCATCGCGCAGGCGGCACACGCGCTGGTGCGCGCGGCGGCGCGGGAACTGCTCACCGAGGGGACGTACGGATCACTGGAGGGCGGCCTGGACTTCGGTGAGCTGAACGGGCTGTTCGGCGGCTGACGGCTGACGGCTGACCGCTGACCGGGCGCGGGTGCGGACGCGGGTGCGCCCGCGCCTCAGCAGGCGTCGCGCATCAGGTCGGCCAGGTCCTGGTCCAGGTCCACGTGCCGGTGCTCCTGGCCCACAGGGACGAGGGCCATCGTGCGGTGCAGGAACCGGCGCAGCTCACCCGCGCGGACGTGCACGATGGCGGTGCCCTCGGGGGCGTGGAACTCCAGGACCGTGCGCTCGTAGCCGTACGGCCGCACCCGGACGTCGCCGTCGCCCACCGCGTTCTCCACGCCCTGGGTGAGCAGCTCGCGGGCGAACGTCCAGTGCACCTCGACGCCCTCCAGGGTCGCGGGGGCGGGGAAGCTCATGCGCACCGCGAAGGGGTCCCGCTGGTCGTAGTGGAGCGTGGCCGGGATGGTCGGCATCCGGGGCGCGGCGGCGACCAGGCGGGCCTCGACGGCTTGCTCGATGACAGTGGACAAGGCCTGCTCCCTTGACTCTGGCGACTGGACGACCTGGGTGTGCACGACGGTGGTCGGGCACTTGAATAGACGTGGGAATCGGCAGATCCGTGCATGCGAGGCCCGGTCGGACCGAGTGACCTCTGTCACCGCGACAGCGAGAACCGGGGCGCGGTTCCTGGCGTCGGCCGCCCGAGTGCCCCGGTTCGGCCATCTGGACGCCACCCGCGCCGTGGGCTAGCTTCGCCCGCCAAGAGGGGCACGGGGCAGCCGAGGCATGCGGACTTCAGGGGGCGTGTGGTGCGTACGGGACGTTTGGCGCGGCGTGGGGCGGGCGGTCTGGGAGTGACGCTCGGGGCGGTGGCGCTGGCGGCGACGTCGCTCGTGGCCCCCGGAGCGGCCGGAGCGGTGGACGGGGCAGGTGGGGCGCCCGCTCACGACCGCTCCCCGGCCTGGAAGCTCAAGCCCACCGGAACCGACGCCCGCTTCCGGGGCCTCGCCGCCGTCAGCCGGAACACCGCCTGGGTGGCCGGTTCGAAGGGCACCGTCCTGCGGACCGCGGACGGCGGCGCGCACTGGCGGGACGTGTCGCCGCCCGGCGCGGCGGGCCTGGAGTTCCGTGACGTCGAGGCGTTCGACGGGCGCCGGGCCGTGGTGCTCGCGATCGGCGAGGGCGAGGCGTCGCGGCTCTACCGCACCGCCGACGGCGGCAAGACCTGGACGGAGTCCTTCCGCAACGCGGACCCCAAGGCGTTCTACGACTGCGTGACCTTCTTCGACCGCCGCAACGGGCTCGCCCTGAGCGACCCGGTGGACGGCAAGTACCGCATCCTGTCCACCGCGGACGGCGGCCGCTCCTGGAAGGTGCTGCCGGACAAGGGCATGCCCGCCGCCCAGACCGGCGAGAGCGCCTTCGCCGCGAGCGGCCAGTGCCTGGTGAGCGCGGGCCCGCGCGACGTGTGGCTGGCCACGGGCGGCGCGGCCCGCGCCCGGATCCTGCACTCGGCCGACCGGGGTCTGACCTGGAAGGCCACCGACGCGCCCCTGCCGGCGGGGGACCCGGCGCGCGGGGTCTTCGGCCTCGCCTTCCGCGACCGTACGCACGGACTCGCCGTCGGCGGCGACTACCGCGCGGGTGAGCCGTCGCCCCGGGCCGCCGCCGTGACCCGCGACGGCGGCCGCACCTGGCGGCCCGCCGTGCGCCCCGTGCCCGCCTACCGCTCGGGCGTCGCCTGGCTCCCGCACAGCCGCACCACGGCCCTCGCCGTCGGGCCCACCGGCACCGACCTCACGACGGACGCGGGGCGCTCCTGGCGCACGGTCGACGGGGGCTCGTACGACACCGTGGACTGCACGCGGGACCTGGGCTGCTGGGCGGCGGGCGAGAAGGGGCGCGTGGCGCGCCTCGAACGCCGCTAGGCGGGCAGTTCCTGCCGGTAGTCCGACAGGGCGGGCGCGGTCTTCGTGGCGCGGAACTCGGTGATCCGGTACTCGCACACCCCACCGGTGACGAACGGGTCCAGGGCCGCGATCGCCTCGATCCGAGCGCGGCTGTCCCCCACGGCGAGGATCACCCCGCCGTCCCGCGGGTTCTTCCGCCCCGACGCGAGGAACACCCCGGCGGCGTACTGCGCGTCGAGCCAGGCGACGTGCTCGGCGAGCAGGGCGTCGACGCGGTCGAGCGGGGCGGTGTAGGTGAGTTCCATGACAAACATGATCACGAGGCTATCGCGGGCCGACGCAGCTCGATGCCGAAGGGAGAGCCAGGGCGCGCGGCGAGGAGCTTGTCCTCCGGGCCGCGGGTACTGGCTTGATTTGCTGTGCCGTTCGGATCGCCTGGTTACTCGATCAGGCGCGGGCGGGTACAACGCTGGAACGGTAACGCGCTCGGCCACGGTGAAGCGGGGAAAGGGCGGCGGAATGGAGCAGGCACGGCCGTCGCGCTGACGACCACCCTGCCGCGGGCCGCCGCCCTGCCACGCCACCGCGCCGCCCCCCACACGCCCGCCCTGACGCCCGCGACGGCCGCCCGTCGCGTCACCACGAGCCGGGGCCGCACGCCCCGTCGCCCCCCACCTCCACGCCGGGCCCGGTGCGGCGCGGTGGCCGCACGGCATACGGTGAGGTGTCGCGACGGCAAAGGAGCCCTGTGGAGGACGAGTTGGGACAGGAAGCGGCCCGCGGCGGGCACAACGACCTGTCGGGGACCGTGCACGGCCACAGCGTCCAGGCCGGTCACGTCGCGGGCGACGTGACGTTCAACGTGCTGCCGTCCCCCGCATGCCCGTACGTCACGCCATACGAAGTGCCGCCCCTCAGCGCACGGTTCTTCAACCAGGTCGACGTCCTCGCGCGCCTCGACGCCCTCGCGGAGCCCGGCCAGGACGTCCCCGTGGGCGTCGCGGTCCTCCAGGGGCTGCCCGGCGTCGGCACCACAGCGGTGATCCGACGCTGGGCGGAGCGGAGGCGCGCCTGGTTCAGGGGCGGGCAGCTCTACCACGACTTCGCCGCCCTGCGCGACGGGCGGGAGGGCGCCGACGTCTCCGAGGCGGCCCGGCAGTTCCTGCGGTCCCTCGGCGTCGACGAGCCCCTCATCCCCGACACCCTCCACGAGCGCGCCGCCCGCTTCCGGTCCCGCACGGCCGAACAGCCGCTGCTCGTCGTCCTGGAGAACGTCAGCCGCGCCGCGCAGGTGCGCGCCCTGCTGCCCCGCGGGCCCGGCAGCGTCGTCCTCGTCACCTTCGGCGGCGAAAGCGGCGAGCTGGGTGAACTGTCCGTCGACGCCCAGCTGGTGTACGTCGACCCGCTGGACGAGGCCAGCGCGCTGCGGCTGCTCGCGGACCGGTGCGCCGGGGCCGTGGCCGCCGATCCCGCGGCCGCCGCCCGCGTGGTCGAGCTGTGCGGGCGCCTCCCGCTCGCCCTCGACATCGTCGCCGGGCGCCTGCGGACGGCCCGCAGCCTCACCCTGGCCCGCCTCGCCGGTGAACTCGCCGACGCCACCCACCGCCTCTCGGGCCTGTCCGTGGGAAGGAGCCGTTCCATGACCGCGGCCCTCGACCTCGCCTACGGCGCGCTGCCGCCCGCGACGGCCCGGCTCTACCGGCTCGTCGGCACCCTGCCCCTCGCCACCCTCGACGAGCGGGCCGTCGCGGCGGCCGCCGGGGTGGACCTCGCGCGGGCCCGCGAGCAGCTGCGCGAACTGGAGGCGCTGAGCCTCCTGGAGGCCACCGACGGCGGCCGCCACCGCGTCCACGACCTCGTCCGCCTGCACGCCCGCGAGCGCGCCGAGCGGGAGGACCCGGCCACGAGCGCACCCGCCGCGCTGGCCCGCCTCCTGGAGCACTACCTCCGGCTCACCGCCCTCGCCGACCGCGCCGTGCGGCGGGACCGGCTGCGGATCGCAGACCTGGCCGACGTGCTGCGCGACGTCCCCGACCCGTTCGCCGCCCCCGGCGGGCCCGCCCCGCTGACCTGGCTCGAAGCCGAGTACCCCAACATCCTCGGGGTGCTGCGCGCCGCCGCCCGCGACGCCGCGCTCCAGGTGCCGCTCTGGCAGACGGCGGAGGCGCTCACCGTCCTGTTCCTCCACCACCGGCACCTCGGCCCGTGGCTGGAGTCCCTCGCGCTCGGCGCCGCGGCCGCCGCCGTGTCCTTCGACCCCGCGGCCGAGGCCCGTCTGCGCAGCCTGCGCTCGCGCCCGCTGCTCGACCTCGGCGCACGCGACGAGGCCCGCGCCGAGCTGGACGCGGCCGTCGCCTGCGCCGAGGTCTCGGGCCACATCGTCCTGCGCGCGTCCGTCCAGGAATTCCTCGGCCGCTGCCTCGAACACGACGCCGTGGACGACATGGACGCGGCCATGGCCGCCTACCGGGAGTCCCTCGCGCTCAACACGGCGGCGGGGGAGGAGCGCGGCGCCGCCATCGCCGCGTACTTCCTCGGCCGCGCCGAGGACGCGGCCGGGCAGCCGCGCGCGGCCCTCGCCACCCTCCGCGACGCCCACGCCCGCCTGACCGCCCGCGCCGACCACCGCATGGCGGCCCGCGCCACCCTCGCCCTCGGCCTCGCCCACGACCACCTGGGCGAGACCGACGACGCCGTACGCGCTCTCACCACGGCGGCCGAGGCCCTGCACGCCACGGAGGCATACAGCTACGAAGCCGATGCCCGGGCCGCCCTGGCCGGCGTCTTCAGCCGTTCGGGCAGCGGCCCGGAGGCCGTACGACCCCTGCTGAACAGGGCACTTGAGGTGTACGAGGCCTACGGCAGCCCCCGCGCGGACGCGGTGCGCGCCCGGCTCGCGGAGCTGGGCCCGCCGGCCTGAGGGCACGGGCCTAGGCGCGCCGCACGCTCACGCGCCGCTCGGGCAGCCCGCCCACGCGCAGCGTGACCGCGGCCTCCAGCGGAAGGCCGGCCCGCAGGCACGTGTACACGACGGCCGCCACGAGCCCCGGCGCGGTGCCCTCGCCGGCGTCCGCCACGACGGCCCGGCCGTCGCGCAGGCCCACCACGACCTCGCCGCCGCCCGCCACGGCCGACGCGGCGAGCAGGGCGCCGGGGAAGCGGTCCAGCGTGTCCTCGGCCCACGTCCGCGCCGCCGCGGCCGACGGCGCGGGCCGCGCGGCGGTCAGGACCGACGCGCTCTCGGTGAGGCGGCGGTCCCGCTCGGCCTCGGCGCAGGCGAGGTGGGTGTACGTACGAGCCGTGTCCCCGTCCGCGCGGGACACGGCGGCGGGCCGGCGCCGCACGTCGACGACCGGGCGGGCGCCCTCCGTGAGGGACGTGGTCACCGCCCACGACGTGACGTCCCTCGACTCCGCCCGAGGGGGCGGCAGGACCAGCGCGGACGGTACGTCGCCCGCCGGTTCGGGCAGCCCGAGCAGCCGGTAGAGGGCGGCGCGCAGACGGGGCAGCGCCACGCCGGGCTCGGCGAACGCCAGCCGGGCCACCTCGGCAGGAGCCGGCCCCGAGGGCTCGCGCAGCGCCGCCGCGACCTGCGCGTGCACGTCGTCTTCGAGGTCGAGCCGGGGCGCGGTGCGGGCGAGGTGGGCCACGGCCGTGCCGGGCACCGCGTCGCTGCCGTACGCGCCGAGCAGCACGGGCTTGCCGAGGGCCGCGCCGTACAGGGTCACCGAACCGTGGTCGCCGACCACGGCGTCGGCGGCGACGAGCGCGGACCGCCAGGCGTGCACCGGCGGCACCAGCAGAAGCCCGGCGTCGAGCGCGGCGGCCTGCACGGTGCGGATCTGCCAGGGCCCGTGCGCGGACCACACGTTGGGGTGCAGGACGGCGGCCACCCGGTACGCGTCGCAGGGCAGCGCGGCGAGCAGCCGCGCGGGCAGCTCCGGCGCGCGGCCGAGCAGGGACGTCGGGCCCCAGGTGGAGCTGACGAGGACGAGCCGCTGCCCTGCGGCCACGCCGAGGGCGGTTCTGTAGGCGTCGGCGTGCTCCCGGCTCGCAAGGAGTTCGTCGAAGCAGGGGTCGCCGACGAGCAGGGTGCGCCCGGCCGCCTTGGGGTGGGCGGCGAGCAACTGCCGCTCCTGGTCGGGGTGCGAGGTGGCGAGCCAGGCGCGGCCGGTGTCCAGGAGCGCGTCCGGCACGGCTCCGGAGAGCCGCCTGCGCGGTGCGCGGGAGTCGGGGACGAGCTTCTGGAAGCCGACGCCGTGCGGCAGGACGAGGACGGGGTAGTCGCCGTCCGGCACGTCGATGTTCTCGCTGGCGGAGAGCACCAGGTCCGGCGCGATGTCCCCGAGCCGGTCCCAGGGCAGGACCCGGCAGCCGGCGTCGTGCAGCACGTCGACGACGCCCTCGCTGAACGCCGACGTCGGGTCGTGGGCGAAGACGACGGTCACCCGGGCGTCGCCGCGCAGCAGCGCGGGCAGGCACTCCAGGATCCGTACCGTCGAGGTGACCGTGCGCGCGGCCACCACCAGGGTCCTGCTGCCCTGGAACGTCGACCAGCGCCCGGCGTCGGCCCCGACCAGGGCCCGCAGCGGCTCGGGGCTACCGCCCACACGGGCCTCCGGCTACGCGCGGCCGCTCACCCTGCGCCCAGCGCCCAGTTCGCGGTTCGCGGTTCGCGGTTCGCGGTTCGCGGTTCGCGGTTCGCGGTTCGCGGTTCGGCCGCGCTCTACCAGACATCACGTCCTACGACAACCCTTCCCGACCCGGAGACGCCAAGGAGACGACAGAGACCCGAGAACCGTACCGGAGCCCCATTCCGGGGAGGCCCTAGGCTGAGATCACCATGAACACGCCCACCGTGACGATCCCGCCCCTGCCC
The DNA here is from genome assembly GCF_056431945.1 of Streptomyces sp. NPDC045778. Taxonomy (NCBI): domain Bacteria; kingdom Bacillati; phylum Actinomycetota; class Actinomycetes; order Kitasatosporales; family Streptomycetaceae; genus Streptomyces; species Streptomyces sp. NPDC045778. The sequence continues at coordinate 343,896 of NZ_JBWKJZ010000005.1, forward strand.
GCCGACTGGCCCGCGGACGAGGCCGCGGCCCGTGCCGTCCAGGACGCCCTGCGCACCCGCGTGGTGCGCGACGAGCCGGGCCCGGCGCCCGGCACCGGCCACGTGACGGGCGTCGACGTGGCGTACGACGACGAGAGGGACATGGTCGCCGCGGCGGTCGTGGTCCTGGACGCGGCGAGCCTCGCCGTCGTCGAGGAGGCGACGGCGGTGGGCACCGTCGCGTTCCCCTACGTGCCGGGCCTGTTGGCCTTCCGGGAGCTGCCCGCGGTGCTCGCCGCCCTGGACGCGCTCACCACGGAGCCGGGTCTGGTCGTCTGCGACGGCTACGGCGTCGCGCACCCCCGCCGCTTCGGCCTCGCGAGTCACCTCGGGGTCGTCACCGGACACCCCGCCATCGGCGTCGCCAAGAACCCCTTCACCTTCGCGTACGAGGCGCCGGACGCCGCGCGCGGCAGCGCGGCGCCGCTCCTCGACGGCGAGGAGGAGGTCGGCGCCGCGCTGCGCACGCGGGACGGCGTGAAGCCGGTGTTCGTGTCGGTGGGCCACCGCGTGGACCTCGCGCACGCGCGAGCCCACACCCTGCACCTCACCCCCCGCTACCGGCTGCCGGAGACCACCCGCAGGGCGGACGCCCTGTGCCGCGCGGCCCTGCGCGAGGCCACGCGCTGAACCGGCGGGCGCCGCCCGGGGCGCCTCAGCGCACCGCGGCCACCCGGAAGCCGATCCCCGCCGCCGTGAGCCGCGCGATGAGCGGCTCGGCCATCGCGACGGCCGTCGTCACCTGGCCCGAGGTCTCGGGCAGGTCGTCGAGCGCGAGGCACAGGGCCGACTCCGCGAAGATCTTCGCGGTCTCGCCGTACCCGGGGTCGCCGCCCGTCACCTCGGTGAAGACCCGCTGCCCGCCGCCCTCGCCGACGAAGCGCAGCGAGAACCAGCTCGCCGCCCGGCGCGCCGCGTCCGGCCCCTCGCCCGGCTTGACCAGGCCGGAGAGCCAGCGCCTCGCCGGCGGCACCTGCGCGGCGGCCAGCACCGTGCCGACCGCGGCGACGCCGCCCACGGCCACCGGCAGGGAGCGCACGGCGGCGTAGTGCCGGTAGCGGAAGTCGGGCCCGTAGCGCGGCAGCGCCCGCGCGGAGTGCTGGACGACCTGCGGGTCGATCGTCGGCAGCGGCAGCGCCCACGCGCCGACCTCGGCGGCGTACCGGGGCGGCCCTGCCGGCGCGTACGCGGTGCGGTCCACGAGGCGCGGCTCGTGCCGCCGCCGCTCGCGCGCGGCGGCCACCATCTGGCGCCCGCGCGCGAACTGCTGGAGCGCGGAGGCGAACGTACCGCCGGAGAAGCGCGCGTGCGTGCGGACGAATCCGTCGACGCGCAGCGGCACGTCCTCGGGCAACTGCTGCACGGTGTAGTACACACCGAGGTCGTGCGGGACCGAGTCGAAGCCACAGGCGTGCAGCAGGCGCGCGCCGGTCTCCCGCGCGCGGGCGTCGTGGCGCACGTACATCCGGTCCACGAACTCGGGCTCGCCGGACAGGTCCAGATAGTCCGTGCCCGCGTCGGCGCAGGCGGCCACCAGGTCCTGTCCGTACGTGAGGTACGGGCCGACGGTGGTGGCCACCACGCGCGCGTGGGTGGCGAGTTCGCGCAGCGAGGCGGGGTCGCCCGCGTCCGCCCGGAGCAGGGGCAGCTCGGCGCACGCGGGGTGGTCCTCGGCGAGGCGCTCCCGCAGCCGCTCCAGCTTCGCGGTGTCGCGCCCGGCGATCGCCCAGCGCAGCCCGGCGGGGGCGTGCGCGGCGAGGTACTCGGCGGTGAGCACCCCCACGAAACTGGTCGCTCCGAAGAGCGCGATGTCGTACGGACGGTCCTTGTCGTGACTGGTCATGGCACCTCTCTGCCGTGTCCCGCGCCGTTGTCGGGGGCTGAGGCTAGCGTGCCAGGACTCCGGGCGGCGGCCCGCCGCCGGGCGCCCGGTCGCCGCCCCCCGGCTAAGCGCTTGCTCGTTCGGGGTCGTCAAGGGCTTGTGCCCAGTGGAACACGTTCTTAGCATCACTGGTGTTACATCAGTTGTGTCATAGCGGCGGCAGAGCGCTGGGGGCTCAATGGCAGTGCCGGACAAGGGCGTTCACGGACCGCTCCACGGAGTGCGCGTGGTCGAGCTGGCGGGCATCGGGCCCGGCCCGTTCGCCGCCATGCTCCTGGCCGACCTCGGCGCGGACGTCGTGCGCGTCGACCGGCCCGGCGGCGCCGGGCTCGCCATCGACCCCGCGTACGACCTCACCAACCGCAACAAGCGCAGCGTGGTGCTCGATCTGAAGGCCCCGGACGGCGCCGCCCGCGTGCTCGACCTCGTCGAGCGCGCCGACGTGCTCATCGAGGGCTATCGCCCCGGCGTCGCCGAGCGCCTCGGCGTCGGCCCCGACGACTGCCTCGCCCGTAACGCGAAGCTCGTCTACGGCCGCATGACCGGCTGGGGGCAGCAGGGCCCGCTCGCGCCGCGCGCCGGGCACGACATCGCGTACATCGCCGTCACCGGCACCCTCGGCATGATCGGCGCGGCCGACGAGCCGCCCACGGTCCCGGCGAACCTGGTCGGGGACTACGCGGGCGGCTCGCTGTACCTCGTCGTCGGGGTGCTCGCCGCGCTGCGGCACGCCCAGGAGCACGGCACCGGGCAGGTCGTGGACGCCGCGATCGTGGACGGCGCCGCGCATCTGGCCACGATGATCCACGGCATGCTGGCGGCGGGCGGCTGGCAGGACCGCAGGGGCGCCAACCTCCTGGACGGCGGCTGCCCCTTCTACGGCACGTACGAGACGGCGGACGGCGGCCACATGGCCGTGGGCGCCCTGGAACAGCGCTTCTACGACGAGTTCGTCGAGCTGATGGGCCTGGAGGACGTCGCGGGCGCGCGCGGGGACCTGGCCCGCTGGGGTGAGCTGCGCGAGGCCGTCGCCGCCCGCTTCAAGACCCGTACGCGCGCCGCGTGGACGGCCGTGTTCGAGGGCTCGGACGCCTGCGTGGCGCCGGTGCTCTCGCTGCGCGAGGCCCCGCACCACCCGCACCTGGCGGCCCGCGGCACCTTCACGGACCACGGCGGCCTCACCCAGCCCGCGCCCGCGCCCCGGTTCTCCGCGACGCCCACGGCGGTGCGCTCCGGGCCCGCGCGGCCCGGCGCCGACACCGAGGACGTGGCCCGCGACTGGGACGTACCGGCGCTGCACCCCTGAGCACCTTGCGGACCCTCCGCGCACGCACCGCACGTCACGACCCCCGACCACGGAACGGAAGACCATGGAACGGCAGATCTTCGACGCCGAGCACGACGCGTTCCGCGAGACCGTGCGCACCTTCCTCGCCAAGGAGGTCGTACCGCACTACGAGCGGTGGGAGAGCGACGGCATCGTCTCCCGCGACGCCTGGCGCGCGGCGGGCAAGCAGGGCCTGCTCGGCGTCGCCGTGCCCGAGGAGTACGGGGGCGGCGGGAACAGCGACTTCCGCTACGCCGCCGTGCTCGCCGAGGAGTTCACCCGCGCGGGCGCCGCGGGCCTCGCGATCGGCCTGCACAACGACATCATCGGCCCGTACCTCACCGGCCTCGCCACCGAGGAGCAGAAGCGGCGCTGGCTGCCCGGCTTCTGCGACGGCTCACTGATCACCGCCATCGCCATGACGGAGCCGGGCGCGGGCTCCGACCTCCAGGGCATCCGCACGACCGCCGAGGACCACGGCGACCACTGGCTGCTCAACGGCTCCAAGACGTTCATCTCCAACGGCATCCTCGCCGACCTCGTCATCGTCGTCGCCAAGACCACGCCCGAGGGCGGCGCGCACGGCCTGTCGCTGCTCGTCGTCGAGCGCGGCACACCCGGCTTCGAGCGCGGCCGCAACCTCGACAAGATCGGCCAGAAGGCCCAGGACACCGCCGAGCTGTTCTTCCACGACGTGCGCGTGCCCAAGGAGAACCTCCTCGGCGAGCCGAACGGCGCCTTCGTGCACCTGATGACGAACCTCGCGCAGGAGCGCATGGCCATCGCCGTCGCCGGGATCGCCGCCGCCGAGCACCTCCTGGAGATCACCACGGCCTACGTCAAGGAGCGCGAGGCCTTCGGCCGCCCCCTCGGCAAGCTCCAGCACATCCGGTTCGAGATCGCCGAGATGGCCACGGAGTGCGCCGTCACCCGCACGTTCCTCGACCGCTGCATCGTGGATCACTCGAACGGGCAGCTCGACGCCGTGCACGCGTCCATGGCCAAGTGGTGGGCCACGGAGCTGCAGAAGCGGGTCGCCGACCGCTGTCTGCAACTGCACGGGGGATACGGCTACATGACGGAGTACCGCGTCGCGAAGGCGTTCACCGACGGACGCGTCCAGACCATCTACGGCGGCACGACCGAGATCATGAAGGAGATCATCGGCCGCGCCCTCCTCGACTGACCCGCGCCCTGCTCGACCGACCCGCGCCCCGCGCGGCCGACCCCCGCCGGGCGCCCCCGACCGCCCGGGGCCCCGCGGCCGACCTGCCGGGCCCCGCCCGACCGACCCTCCCCGAAAGGCTTCCCAGTGAGCACCGAAGCGTACGTATACGACGCGATCCGCACCCCGCGCGGCCGCGGCAAGGCGAACGGCGCCCTGCACGGCACCAAGCCGATCGACCTCGTCACCGGCCTGATGCGGGAGGTCACCCGCCGCCTGCCGGGCCTGGACCCGGCGGCCGTCGACGACGTCGTCCTCGGTGTCGTCGGGCCGGTCGGCGACCAGGGTTCCGACATCGCCCGGATCGCCGCCATCGCGGCCGGCCTGCCGGACACGGTCGCGGGCGTCCAGGAGAACCGCTTCTGTGCCTCGGGTCTCGAAGCGGTCAACATGGCCGCGATGAAGGTCCGCTCGGGCTGGGAGGACCTCGTCCTCGCCGGGGGCGTCGAGTCCATGTCACGGGTGCCGATGGCCTCCGACGGCGGCGCCTGGTTCAACGACCCGATGACCAACATCGACACCGGCTTCGTCCCGCAGGGCATCGGCGCCGACCTGATCGCCACCCTGGAGGGCTACACGCGGCGCGACGTCGACGAGTACGCCGCCCTCTCGCAGGAGCGCGCGGCCACCGCCTGGAAGGAGGGCCGCTTCGCGAAGTCCGTCGTACCGGTCAAGGACCGCAGCGGCCTGACCGTCCTGGACCACGACGAGCACCTGCGGCCCGGCACCACCGCCGACACGCTCGCGAAGCTCAAGCCGTCCTTCAAGGACATCGGCGACCTGGGCGGCTTCGACGCGGTCGCGTTGCAGAAGTACCACTGGGTGGAGAAGATCGACCACGTCCACCACGCGGGCAACTCCTCCGGCATCGTCGACGGCGCCGCCCTCGTCGCCATCGGCAACAAGGAGATCGGCGAGCGCTACGGCCTCACCCCGCGCGCCCGGATCGTCTCCGTGGCCGTCTCCGGCTCCGAGCCCACCATCATGCTCACCGGGCCCGCCCCCGCCACCCGCAAGGCCCTCGCCAAGGCGGGCCTGACCATCGACGACATCGACCTGGTCGAGATCAACGAAGCCTTCGCCGCGGTCGTCCTGCGCTTCGTCAAGGACATGGGCCTGAGCCTGGACAAGGTCAACGTCAACGGCGGCGCGATCGCGCTCGGCCACCCGCTCGGCGCCACCGGCGCGATGATCCTCGGCACCCTCGTCGACGAACTGGAGCGCCAGGACAAGCGCTACGGCCTCGCCACGCTGTGCGTCGGCGGCGGCATGGGCATCGCCACGATCGTGGAACGTGTGTAACCCCCAGCGGCTCGGACTGCATCCCAAGACTTCTACGGAGACCACCACATGACCACCGAGAGCACCACCATCCGCTGGGAACAGGACGACACCGGCGTCGTCACCCTCGTCCTCGACGACCCGAACCAGTCCGCGAACACGATGAACCAGGCGTTCAAGGACTCCATCGCCGCGATCGCCGACCGGGCCGAGGCCGAGAAGGACACGATCCGCGGCGTCATCTACACCTCCGCCAAGAAGACCTTCTTCGCGGGCGGCGACCTCAAGGAAATGATCAAGGTCGGCCCCGAGAACGCCCGGGCCGCCTTCGAGACGGGCATGGCGATCAAGAACGCGCTGCGCCGCATCGAGACCCTCGGCAAGCCCGTCGTCGCCGCCCTCAACGGCGCGGCGCTCGGCGGCGGTTACGAGATCGCCCTGGCCAGCCACCACCGGATCGCCCTCGACGCCCCCGGCTCGAAGATCGGTCTGCCCGAGGTCACGCTCGGCCTGCTCCCCGCGGGCGGCGGCGTCACCCGCACCGTCCGCCTCATGGGCATCGCCGATGCCCTGCTCAAAGTGCTCCTCCAGGGCACCCAGTACAACCCGCGGCGGGCCCTGGAGAACGGCCTGGTGCACGAGGTGGCCGAGACCCCCGAGGAGATGCTGGCCAAGGCCCGCGCCTTCATCGACGCCCACCCCGAGTCCCAGCAGCCCTGGGACGTGCCCGGCTACCGCATCCCCGGCGGCACCCCGGCCCACCCGAAGTTCGCCGCGAACCTCCCGGCCTTCCCCGCCAACCTCAAGAAGCAGCTCAACGGCGCCCCCTACCCGGCGCCCCGCAACATCCTCGCGGCCGCCGTCGAGGGCTCCCAGGTCGACTTCGAGACCGCCCTGACCATCGAGGCCCGCTACTTCACGGAGCTGGTCACCGGCCAGACGTCGAAGAACATGATCCAGGCGTTCTTCTTCGACCTCCAGGCCGTCAACTCCGGCGCCAACCGCCCCCAGGGCGTCGAGCCGCGCCAGGTCCGCAAGGTCGCCGTGCTCGGCGCCGGGATGATGGGCGCGGGCATCGCCTACTCCTGCGCCCGCGCGGGCATCGAGGTCGTCCTCAAGGACGTCTCCGCCGAGGCCGCGGCCAAGGGCAAGGGCTACTCGGAGAAGCTGTGCGAGAAGGCCGTGTCGCGCGGGCGCACCACCCGGGAGAAGGCGGACGCGCTGCTCGCCCGCATCACGCCGTCCGCCGACGCGGCCGACCTCGCGGGCTGCGACGCGGTCATCGAGGCCGTCTTCGAGAACCCCGAGCTGAAGCACAAGGTGTTCCAGGAGATCCAGGACGTCATCGCGCCCGACGCGCTGCTGTGCTCCAACACCTCCACGCTGCCCATCACCCTGCTCGCCGAGGGCGTCAGCAGGCCGGCGGACTTCATCGGCCTGCACTTCTTCTCGCCCGTCGACAAGATGCCGCTCGTGGAGATCATCAAGGGCGAGCGCACCGGCGAGGAGGCCCTGGCCCGCGCCTTCGACCTCGTCCGTCAGATCAACAAGACCCCCATCGTCGTCAACGACTCGCGCGGCTTCTTCACCTCGCGGGTCATCGGCCACTTCATCAACGAGGGCGTGGCGATGGTCGGCGAGGGCATCGAGCCCGCGTCCGTCGAACAGGCCGCGGCCCAGGCGGGCTATCCGGCGAAGGTCCTGTCCCTGATGGACGAGCTGACGCTGACGCTGCCCCGCAAGATCCGCAACGAGTCCAAGCGCGCCGTCGAGGAGGCGGGCGGCACCTGGACCACCCACCCCGCCGAGGCCGTCATCGACCGCATGGTCGACGAGTTCGACAGGACCGGCCGCAGCGGCGGCAAGGGCTTCTACGACTACGGCGACGACGGCAGGCGCACGGGCCTGTGGCCGGGCCTGCGCGAGCACTTCACCAAGCCGGGGCACAGCATCCCGTTCGAGGACATGCAGGAGCGGATGCTGTTCTCCGAGGCGCTCGACACCGTGCGCCTGGTCGAGGAAGGCGTCCTCACCTCGGTCGCCGACGCCAACATCGGCTCCATCCTCGGCATCGGCTTCCCTGGCTGGACCGGCGGCGTGCTCCAGTACATCAACGGCTACGAAGGGGGCCTGCCCGGATTCGTGGCCCGCGCGCGGCAGCTCGCCGAGCGCTACGGCGAGCGGTTCACGCCGCCCGCGCTGCTCGTGGAGAAGGCGGACAACGGCGAGAAGTTCAGCGACGGCTGACCGGCGGCCGCGCGGGGGAGTGGCTCACGTCTCCGTGAGCCACTCCCTCAGCTCCTCCTTCAAGGACCGCTGGAAGGCCGTGACGAGGGCCTGCACCACCAGCGGCTGCATATGGGCCGAGAGCGACTTCATCGCGGCCACGTGCTCGGGCTCCGACGCGTGCTCGCGGTAGGGACCCGACACCTGGTCGCGGAAGAGCCGCGACAGCTCGTGCGCCGCCGAGCGCGTGTGTTCCATCAGGACCGTGCGCGCCGCCAGGATCGTCTCGTGCGGGATCGGTACGTCCAGCAGCCGCAGGCCCAGCCGCAGCAGCCCCGGGTCGACCCGGCAGCGGTCGGCCTCCTCGTCGTAGGCGACGACGCCCATCGCGGCGAGACGCCGCACGTCCTCCGTCGAGAGCGTCCGGCCCGCCCGGCGCTCCAGGCCTGCGCGGGAGGTCTCCTCCGCGCCCTCCGGGGCCCACGAGGCCACCACCGCGCGGTGGATGGCCAGGTCGTGCGCGCTCAGGTCCGGCGGCAGCTGCTCCAGATAGCGCTCGATCGCCGCGAGCGTCATGCCCTGGTGCTGCAACTCCTCGATGAGAGCGAGCCGCGAGAGGTGCCCGGGGCCGTAGTGGCCCACGCGGCGCGGGCCGATCGCGGGCGGCGGCAGCAGGCCCTTGGTGCTGTAGAAGCGGATGGTGCGCACGGTGACGCCCGCGCGTGCGGCGAGTTCGTCGACCGTGTAGGTCGCCTCCTGCGGAGCCGTCGGCCCCCGCGAGTCCTCCGCCGACTCGTGGGTGCCCGTCACCGGCTCCTCCGTGCCCGTCGCCATGCGGTGCGTCGCCTCCCAGGTCGTGCGGCAATGCGGTGCAACAGTATTGCTGTACCACCGCCGCTGTGAAAGTCTCCGGGGCAGTCACGCCCCGTAGCCCTGGCTGCACCTTTGGTGAGATGCGTATGCCGCCCTTCGTCTGCGGGTTCGTCGTGGCTGGTCGCGCCCACGCGGCGGAGCCGCATATCGACACAGCCCCGCGCCCCTTCGGGGCGCTGCCGGACAAGGCCCCTCAGGAGGCGGTTCCATGACCAGAAGTCCGCGGCTTCCCGGAGACCCCGCCGAGCTGACGTTCCCCGCTCTGCTCCTGCGCAACGCCGAGGAGCATCCCGACCTGCCCGCCCTGTCCTGGCGCGCGGGACCGGGCTGGACGACGCTGACCTGGGCGGAGGTGCGGCACGAGGTCGCCGTCCTCGCCGCCGGGTACGCCGGCCTCGGCGTCCGCCGTGGCGAGCACGTCCTGATGATGATGGCCAACCGCCCCGAGCACTGGCTCACCGACCTCGCCCTGATGCACATCGGCGCCGTCCCCGTCACCGTGTACGGCACGTCGGCTCCCGAGCAGGTCGCCCACATCGCCCGGCACAGCCGCGCCCGCCTCGCCGTCGTCGAGGGCACGGGCGAGCTGGCCCGCTGGGAGCCCGCCCTCGCCGACGCCACCGTGCCCCTGGAGCGGCTCGTGGTCGTCGAGGAGGCCGCGGCGGGGGAGCACGGCACGTACGCGGCGCTGCGCGAGAGCGGCACCCGGGCGCACACGGCCGACGCCTTCGACAAGACCTGGCGCGAGGTCCGCCCCACCGATCCGCTCACCGTCGTCTACACCTCGGGCACCACCGGCGACCCCAAGGGCGTACGCCTGACCCACCGCGGGGTCATCCTGAACGGCATCGCCCTGGACGAGGCCATCGGCTTCCCGCCGTTCGCCGGACACCTCTGCTACCTGCCGTTCGCGCACATAGCGGAGCGTGTCCTCGGCATCTACCTGCCGCTGTACCGCGCCGCGCCTGTGCACCTGTGCGCGGACCCCGCCCAGCTCGCCGCCACCGCGTGCGAGCTGCGCCCGCGGCAGTTCTTCGGGGTCCCGCGCGTGTGGGAGAAGCTCGCCGCGTCGTTCCGGGCGGGCCTCGCCGCCCTGCCCGATGAGCGGCGGCGCGCCGTCGAGGCGGCGAACGAGACGGCTCGCGCGCACGTGGCCTGCCGCGAGCGCGGCGAGCGCCCGCCCGCCGGCCTCGACGCCGCCTTCCGCACGGCCAAGGCGGAGGTCCTCGACCCGCTGCTGCGGCGCGCCGGGCTCGACCGGGTGCTGTGGGCGGCGAGCGCGGCGGCCCCGATGCCGGAGGCCCTGGCCCGGTTCTGGGCGGGCTTCGGCCTGGTGGTCGTGGACGCCTGGGGCCTGACGGAGACCAGCGGCGTGGTCACGACCAACGGCCCGGAGACCTTCCGGCTCGGCTCGGTGGGCAAGCCGCTGCGCGGCATGGAGGTCCGCACCGCCGACGACGGCGAGATCCTGGTGCGCGGCCCCTACGTGTGCGAGGGCTATCTGCGGGCCGACGGCGGCGTCGACGACGTCCGCGACGCCGACGGCTGGTTCGCCACCGGCGACGTCGGGCGGATCGACGAGGACGGCTACCTGTGGATGACCGACCGCAAGAAGGAGCTGATCGTCACCTCCACCGGCAAGAACGTCGCGCCCTCCCTCGTGGAGAGCGCCCTCAAGGAGCACCCGCTCATCGGCCAGGCCCTGGTCCACGGCGACGGCCGCTCGTATCTGGTGGCGCTCCTCGTCCTCGACCCGGAGTCGGCCGCCGCCTGGGCGGCCGCGCGCGGCATCGAGGGCGACCCGGCCGCCAGCGCGGAGGTCCGGCGGGAGGTCGACCGCGCCGTCGAGGCGGCCAACGCGCGCCTGAACCGCACCGAGCAGGTCAAGCGCCACCTGCTGCTCACCGAGGAGTGGGGCCCCGCGACCGGTGAGCTGACCCCGTCGCTCAAGCTGCGCCGCCGGGTCATCAGGGAGAAGTACCGGAATCTCATCGAGAGCCTGTACACAACGTGACACGCGCCTGTACACACGGCTCTCACCATGTGAGAAGTACCGCTATGTGACGTGCGCCACCGCGTTATCCACGTTGCGTAAGGGAAGGTGTCGGGTCGGTCCGTGGTGCGTCAGGGGTGCCACGGACCGGAGCACATCCGGACCCCGGGAGCTGTTTTCCGGGCACCACAGAGTGGACCTTCCACGTGAGCAACGACGCCGTAGACACGGCCGCCGTGGACGCAGCGCGCGCCGCTGAGTCCCAGGCCCCCGCGGACGCCGGCGACGCCGGTTACAGCAAGGACCTCAAGGCCCGCCACGTCAACATGATCGCCATTGGTGGCGCGATCGGCACCGGTCTCTTCCTCGGGGCGGGCGGCCGCCTCCACTCGGCGGGCCCCGCGCTCGCCCTCGCCTACCTCGTGTGCGGCGTCATCGCGTTCTTCGTCGTACGGGCCCTGGGCGAGATGGTCCTGTACCGGCCCTCGTCCGGCTCCTTCGTCAGTTACGCGCGTGAGTTCCTCGGCGAGAAGGGCGCCTACGTCGCCGGCTGGATGTACTTCCTCAACTGGTCGACGACCTGCATCGCGGACATCACCGCGATCGCCCTGTACACGCACTACTGGAGCTTCTTCACCGACATCCCGCAGTGGGTGCTCGCGCTCGTCGCCCTCGCGGTCGTGCTCGCGGTGAACCTGATCTCGGTGAAGTACTTCGGCGAGATGGAGTTCTGGTTCGCGATCATCAAGGTCGCCGCGCTCGTGGCCTTCATGTTCATCGGCATCTTCCTGGTGTCCACCCAGCACGACGTCGGCGGCGAGACGCCGGGCCTGAACATGATCACCGACCACGGCGGCTTCCTGCCCAACGGCCTGATGCCGGTCGTGATCGTCCTCCAGGGCGTCGTCTTCGCGTACGCCTCCCTGGAGCTGGTCGGCGTCGCGGCGGGCGAGACCAAGGACCCGCACAAGGTCGTGCCGCGCGCCGTGAACTCGATCATGTGGCGCGTGGGCCTGTTCTACGTCGGCTCGGTCGTGCTGCTCGCGCTGCTGCTGCCCGGCTCGGTGTACTCGGCCGACGAGAGCCCCTTCGTCACGGTCCTGTCCAAGATCGGCGTCTCCGGCGCGGGCGACGTGATGAACTTCGTCGTCCTCACCGCCGCGATGTCCTCGCTGAACTCCGGCCTGTACTCCACCGGCCGCATCCTGCGCTCGATGGCGATGGCGGGCTCGGCCCCCAAGTTCACCGCGAAGATGAACCGCAACCAGGTCCCCTACGGCGGCATCCTGCTCACCGCGAGCATCGGTGTCCTCGGCGTCGGCCTGAACCGCGTGGTGCCGGACCAGGCGTTCGAGATCGTCCTGAACGTCGCCTCGCTCGGGATCATCGGCACCTGGATCAGCATCATGGTCTGCCACTTGGCATTCGTGAAGCGGGCCAAGGAGGGGCTGATCACCCGGCCGACGTTCCGGCTGCCCGGCAGCGGCGTCACGGAGTACGTCACCATCGCCTTCCTGCTCGCCGTGCTCGGCCTGATGTGGAAGGACGCGGAGGTCGGGCGCAAGACGCTCTTCCTGATCCCGATCGTCGCCGCCGCGCTGGTCGTGGGCTGGTACGGGATCAAGCGCAAGGCCGCGCGGGAGACCGACCGCGAGGCGGCCGACCTCACGAAGTAGGCACCTGCGACAGCGACGGCGGGCGGCACCCTCAGGGGCGCCGCCCGCCGTCGTGCGTCCGGCCGCCCCGCGCCCCTGCCCCCGCCCGGCGGCGCATACTGGAAGCCGGCCTTCAGGAGCGCGCATGACGGAGACGACGCCGAGGACCGGGCGCACGGCGGACGCGCCCGCCCCGCCGCCCGCGGGCGGGATCCTCTGGGACATCGCGGGCGACGCCCGCATGCTCCTCGCCCTCCCGGCCGCCATGGCCATGCAGGTGGCGCACCCCGCCGTCGGCGCGGGCGTCGACGAGCACTCCGTGTTCCGCACCGACCCCTGGGGCCGCGCCGAGCGCTCCCTGACGTCCCTCGCCCTGTGGGTCTACGGCGGCGACGAGGCGGCCGCCGAGGGCCGCCGCCTGCGCGAGCTGCACCGCACGATCGCGGGCACGGACACCCGCGGCCGCCGGTACCGCGCGCTCACGCCCGCGCACTACGCGTGGGTCCACGCCACCGGCTTTCCCGTCTACCGCCACGCGCAGCGCTGGCTGGGGCGGCCGTTCACACCCGCCCAGGAGCGGCAGCTGTACGCGGAGTGGCTCCAGGTCGGCCGCGTCCTCGGCCTGCGGGACCAGGACATGCCACCCACGGTCGAGGCCTTCTGGCCGTACTACCGCCGCGTGCTGGCCGACGAGCTTGAGGAGACCGAGGTGGTGCGCGACCTCGTCGCCGTCGACCGGCCCGTGCCGCCGCCGGACCGCGGCCCCTGGTGGCTCCGGGTGCCGCTGCGCCTGCTGTGGCCCGTGGTGTGGCCGCCCCTGGCCCGGCTGCGGCGGCTGCTCACCGTGGGCCTGATGCCGCCGGACGCGCGCGCGGCGATCGGCCTGCCGTGGACGCCCCGCCAGGAGCGGGCCCTGCGGCACGTGAGCCTCGCCGTCCGCCTCGTCGCCCCCCGCCTCCCGGAGCGGGCCCGCTATCTGCCCCGGGCCTACGAGGCCCGGGCCCGGCTGCGCCGCCGCTGACCGAGCCGTCCCGCCCGCCCTCGAAGGAGCGGCGGGACGGGAGACGTCCGCGGGTGGATCAGTGGTGGTCGTGCAGCGAGTTCGTGGCGGCGATCTTCTTCCAGGACTTCGGCTTCGCCGGCGCGTCCTTGGCCGCCGAGCGGACGAGGCCCGCCTTCTTCGCGGCCGGGGCGGCCGGCTTGCCGGCCTGGTACAGCCACGTGTCGAAGAGCGCCGACAGCGGCTTGCCGCTGGTCTTCTCCGCGTACGACACGAAGTCGCGCACGCTGGCGTTGCCGTACTGGCGCTCCGTGGGCCAGCCCTTGAGGATCTTGAAGAAGGTCTTGTCGCCGACCTTGTTGCGCAGCGCCTGGAGGGCGAGCGCGCCCCGGTCGTAGACAGCGCCGTGGAACTGGTTGTCCGGGCCCGGGTCACCCGGCTTGACCTGCCAGAACGGGTCCTCCGCGGGACGCGAGGCGTAGGTGTAGTCGGCCAGTTCCTGGGCGGTGCCCTCGCCTTCCTTCTCCGACCACAGCCACTGGCTGTAGCGGGCGAAGCCCTCGTTGACCCAGATGTCCTTCCAGTTCTCCACGGAGACGCTGTCGCCGTACCACTGGTGGGCCACCTCGTGCACCACGATGGAGACGTTGGAGCCGCCTGCGAAGGCCTTCGGGCTGTAGAACGGGCGGGTCTGGGTCTCCAGGGCGAAGCTGGTCGGCACGTTCGGGACGTAACCGCCGAGCGCGTTGAACGGGTACTTCCCGAAGACCTCCTCCAGCCACTCCGCGACCTCGGTGGTCCGCTCGACGCTGGCGCGCGAGGCACCCGCGTTGTCGCCGAGGTCCTTGCTGTAGGCGTTGAGGACGGGCAGGCCGCTCTCGGTCTTGTCCGTCGTGATGTCGAACTTGCCCACGGCGAGCGTCGCGAGGTACGGCGCCTGCGGCTTGTTGGAGCGCCAGTCGAAGCGGGTCCAGCCCAGGCGCGAGGTCTGCCGCTGGAGCACGCCGTTGGAGATGGCCTGCGTGCCGTCCGGCACGGACACCGACACGTCGAAGGTCGCCTTGTCGCGCGGGTGGTCGTTGGCGGGGAACCACCAGGCGGCCGACTCCGGCTCCTGGGCCGCGACACCGCCGTCGGGCGTGCGCTGCCACGCGGCGAAGCCATGGATCTTCACCTCGGACGGCTTGCCCGCGTACCGCACGACGATCGTCACGGAACTGCCCTTGGGCAGACCGGACTTCGGCGTGATCTCCAGCTCCTGCTCGCCCGAGCGCGTGAACGCCGCCTTCTTGCCGTTGACGCGCACCTCGCTCACCTTGAGGCCGAAGTCGAGGTTGAAGCGCGACAGGTCCTGTGTGGCGGTGGCGTTGAGGGTCGCCGTGCCCTCGATCAGGTCCGTCTTCGGCTGGTACTTCAGGCGCAGGTCGTAGTGCGAGACGTCATAACCGCCGTTGCCGGCGTCGGGGTAGTAGGAGTCGCCCACGCCGGGCGCCCCGGGCGTGAAGTCGGCAGCCGTCGCCGGGATCGCCAGGAGGAGGGAGGCGGCGAGCGCGCCCGGGGCGATGAGTCTGCTGCGGTGCACGGAAGTCTCCAAGTGATAGGCGGTGCTGGTGCTCTGGGCGAGGCGGCACCCCTGACCGGGAAGCCGCCCGCGCCGTTCAACTCACGATGCGATGGACCCTATTGAGCCCTGCGGTCCCCAGTCATGTCCATGGCCGCATATGTCACACGATCGCCATTCGGCTGACATGTGCCAAGACGTCCCACGCACCTTTCACCACCCCCTGCGGCCCCCTTTCCGGCCGCAGTTGACGCGTGTACCTTCCGGCCATGCCGATACGCGCGCGCATGCGCCTGCCGATGTGGAGAACGCTTCTGACGGCGGCACTCGCCGCCCTGCTCGCCACCCTCGGCGTTGTCGATCCGGGCGCCGCGCACACCGCGCCGCGCACCTCGACGGCGTACGACAAGGCCAAGGAGAGCAGACCCGTCCACTCCTACGCGGACGCGATACGCGAGTCCGTGTGGGTCGACACCCGGATCGACGGCGACGAGGACGGCGGGGCCGACCGCGTCGCCGTCGACATAGTCCGCCCCCGCGAACCCGCGCGGCACGGCCGCCGAATACCCGTGATCATGGACGCGAGCCCGTACTACGCCTGCTGCGGCCGCGGCAACGAGAGCCAGAAGAAGACCTACGACGCCGACGGCGACCCGGTGCAGTTCCCGCTCTACTACGACAACTACTTCGTCCCCCGCGGCTACGCCTACGTCGCCGTCGACCTCGCCGGAACGAACCGCTCCGACGGCTGCGTGGACGTCGGCGGCCGCTTTGACATCCAGTCCGCGAAGGCCGTCGTCGACTGGCTGAACGGCCGGGCCCGCGCCTACACCTCGCGCACCGGCTCCGAACGCGCCCGCGCCACCTGGAGCAACGGCCGCACCGGCATGATCGGCAAGAGCTACGACGGCACCATCGCCAACGGCGTCGCCGCGACCGGCGTCGAGGGCCTGGAGACCATCGTGCCGATCGGCGCCATCTCCTCCTGGTACGACTACTACTTCGCCAAGGGCGCCCCGCTCTTCAACAGCGGCCCCGACGGCCTGTCCCACGGCATCGAGAGCCCCGAGGCCCGCGCCCGCTGCGGCCATGTGCAGCAGCGCCTCGTCGAGGGCGCCCCGCGCAGCGGCGACTGGACCCCGCTGTGGACGGCCCGTGACTACGTCCCCGACGCCCACGAGGTGCGGGCCAGCGTGTTCGCCGTCCACGGCCTCCAGGACCTGAACGTGCGCATGAAGCACTTCGGCCAGTGGTGGGACGCCCTCGGCGACGCGGGCGTGCAGCGCAAGCTGTGGCTCAGCCAGGCCGGGCACGTCGACCCCTTCGACTTCCGCCGGGCCGACTGGGTGCGCACGCTGCACCGCTGGTTCGACCACGAACTCCTCGGCTACCGCAACGGCGTCGACCGCGAGCCCATGGCCGACATCGAGCGCGCCCCCGACCGGTGGACCACCGACCGCGTCTGGCCGCCCCGCGCCACCGACACCGTGACGCTCCGCCCCGCAAAGGGCACCGCCCCGGGCGTCGGCACGCTCGGCACGCGGCGCGGCAAGGGCATCGAGACCTTCACCGACGACCGGCGCCTCGGCGAGACCGACTGGGCGTCCGCCATCGACGTCCCCACGCCCGCCAAGGCGGGCTTCACCACCCGGCCGCTCGCCCGCGACCTGCGCCTGTCCGGCTCCTCCAAGGTGACCGTCACCGTCACCCCTTCGGCCCGCACCGCGCACCTGAGCGTCGTCCTCGTCGACGTCGGGCCCGACACCATCCGTGACTACGCGGCCGGCGGCGAAGGCATCACGACCCTGCCCACGCGCAGCTGCTGGGGCGCGAGCACCCCCGGCGACAGCGCCTGCTTCAAGGACACCGCGGCCCGCACCAAGGCCGTCGACTACACCGTCTTCAGCCGCGGCTGGGCCGACCTCGGCCACCACGCGGACGACCACCAGGGCCGCCCCCTCACCCCGGGCGAGCCCGTCACGATCACGCTCGACCTGGCCGCGAGCGACCACGCCGTGCCCAAGGGACACCGGCTCGCGCTGATCGTCGGCGGCACCGACCGGAACCTCATCACCGCGCCCGCCGACACCCCGACCCTCACCGTGGACCTCGCCCGCACCTTCGCCCGGTTGCCGCTCGTCGGCGGTGACAAGGCCCTCACGACCGCCCCGCACGCTACCGTTCCGCGCGAGTCCCGCCTCGACGGCGTGGCCCCCGCGCGTCCGCAGAACCCCCGACCGGGAGGCCGTACTTCATGACATCCCGCATCCGCGCGCTGACCCTGGCCTGCGCCTGTGCCGCCCTGACCGCACCGCTCGTGACGGGGCCCGCGCAGGCCGCCGACACCCCGCCGCGCACCGGCTTCGAACAGAGCGGCGGGGCCCGCTGGACCAGCCAGCCCGAGGAGCAGCGCCTCCTCGCCACCGTCGACAAGGCGAGCAGCCGGATCTCCGTCTCCCGCATCGGCACCACCGAGCAGGGCAGGCCGCTCCAGCTCGTCCGCGTCGGCGAGCGCCGCACCGCGTCCACCGTGCTCCTCGTGTGCAGCCAGCACGGTGACGAGCCGTCGGGGCGCGAGGCCTGCCTGAGCACGGTCCGCGACCTCGCGTACGCCAAGGACAAGAAGACGCGGCGGTTCCTGTCCCGCACCACGCTGCTCGTCGTGCCCACCGCCAACCCGGACGGCCGGGCCGCGAACACCCGCGGCAACTCCGACGGCGTCGACATCAACCGCGACCACATCGCCCTCAAAACCAAAGAGGGCCGCGCGCTCGCCGCCGTCATCCGCGACCGCACCCCGGACGCCATCTACGACCTGCACGAGTACGGCGCGACGCCCGAGTACTACGACAAGGACCTGTTCGACCTGTGGCCGCGCAACCTCAACACCGATGACGCGGTGCACCGGGAGGCCGAACGGCTCTCCCGCGACCACGTCCGGCCCGCCGCCACCGCCGACGGCTACACCACCGGCACCTACGGCATCTGGACCGACCCCGTCACCGGCGAGCCCGTCAAACAGGTCGCGGGCGACGGCCAGGAACGCATCCTGCGCAACGTCTCCGGCATCAAACACGCCGCGGGCCTGCTCATCGAAAGCCGCGTCGACCCCCTCACCGAGGAGGAGAAGAAGGACCCGGCCCACAACAACCGCCGCCGCGTGCACTCCCAACTCTCCGCCCTGAAGGGCCTCTTCCACTACGCCGACACGCACCGGTGGCGCCTGGAGGCCGCCACCACGGCCGCGCGCCTGAAGGGCCTTCGCGACCAAGGCCCCGTCTACCTGGGCGGCGCCGACAACGACCCGGCCGAGCCGAGCGAGATCATCCAGGATCCGGCCTGCGGCTACCGCCTCACCCCGGAGCAGTACGCCGACGTACGGGACGAACTCGACCTGCACGGCGTGACCGCGCGCCGCGACGGACACGGGGGCGCCCTGGTGCCGCTGCGCCAGTCCGCCCGCGCCCTCGTCCCGCTGCTGCTCGACGCCCGCGCGTCCTACCACCTCGTCACGGGGCGGCCCGACACCGACTGCTGAGCCCGGTGTGGGCAGGTCACATGTGGTAGGGGGTTAGCGGAGAGAAGAACAACCGACGAACAGTCAGCCGTGATCACTCCGCGAAAGGTGCACACGTGACGCAGGAATCCCAGAAGCCGGTCGCCGGAGGAGGCCCGCCGCTGTCCGTGGGGGGCCACTCCGGCGGCCGGTCCCCCCAGACCGACCGGGTGGTGTTCGGCGTCACCGCCGTGCTCACCCTCGCCTTCGTGGTGTGGGGCGCCACGGCCACGGACACCCTCGAAGACGTCTCGTCGAGCATGCTCGAAGGCCTGATCCACAACGGTGGCTGGGCCTTCATGCTGGCCGCGTCCGGCTTCGTGGTCTTCGCCCTGTGGCTCGCCGTCAGCCGCTACGGGAAGATCACCCTCGGCCGGGAGGGCGAGGAACCCGAGTTCCGCACCGTGTCCTGGGTCGCGATGATGTTCAGCGCGGGCATGGGCATCGGCCTGATGTTCTACGGAGTGAGCGAGCCGCTCGCCCACTTCACCACGCCGCCGCCCGGCACCCACCCCGACGACCAGGCCGCCGCCATGGAGACCTCCATGGCGACGACCCTGTTCCACTGGACGCTGCACCCCTGGGCGATCTACGCCGTCGTCGGCCTCGCCATCGCCTACAACACGTTCCGGCGGGGCAGGCGGCAGACCATCAGCTCCGTGTTCGTGCCGCTCATCGGCGAGAAGCACGCCCACGGCGCGTGGGGCCGCGTCATCGACATCCTCGCCATCTTCGCCACCCTCTTCGGCTCCGCCGCGTCCCTCGGCCTGGGCGCGCTCCAGATCGGCAGCGGATTCGAAGAGCTGGACTGGATGGACAACGCCGGCACCGGCCTGCTCGTCGCCATCATCGCCGTCCTGACGGTCGCGTTCGTGGCGTCCGCGGTCTCCGGCGTCGAGAAGGGCATCCAGTGGCTGTCGAACATCAACATGGTGCTCGCGCTGCTCCTGGTCGTCTTCGTGTTCATCGCGGGCCCCACCGTCATCATCCTGGACCTGGTGCCCACCTCCATCGGCTCCTACCTGGGCGACCTGCCGCAGCTCATCGGGCGCACCGAGGCGTCCAGCGGAGACGGCGTCTCGGACTGGCTGGGCAGCTGGACGGTCTTCTACTGGGCGTGGTGGATCTCCTGGACGCCGTTCGTCGGCATGTTCATCGCCCGCATCAGCCGTGGCCGTACGATCCGGCAGTTCGTCGGCGGCGTGATCCTGGTGCCCAGCACCGTCAGCCTGCTGTGGTTCGCCGTCTTCGGCGGCAGCGCCATAAAGGTCAAGGAGCGCGGCGGCCTCAAGGGCGACACCACCCCCGAGGCGCAGCTGTTCGGGCTGCTGCACGAGTACCCCATCGCCACCGCGACGAGCCTGCTCGTGATGATCCTCGTCGGCATCTTCTTCGTGTCCGGAGCGGATGCCGCGTCCATCGTCATGGGCACGCTCTCCCAGAAGGGCTCCCTCGAACCCGGCCGCCTCGTCGTCATCTTCTGGGGCGTGGTCACGGGCGCCGTCGCCGCCATCATGCTGCTCATCGGCGACGGCAAGGACAACGCGCTCACCGGCTTGCAGAACCTGACGATCCTGGTGGCCGCGCCCTTCGTCCTCGTGATGATCGGGATGTGCGTGGCGCTGATGAAGGACCTGCGCCACGACCCGCTCATCGTGCGCGGCGAACACGGCACGGAAGCCGTCGAGCGGGCCGTCCTCGCCGGACACGAGCAGTACGACGGGGACTTCGAGCTGCAGATCGGCCCGAGCGAGGGCACGGACGAGGCCGACAGCGGCGACGCCCCGTCGTCGCAGCCCGACCCCGCCCGCTGAGCGGCGGGCGCGCGGCCGGCCGCACCTCACGAAGCGCGAGGCGGCCGGGCCGCATGCGGCGGGCCCGGCCGGGGCGGCGGCCCCGGTCAGCCCGCCGCGGCGCCCTCCGCTTCCTCCAAAAGCTGCGCCGCCGCCCGCGCGCAGCCCCAGGCCACGGTGACACCGGCCCCGCCGTGCCCGTAGTTGTGCACCAGCGTCCGCCCGTCGTCCGTGCGCTCACGCTCCAGGCGCACGGCGGGCCTGGCGGGCCGCAGCCCCACCCGGTGGCCGATGATCCGCGCCCTGGCGATCTCCGGGCGCACCCGCGCACAGCGCGCCACGATCGCCTCCGCCACCGCCGGATCGGGCTCCAGGGACCACGAGCCGTCCTCGGCGGTCCCGCCGAGGACGAGGCCGCCCGGCTGCGGCAGGAAGTACGTCGTCTCGTCCGACGCGCTGTCCGCGGCCGTGAACCACGTCCGGATCCCCGGGTTCTCCACCAGGACAAGCTGCCCCCGTACCGGGCGCACCGAGTCGTCCGGCACCAGGCTCCGGGCGCCGAGCCCCGAGCAGTTGACGACGTGCCGCGCCCCGGCCAGCGGCTCGGCGAGCGAGGTGGCCGCCCTGACTTCGACGGACCCGCCCGCCGCCCGCAGCCGCTCGCGCAGCCACGCCAGATGCGCCGGCATGTCGATCAGCGGAAGGCACGCCCATAGACCGACGCCCGCGTATTCGTCGGCCGTCGCCGCCCGCAGCCCCGGCACCCGCTCCGCCCACGGGCCGAGCGTGTCCAGGCGGGTCTCGGCGTGTACGCCCTCGACCACGCGTACGCCCGTGCGCGCCGGGTCGGCCGCCAACTCCCGGTACCGCTCCAGGGATATGAGCGACCAGTCGCCGACGAGCCCCTCCGGCTCGATGCGGTACGGCCACCACAGGCCGCCCGCAACGGCCGAGGTCGTCCGCTCCGCGGGCTCCCGCGTCCACACCCGCACCCGGCGTCCGCGCTCCGCGAGCACCACCGCCGTGGTGAGCCCCGCGACGCCGCCGCCCACCACGATCACATCCGTGTCATCCCCATGCGTCATCCCCGAAACGTAGCGGAACCCGTCAAGGGGAGCGCGGAAGCCTCCGCAGGTGGGGATACTCACCTCATGTCTGCCGCGTACGCGACCTTCGGCCTGGCACCGGCGATGCGCGCCGGTGGAGTTCTCGCGAGCGGTGCCTACCAAGTGCACCGCGACTTCGTCGACTTCATCGTGAACGGACGCCCGCTGCTGTTCCAGCTCGCCGACCTCGACGCCGTCTCCCCGCTCGCGTCCGACATCCCCCCGGCGATCTTCACCGCGCATGTGCGCGGGCTCCTCCTGGAGGCGGACCCGCCGCTGCTCGACGGGCGGTACGTGATCTACGGCTGCCCCGAGTGCGAGGGCCTGGAGTGCGGCGCGGTCACGGCGGTCATCGAGCGCGCGGGGGAGGACGGCGAGGACTACGTATGGCGGGACTTCGCCTGGCAGACGTCCGACCACGCCGACCTGGAGCTGAACGGGTACCGCGGCATAGGACCGTTCCGCTTCCACGGAGGGGAGTACCGCGAGCAGCTCGGCCGCCTGCTCACCGGCGACGACCCGGGCGCCGTGCGGCGGCGTGTGCTCCTCGTCGGGGCGCGCGTCGCGCTGCTCGCGAAGCTCGCTGCGGCGCTGCGCACCATCGGCATCGGCGCGGAGATCACCGCGGACGCGGCGGGCGTACCGGCGGAGGAGCTGCGGACGTACGGCGCCGTGGCGTTCGGGCAGGCCGTGCCCGCGCGGGTGCGGGACTCCGTGCGCGAGGCCTTCGAGCGGGCCGGGGTCGACGTCGCGTACGTCGACGGGCTCGCGCCGATCGTGCCGCTGCTCGTCGCGCAGATCGAGTACGCCTTGGACCCGGGGCCCGTGGCGCAGCGGCGCCTGGCCCGGCTCGCGGTCACGGACGGGGCGGTGGTCGCGGAGGTCACGTCCCCGTGCCGGGTGCGCCTCACGGCCTACCGGGTGGGGCGGCTGCGCCGGGCCCGCGTCCAGGAGGTGTTCGACGAGGTCCTGGAGCCGGGGGAGCACCGCGTGCCCCTGCCGGGCGGCGCACCGTATGTGGTGGCGCGCACCGCCGACGCGGTCCTGGTGGCAGCGGCCCCTTGACCGCGTGGGCGCCCCAGCCCGACGGCACGACCGGCGGAGCGCCGACGAGGCAGAGCGGGCCAGCCCGCGGTGACGGGCGTTCGTCAAGCCTCGCGGCACCCGGTTAGGCTCGACCCCTGATGAATGCAACCCTCGTCGCCAAGCAACTCGCCGCCGGCCACGGCGACCGCTCCCTCTTCGAGGGACTGGACCTCGTCGTCGCCCCCGGCGACGTCATCGGCCTCGTCGGCGCGAACGGCGCGGGGAAGTCGACCCTGCTCCGCTTGCTCGCGGGCGCCGACGCCCCGGAGGCCGGCCGGATCACCCTGTCGCCGCCCGCGGCGATCGTCGGGCACCTGCCGCAGGAGCCGGACCGCCGTCCGGGCGAGACGATCCGCGCTTTCCTCTCCCGCCGCACCGGCGTCACCGCCGCCCAGCGGGCGATGGACGAGGCGACCGAGGGGCTCGTCGCGGGCGCGCCCGGCGCCGACGACGCGTACGCGACGAGCCTGGAGCGCTGGCTGGCCCTCGGCGGCGCCGACCTGGACGAGCGCGCGGAGGACGTCGCGCAGTCCCTCGGGCTCGCCGTGGGCCTCGACCAGGCGATGACCTCGCTGTCCGGCGGCCAGGCCGCCCGCGCGGGCCTGGCGTCCCTGCTGCTCTCCCGCTACGACGTCTTCCTGCTCGACGAGCCCACCAACGACCTGGACCTCGCGGGCCTGGAGCGCCTGGAGGAGTTCGTGCGCGGCCTTCGCGCGGGCACCGTGGTCGTCAGCCACGACCGCGAGTTCCTCTCCCGCACCGTCACCAAGGTCCTCGAACTCGACCTGGCGCAGCGGCAGATCAACCTCTACGGCGGTGGCTACGACGCCTATCTGGAGGAGCGCGAGGTCGCCCGCCGCCACGCCCGCGACGAGTACGAGGAGTACGCCGACAAGAAGGCCGCCCTCCAGGACCGGGCCCAGATGCAGCGGTCGTGGATGGACAAGGGCGTGAAGAACGCCCGCCGCAAGGCCACCGACAGCGACAAGATCGGCCGCAAGTTCCGCAGCGAGGCCAGCGAGAAGCAGGCCGCCAAGGCCCGCCAGACCCAGCGCATGCTGGAGCGCCTCGACACCGTCGAGGAGCCGCGCAAGGAGTGGCAGCTGCGCATGGAGATCGCCGCGGCCCCGCGCTCCGGCGCCGTGGTCGCCACGCTGCGCGACGCGGTGGTGCGCCGCGGCCCGTTCACGCTCGGCCCGGTGCACCTCCAGCTCGACTGGGCCGACCGCGTCGCCATCACCGGGGCGAACGGCTCGGGCAAGACGACGCTGCTGCGCGCCCTGCTCGGCCGCACCCCCGTGGACGAGGGGCACGCCGCGCTCGGCTCCGGCGTCGTGGTGGGCGAGGTCGACCAGGCGCGGGCCCTCTTCCACGGCGAGGAGACACTGCTCGACGCCTTTCGCGCGGCCGTGCCCGACACCGAGCCGGCCGACATCCGCACGCTCCTCGCGAAGTTCGGCCTCAAGGCCGAGCACGTGCTGCGCTCCGCGGCGACCCTCTCCCCGGGCGAACGCACCCGCGCCGCGCTCGCGCTGCTCCAGGGCCGGGGCGTGAACCTGCTGGTCCTGGACGAGCCGACGAACCACCTCGACCTGCCCGCCATCGAACAGCTGGAGTCCGCCCTCGACTCCTACGAGGGCACGCTGCTGCTCGTCACCCACGACCGCCGCATGCTCGACGCCGTCCACGTCACCCGCCGCCTGGAGGTAGCGGACGGCAAGGTGACGGAACGGGGCGCCCCGTAGGGGCGCGGGGAACTGCGCGACCAGCTACAGACGGCCCGCAGACACCCCACACGCGGAGCGCCTAGCGGCGCTTGGGGTCGACCAGCCCCGCCCGGCGCAGCGCCTCCGCCATGGCGTCGTTCGCAGGCGGCGGTCCCTGCCGAGGGGCGCCCCCCTTGGCGCGGCCACCCCGGTTCTGCTGCCCCCCGCGGGGCTGCTGCTGCGGCGGGCGCCCGCCACGCTCCCTGCGGCCCTCCCCCGGGGCGGAGCCCTTGGCGGGCTCGTCGTCCAGACGCAGCGTCAGCGAAACCCGCTTGCGCGGCACATCGACGTCCAGGACCTTCACCTTCACGATGTCGCCCGGCTTGACCACGTCCCGCGGGTCCTTGACGAAGGTCTTGGACATCGCGGAGACGTGCACCAGGCCGTCCTGGTGGACACCGACGTCGACGAAGGCGCCGAACGCCGCCACGTTCGTGACGACGCCCTCGAGGACCATCCCGGCGGACAGGTCGCCGAGCTTCTCGACGCCCTCCTTGAACGTGGCCGTCTTGAAGGCCGGTCGCGGGTCGCGGCCGGGCTTCTCCAGCTCCTTCAGGATGTCCGTGACAGTCGGCAGGCCGAAGACGTCGTCCACGAAAGCGGCGGGCTTCAAGGAGCGCAGCGCCGCCGTGTTGCCCACGAGGGACGGCACGTCCACGCCCGCCTCCTTCACCATCCGCCGCACCACCGGATACGCCTCGGGGTGCACGCTGGAGGCGTCCAGCGGGTCGTCGCCGCCGCGGATGCGCAGGAAGCCCGCGCACTGCTCGTACGCCTTCGGGCCGAGCCGCGCGACGTCCTTGAGGGCCTTGCGGTTGCGGAACGGGCCGTTGGCGTCGCGGTGCGCCACGATGTTCTCGGCGAGGCCGGAGCCGATGCCGGAGACGCGGGCGAGCAGCGGGGCGGAGGCCGTGTTCACATCCACGCCCACGCCGTTCACACAGTCCTCCACGACAGCGTCGAGGGAGCGGGACAGCTTCACCTCGGACAGGTCGTGCTGGTACTGCCCGACGCCGATGGACTTCGGGTCGATCTTCACCAGCTCGGCGAGCGGGTCCTGGAGGCGGCGCGCGATGGACACGGCGCCGCGCAGCGACACGTCCAGGTCGGGCAGCTCCTGGGAGGCGAAGGCGGAGGCGGAGTACACCGAGGCGCCCGCCTCGGAGACCATCACCTTGGTGAGCTTCAGCTCCGGGTGCTTGCCGATCAGCTCGGCCGCGAGCTTGTCGGTCTCCCGCGAGGCCGTGCCGTTGCCGATCGCGACCAGGTCGACCGCGTGCTCCTTCGCGAGCCGCGCGAGCTTGGCGAGGGACTCGTCCCACTTGTTCGCCGGGACGTGCGGGTAGATCGTGTCCGTCGCGACGACCTTGCCCGTCGCGTCCACGACGGCGACCTTCACGCCCGTACGGAAACCCGGGTCGAGGCCGAGCGTCGCGCGCGTGCCCGCCGGGGCGGCGAGCAGCAGGTCGCGCAGGTTCGACGCGAAGACGCGCACGGCCTCGTCCTCGGCGGCGGTGCGCAGGCGCAAGCGCAGGTCGATGCCCAGGTGCACCAGGATGCGGGTGCGCCAGGCCCAGCGGACCGTGTCCTTCAGCCACTTGTCGCCGGGCCGCCCGCGGTCGGCGATGCCGAAGCGCTGGGCCACCGCCGACTCGTACGAGGACGGGACGGCGGGCCCGTCCGGGACCTCCTCCGGCTCCAGGACGAGGTCCAGGACGTCCTCCTTCTCGCCGCGGAGCATGGCGAGGATCCGGTGCGAGGGCAGCTCCGTGAACGGCTCGGCGAAGTCGAAGTAGTCGGCGAACTTCGCGCCGGCCTCCTCCTTGCCCTCCCGCACCTTGGCGGCGAGGCGTCCGCGCACCCACATGCGCTCGCGCAGCTCGCCGATCAGGTCGGCGTCCTCGGAGAACCGCTCCGTGAGGATCGCCCGGGCGCCGTCGAGCGCGGCCTGTGCGTCCGCGACGCCCTTGTCGGCGTCGACGAACGCGGCGGCGGCCGCGAGCGGCTCCACGGACGGGTCCCCGAGCAGACCGTCGGCCAGCGGCTCAAGCCCCGCCTCACGGGCGATCTGCGCCTTGGTGCGCCGCTTGGGCTTGAACGGCAGGTAGATGTCCTCCAGGCGCGCCTTGGTGTCGGCCTCGCGGATGCGCGCCTCCAGCTCGTCGGTGAGCTTGCCCTGCTCGCGCACCGATTCGAGGACGGCGGCGCGCCGCTCCTCAAGCTCGCGCAGATAGCGCAGACGCTCCTCGAGCGTGCGCAGCTGCGCGTCGTCGAGCGACTCCGTCGCCTCCTTGCGGTAGCGCGCGATGAAGGGCACCGTCGACCCGCCGTCGAGCAGGTCGACGGCGGCCTTGACCTGCCGCTCCCGCACGCCGAGTTCCTCGGCGATCCTGCTTTCGATGGACGCTGGAGTCGACGTCTGCAAAGGTGCCACGTTCCGGTACCGCCTTCTCACTGAGGTTGCCCGGCAATTGTGGCAGGTGGCACGGACAGCGGGGCAGTCAGACCCGGCGGGTCCGCCCCGTCCGTCGCATGCCTCCTCCGCCACGGCGTCCGGAACGGGAGGCTCCGCCGAAGAGCCGGGCCAGTGCTCGGAACGGCAGCGTCACCACCGTCGCGAGCGCCCCACCTATCTGTCGCAGCACGTCCGCGATCGCACGGAACACGTGGATCTCCCTTCGGCACGCGGCCCGCAGCGGTCTGCGGGCCGGGAACGTACGGGTACCTCGTCAGGCGCGTACCATGCGCCGCACCGTGGTGCGGGATCAGGCGCGGGTCCCGGCCGGCTATCTCACGCCTTGCCGAGCAGGTCCGCGGGGAAGGCGCCCGCCCGCATCGCCGCCCCGGCGAAGGCGCCGCCTAGCTCCGTGAGCCGCTCGACCCCGGCCTCGCCCAAGTGCGCGTACGGGGCCCGGTCGAGGCGGTCGGTGCGCTCCTCCACCGCCTGCCGCAGCGCCACGCCCGCTTCCGTCAACTCGCCCTCGGCGTCCAGGACTCCGCGCGCCCGCAGCCGCTCCACGGCCCCGTCCCAGTCCTCCTGGGTCCAGCCGCGCGTGGCCAGGTTGCGCTTGGGCGTCATGCCCTTGCCGGTCGCGGTGTGGCTCACCAGGGCCTCCACGGCGTCGAGTTCGGCGTCCAGGAGGGCGGCCAGGTGCCCGTCGCCCCGGTGTTCGCGCAGCAGCGTCGCGGCGTGCCAGTACGCCAGATGCGGCTCCTCGGGCACGGGCAGGTCGGCGTGGGCCGCGTACAGCGGGCGCGCGCTGCGGTCGCAGGCCTCCGCGGCGCGCAGCGCGAGCCGCGCCGCCTCGGCCATCTCCGGCGACGCGACGGCCTCGTCGCCGAGCAGCCGCCGCAGCGTGGTGTCGACGGCGCGCAGGCGCGCCGCGAGGACGTCCTCGGGAGCGGCGGCGCGCCACACCGCGGGGACGTGCTGGGCGACGGTCTCGGGCCGGTAGCTGAAGAACGCCGCCGTCACGGTCCCGGCGCCGACCGCGCCCATCGCCGCCGCGCGCGCGGCGAAGTTGACGGCCCGGGGGTGCGTGATCCCCAGGGCGCCCAGCTCCTGCCCCAGGTCGGGGGAGAAATAGTGGGTGGAGTGCAGGGCGTTGAGCACGCTGTGACAGCGCCGGCCCGCGCGCGGGTGCGAGCCCGGGCCGGTCGCGGACGAGCTGGTGGGAGAGGCCGTGGGAGAGGTCATGCCCGTACGCTACCGACTGGTTGGTATGACGTGAAGGGCGGGCCCGTCGCCGCCGCGTGCGCGGTGCAGGGCGGGCCCGCGGCCTCCGCGCCCGCGGGCCGAGCAGGGCCCGGGTGGCAGGAAAGGTGGGCTCCCCGTCATTGCGGCCACCCCGCGCTGCCCCAAGAATCGAGGGCATGGCGCAGCGAACTGTCCTCGTCGTCCTCTTCGAGGGCGTACAGAGCCTCGACGTCACCGGCCCCGTGGAGGTCTTCGGCGGGGCCACCGGGCCCGACGGCACCCCCGCGTACCGGGTGCGTACCGCCTCCCTTGACGGCGCCCCCGTCCGCACCTCCAGCGGCCTCACCCTGGTCCCGGACCACACCCTGACGGACGCGCCCGCGCCGCACACCCTGCTCGTGCCCGGCGGCATCGGCACCCGCCCGGACACGCCCCGCCTCGTCGACTGGGTGCGCGCCCACGGCCCCCGCGCCGCGCGGCTCGTCTCGGTGTGCACCGGGGCGATCGTGCTCGCCCGCGCGGGCCTGCTCGACGGCCGCCGCGCCACGACCCACTGGGCGTACTGCGACAAGCTCGCCCGCGACCACCCGGCCGTGGAGGTGGAGCCGGACCCCATCTACGTACGCGACGGGTACGTGGCGACATCGGCGGGCGTCACGGCGGGCATCGACCTCGCGCTCGCCCTCGTCGAGGAGGACCTGGGCCGCGCCATGGCGCTCACCATCGCCCGGCACCTGGTCGTGTTCCTGCGCAGGCCCGGCAACCAGGCGCAGTTCAGCGCCCAGCTGGCCGCGCAGACCGCCCGCCGCGAGCCGCTGCGCGAGGTCCAGCAGTGGATCACCGAGCACCCCGACGCCGACCTCGGCGTCGAGAAGCTGGCCGCGCGCGCCCGGCTCTCACCGCGCCACTTCGCCCGCGCCTTCCAGGCCGAGACCGGCACGACGCCGGGCAAGTATGTCGACCGCGTGCGTGTCGAGCACGCGCGCCGGCTCCTGGAGGACACCACGCGCGGCGTGGAGGAGGTCTCCCGCGCCTGCGGCTACGGCACCCCCGAGGCGATGCGCCGCGCCTTCCTCAAGGCGCTCGGCACCCCTCCGGCCGAGTACCGCCGCCGTTTCCACGCGCCCCTGCCAGAGTCCCGCCCCCTCACCCACCAGGAGTCCGCATGCGGATAGCCATCGCCCTGTACGAGCGCTTCACCGCCCTGGACGCGATCGGTCCCTACCAGATGCTCGGCGGCATCCCGGACGCGGAGGTCGTCTTCGTGGCCGAGCGCGCCGGGACCGTGCGCGACGACAGCGGGCGGCTCGCCCTCGCCGTCGACAAGACCTTCGCCGAGGTCCCGGACCCGGACGTGCTCCTCGTCCCCGGCGGCCCCGGCCAGAGCGACCAGATGGAGAACGAGGCGCTCCTCGGCTGGCTGCGCACCGCCGACGCCACCAGCACCTGGACGACGTCCGTGTGCACCGGCTCCCTCGCACTCGCCGCCGCCGGACTCCTCAAGGGCCGCACCGCGACGTCCCACTGGCTCGCCCTCGGCGAACTGGAGAAGCTCGGCGTCCGCCCCTCGGAGGAGCGGGTGGTCTTCGACGGCAAGTACGTGACGGCCGCGGGGGTCTCCTCCGGCATCGACATGGGCCTCGCGCTCGTCGGCAGGATCGCCGGGGACGAGCAGGCCCGGACCGTCCAGCTCCTCACCGAGTACGACCCGCGGCCGCCCTACGACGCGGGCTCGCCGAAGACGGCGCCCGCCCACCTGGTCGAGATGTTCCGCGAGCGGTCCCGGTTCACGGACGCGCGGGCGTAACCGCGCCGTCCGGCACGGTCCAGGTGAAGCGCGGCTGCCTGCGCTCCAGGAAGGCGGCGACGCCCTCGGCGGTGTCGCCGCTGCCGCGCTCCTGGTCAGCCCAGTGGGCGTCCCGGTCGGTACGCCCCGCCGCGAACTCCTTGGCCGCCGCCTGCGTCAGGAGCGAGCGGGAGGCGAGGACACGCGTGAACTCCTTCACCCGCGCGTCCAGTCCACCGGCCGGCAGGACCTCGTCCGCCAGGCCCGTCCGCAGCGCCCGCGCCGCGCCGATCGGCTCGCCCGAGAACAGCAGGTACTTCGCCGTGGCCGGGCCCACGAGCGCGGCCAGGCGGCGCGTGGACGAGGCCGGGTAGACGATGCCCAGCTTCGCCGGGGTGACGGCGAACGACGCGCCCTCGTCCACGAACCGCAGGTCGCAGGCCGCCGCCAGCTGGCAGCCGCCGCCCACGCAGTGCCCGCGCACCGCCGCGAGTGTCGGCTTGGGAAAGGCGGCCAGGGCGTCCTCCGCGCGGACCGCGAGCTGCTGCGGCCGGCCCGGCTCGGCGCGCAGCGAGGAGATGTCGGCGCCCGCGCAGAAGGTGTCGCCCGCGCCGGTGAGGACGAGCGCCCGCACCGAGGGGTCCGCGGCAAGGGCGGCGAGGAGCGGCGGCAGCGCGCGCCACATGTCCGCCGTCATGGCGTTGCGCTTGGCCGGATGATCGATGACGACGGTGGCGACGCCGTCCGCGACGGCCTGCCTCAGCTGCGGCTCCATGCGCCGGATGCTATCCGCACCGTACGAACGTACGATCAAGAAGGGGCGGCTTCGCACAGCGGACGGAGGCGCTCATGTTCGGACGCGACAAGGCGCGCGCTGGGGCGCGCGATGCCACCGGCGACCTGGAAGGACCCGGCGGCGCGGACCCCAGGTCACTCAGCCGCAGCTTCGGCCTGCTGGCGCTGCTCGGCGCCGTCCTCGCCGTCGGCGGGCTGATCGGCCTGGTCTACGTGGGCGTCGCCACGCTCACCTCGATGCTCCTGTTCGGCTGGCTGCTGCTCGTCGGCGGCGTCGTGGCGCTGCTGCACGCGGTGCAGTCGCGCGGCACCAGCTTCTTCTGGCTCGGCGTGGTGGTCGCCGCGCTGAACCTCGCGGCGGGCGTCGTCGTCATCGCCAGGCCGGACGTGGCGGCCGAGGCGCTGACGATGTTCGCGGCGCTGCTGTTCCTCACCGGCGGGGTGTTCCGTCTGGTGGGCAGCCTCGTGGTGCGCGGCCCCCAGATGGCGGTGACGCTGCTGCAAGGCGCCTTCGGCGTCCTGCTCGGCGTGCTCGTGCTCGCCGAGTGGCCGAGCAGCAGCCAGTACGTCATCGGCTGCTTCTTCTCGCTCGCGCTGCTCTTCGACGGCCTCGGCCTGCTGGCCACGGGCATCGGCGCCCGGCGCATCATCAGCCTGGTGTCGGACCGCGCGGGGGCCGGAGGGACCACGGCGGCCGACGAAACCGGACCATCAGATTCCGGATGGCGGGACCCGGGAAGCCGTACAACCTGAAGAAACGGTGAAGACAGCACAAGGAGAGCAGGACCAGTCGCGCAACCGACGCCGCCATGCGGCCACGATCAATTCCCGTCGATACTCGCTGACTTCTGGTCAGTAGTGCGGTCCGGACCAGTGCGTTACCAACACTCGATGTGTGGTGACAATCGAGCGCGAGGGCGGCGACCGGGCGATGGGGAACGACGGGAGGGGGCCGGGCCCGCTCCCTCGGGGCAGCGGGCGCGTGCCGTACGAAGGGGTGTGGCGGTTCACCGCGCCCGCCGTCGACGCGTCCGTGCCCCAGGCGCGGCGCGCGGTGCGCGACCTGCTCGCGCGGCAGGGCGTACCGGCGCCGGACGACCTGGTGCAGGGCCTGCTGTTGATCGTCTCCGAGCTGGTCACCAACGCGGTGCGGCACGCGGCGCTGCTCTCGCCGACGCTCGCCGTGGAGGTCGCCGTCGGCGCCGAGTGGGTGCGGGTGTCCGTGGAGGACAACCACCCCTACCGCCCGACCGCCCTGGTGGCCGACCACGGCCAGACCGGCGGGCGCGGCCTGCTCCTGGTGCGGGAGATCACCCGCGAGGCGGGCGGCGCCTGCGACGTCGAGCACACGGCGAGCGGGGGCAAGGTCATCTGGGCGGCCCTGCCCCTGAAGCCGAACGGCGTCTAGGGCCGGTCCGCCGGACAGGCCCCGGCGGCGGGGAGCGGCGTGCCTACCAGCCCGCGCCCGGGCCCGTCAGCTCCCTGACGGCGGGCCGCGCCGCGTCCAGGACCGTCATGAACCACGCGGAGAACGGCCCCTTCGCGTGCCGCTCGGCCAGCTCGTCCGCCGTCACGAACGCCGTCTCGCCCACCTCGTCCGGGTCGGGGCGCAGCTCGGCCTGCACCATGCCGACGAACAGGTGGTTGTACTCCTGCTCCACCAGGCCGGAGTCCGGGTCCGGGTGGTTGTAGCGGACCGTGCCCGCCTCGGCGAGCAGCGACGGCGAGACGCCCAGCTCCTCGAAGGTGCGCCGGGCCGCCGCCGCGAACGGCGCCTCGCCGGGATACGGGTGCCCGCAGCAGGTGTTGGACCAGACGCCGGGGGAGTGGTACTTGCCGAGCGCCCGCTGCTGGAGCAGCAGCCGGCCCTGCTCGTCGAAGAGGAACACGGAGAACGCCCGGTGCAGCTGTCCGGGCGCCTGGTGGGCCGCCAGCTTCTCCGCCGTGCCGATGGTCCTGCCGTCCTCGTCGACGAGCTCGAGCATGATTGTCTCTCCGGTGCCGTTCGACGAGCTGTGCGCCGCGGTGGCAGGTGTGATCGGCATACCCATCCTTCGCTTCGGTCTCGGAGCACAAGTCTGCCGTACGACATCGGTGCGCCCGGCACTCCGGGGGCCCCGCATGTCCCGTGCGCGGCGGCCGCGCACGGGACACGCGGGAACGGCGCGGTCAGACGCCGAACGCCGCCGGATAGCTGATCGTCCCGCGCGGCACGCCCGCCGCACCGGCCCGCTCACCGGCCCCGTCGAGGACCAGCGCCATCATCGCCTCGTCCGGCACCTCGAAACTTGGCTTGATCCCGTACCGCGACGCCGGCACGAAGCCGAACCGCGGATAGTAGTCGGGGTGGCCGAGGACGAGGACCAGATGCTCGCCACGGGCGCGCACGGCGCTCAGGACGGCGCGCACCACCGCGGAACCGGCGCCCGTGCGCTGGTACGCGGGGAGCACGGCCACGGGCGCCAGGCACAGCGCCGGTGCGCCGTCCACGTGGCAGCGGGTGATGAGGGCGTGCGCCACGACCTCGCCCTCGAGCGTCTCGGCGATGTACGACATGCCCTCCAGCCAGGCACCGGCGTCCGCGCGCAGCGCGTCCACCAGGTCGGCCTCGGCCTCGGTGGGGAAGGCCGCGGTGTTCACGGCCCGCACGGCCGCCCGGTCGGCGCCGGACACGGCCTCGGGCCGGGTGCGCCAGGCGTCGCCCGCGGGGCGCAGGACGTACCCGGTGTAGCCGTACTCGGCCGCGTGGTCGCGCCGCACGGCGAGTTCCGCGCGGGTGGCGGCGAGCGCCTGCGCCATGCCCGGCGCCCCGGGGTCGGCCGCGTCGGCGCGCGCCCGCAGCGGGGCGTAGTACGCCTCCCAGTCCGACTCCGGCTGGTGGACGACGCCGAGCACGGAGTACCCGGCGGCGAGCGCGGCCCGCGTGTTCTCCTCGGCGCTCCGCAGCGGGTAGTGCTGGTCCCAGAAGGAGCGGGCGGCGGCGGACGGGGTGTCGGTCGTCCACTCGCACTCGGTGAGGACGAGCGTGCCGCCCGGCGCGAGCAGCCGCCGCCAGGACCGCAGGGCGGTGTCGAAGCCGATGCTGTAGGCCGAGCTCTCGGCCCAGATCAGGTCGAAGGATCCGTCGGGGTAGGGAAGTTCGCCCATGTCGGCGGCGACGGCGTGGACGGAGTCGGCGAGCCCGCGCTCCCGCGCGGCGGCGCGGAGTTCGTCGAGGAACGGCTCGTGCAGGTCGACGGCCGTCACCTCGGCGCCGGAAGCGCCCGCCTCGGCGGCGAGGAGCAGCGCGGACCGGCCGGGGCCGCAGCCCAGGTCGAGGACGCGCGGACGGTGGGGCAGCTCACCGGCGAGGGCGAGCAGCCGCCGGGTGGTGGCGTCGGAACCGGGACCCTGCCGGGGCAGGCCGTGGTGCAGGGCGAAGAAGGCGTCGCGGACCGAGTTCTGGATCTCGTGCTGAGTCAACGGGAAAACCCTTGAGTAGAGGGCCCGGCCGCCGTGCAGGTACGCGCGTGGATGCGCAGACGTACGAAGAAGGTCAGCCGTGAGCCCGGGAAGTGGGGATGAACGTGTCGCCGCGCAGTGCGGCGAGGACCGCGACAGTCATCAACCCACCTCCTTCTTCGTCCGCGGGGACGACACGTCCCCTGGTTGCTCAGATGCCCATGCAAGGCCTTGGCCACTGTAACACCCTCAGTGACAGAGCTTCGGCTCGTGCTCCGCGTGACCGCTCGGCTCCAGCTGGAACGTGCAGTGCTCGACGTCGAAGTGGTCGCCCAGGCACCCCTGGAGGGCGTGCAGCATCTTCTCGTGGCCGACGGCGCTGAGCGTCCCGGGGCTCACCACGACGTGCGCGGAGAGCACCGGCATGCCCGAGGTGATGGTCCAGGCGTGCAGGTCGTGGACGTCCTCGACGCCGGGCAGGGCCAGAATGTGGCTGCGCACCTCGGCCATGTCCACGCCCTTGGGAGCCGCTTCGAGCAGGACGTTCAGGGTGTCCCGCAGCAGCTTCCAGGTGCGCGGCACGATCATGAGGCCGATCACGAGGGAGGCGATCGGGTCGGCCGCCTGCCAGCCGGTCAGCAGGATGACCGTGGCCGACACCAGGACCGCGACCGAGCCGAGCGCGTCCGCGAGGACCTCCAGGAAGGCGCCGCGCACGTTGAGGCTGTCCTTCTGGCCGCGCATCAGCAGGAGCAGCGAGACGAGGTTCGCCGCCAGGCCGATGAGGCCGAAGACGATGGTCAGGCCGCCCTCCGTCTCGGACGGCGTGACGAACCGCTGGATCGCCTCGTACAGCACATAGCCGCCGACGCCGAGCAGGAGCAGGCAGTTGGCGAGCGCTGCGAGGATCTCCGCGCGGGCGTAGCCGAAGGTGCGGCTCTCGCTCGCGGGGCGGCCCGCGAAGTGGATCGCGAGCAGCGCCATGCCGAGCCCGAGGGCGTCGGTGGCCATGTGCGTCGCATCCGCGATCAGCGCGAGCGAATCCGCGACGACACCGCCGACGATCTCCACCACCATCACCGTGACCGTGATGGACAGGGCGATGCGCAGCCGGCCCTTGTAGGCGGCCGTCACCGTGCCGTTCGTCGGCGGCGCGTGGCCGTGGTCGTGTCCAGCCCCCATCGCGTGCTCCTCCGGGTCCGTGGCGTGCTCGCCGCCCCACGGCGACGATCACAGTGAACTACGGGTGGGGGGTATCTGGCAACGCGATCGTGAACACCGTTGTCATCTGCACTGGCCTGCGGAAACGCCGCCTCGTCAGGCGGGCCGGGCGGCTCCGGCCTCCGGATGGCGCAGGCACCAGCCCGCCCACGCGGACGCCACCATCTCGCGCACCCCGAGCCCGGCCGTGAAGCCCAGCTCCCGTGCCGCGCGGCGCACGTCCGCCACCGCGCGCGGTGCGTCGCCCGCGCGGCGCGGCTCCACGACCGGCGCGCGGGAGTCCCCGGTGACCTCGGCGATGACGGCCAGGAGTTCGCGAACGGAAACACCTTCGCCGCGGCCGATGTTCACCGTCAGATCGGAGCCGGGGGCGGCGGACCTGCGGGCGGCCGCGAGGTGCGCCCCTGCCAGGTCGCTCACGTGCACGTAGTCGCGCACGCAGGTGCCGTCCGGCGTGGGGTGGTCGGTGCCGAAGACGCGCGGGGCCTCGCCGCGCGTGAGCCGGTCGAAGACCATCGGCACCACGTTGAACACCCCGGTGTCCGCAAGGTCGGGCGCCGCGGCCCCCGCCACGTTGAAGTACCGCAGGCAGGTCGTGGTGATCCCGTGCGCCCGCCCCGCGGCCCGCACCAGCCACTCCCCGGCCAGCTTCGTCTCGCCGTAAGGGCTGACCGGCGCGCACGGGGTGTCCTCGGTGATGAGCCCGGCCGCCGGCGGATCGCCGTACACCGCGGCCGACGAGGAGAAGACGAACCGTGGGACCCCGGCCGCGGCCACCGCCTCCAGGAGCGTCACCAGGCCCCCGACGTTCTCCCGGTAGTAACGCAGCGGCTGCGCCACGGACTCCCCGACCTGCTTGCGGGCCGCCAGATGCACCACGCCCGTCACCGCGTGCTCCGTCAGCACCCGCGCGAGCAGCTCACCGTCGAGCGAGGAACCCCGTACGAGAGGGATGTCCGCGGGCAGCCGCTCCGGCATCCCGGACGACACGTCGTCGAGGGCGACCACCCGCTCCCCCGAGGCGGCCATGACCCGCGCCACGTGTGCCCCGATATATCCCGCTCCACCTGTGATCAGCCATGTCATGGGCGTCCACCTTAGGCGGGCTTGGGCGGTTCGGTACCGCGCGGTTTGTGGCCGCGGGCCGCCATCGACGATGATGATCGAGGCGATCAAGGGCGACGCGGCCTGTGCCGCGCCCCGCAGATCAGGCTGATCGGGGCGTGAACGGGCGGTGAACGCCCGCTTCCCAGCATCCGATAGCCTCTGCCGACATGCCGCCCGGCCGCTTCCCGGCGAGGGCGCCCCCCGCCACGCATGTGCCCGCGCGCGCCGCGCCGGGAATCAAGGAGTGAGTTCGTCCTGTCGACCGCCATCCTCACCGGCCAGCCGGTGCCCGGCTCGCCCCTCGAAGGCGATCTGCGGTCCCTGGGCTTCGACGTGCGGACCGCCCGGGACGCGGCCGACGCCGAGACGCTCGTGCGGGCCGTCCCCGCCGACCAGCGCGTCGCCGTCGTCGACACCCGCTTCGTCGGTCACGTCCACGCCCTGCGCCTCGGCCTGACCGACCCGCGCTTCGCCGCGGCCGCCGTGCCCGGTGCCGTCACCGTCAAGCCCGAGGCCCGCGGCGCGCTCACGCGCGCGCTGCGCACGGCCGTCGGCGCGGGCGGCGCCGGAGCCCTCGCCCTCGCGCCGGACGCGGTGCCCGACCGGCTCGCGCAGGCCCTCGAAACGGCCGACGTGGAGGTGTACCGGCCCGACCTCGGCACCCTCGTCGCGGCCGTGCCCGCCGACCCCGAGGCCCGCAACACCGCCCGCCGGGCCGTCGCCGCCGTCGACGACGAGGCGGTACGCCTGCGCAGCGCGGTCAAGGCCAGGGACGGCTTCTTCACCACGTACTGCATCAGCCCGTACTCCCGCTACATCGCGCGCTGGTGCGCCCGGCGCGGCCTCACCCCGAACCAGGTCACCACCGCCTCGCTGCTCGTCGCCCTGATCGCGGCGGGCTGCGCGGCCACCGGCACCCGCGCCGGCTTCGTGGCCGCAGGCCTCCTGCTCCTCTTCTCCTTCGTCCTGGACTGCACGGACGGCCAGCTCGCGCGCTACTCCCTGCAGTACTCCACGCTCGGCGCCTGGCTGGACGCGACCTTCGACCGGGCCAAGGAGTACGCGTACTACGCGGGCCTCGCGCTCGGCGCATCGGCCGCGAGCGGCAGTGGGGGAGGCGATGACGTATGGGCTCTCGCGCTCGGCGCGATGATCCTCCAGACCTGCCGCCACGTCGTGGACTTCTCGTTCAACGAGGCCAACCACGACGCGACCGCGAACACCAGCCCCACCGCAGCGCTCTCCGACAAGCTCGACAGCCGCGGCTGGACGGTGTGGGCGCGCCGCATGATCGTGCTGCCCATCGGGGAGCGCTGGGCCCTGATCGCTGTGCTCACCGCGCTCACCACCCCGCGCGTCACGTTCGTCGTGCTTCTGGTCGGCTGCGGTCTCGCCGCCTGCTACACCACAGCGGGCCGCGTCCTGCGCTCCCTGACCCGCAAGGCCAAGCGCACCGACCGGGCCGCCACGGCCCTGGCCGACCTCGCCGACACCGGGCCCTTCGCGGGCGCGCTCGCCACGCTCCGGGGCCTGCCGGGCCTTGCCCCGGGTCTCGCCCTCGTGGGTGGGGCGGCCGTCGTGGCCACCTGTGCCCTCACCTCCTTCGGCAGCCCGTGGCCGGTCATCGCCGCCGCCGGGTACGTCATCACCTCGGGCCTGGCCGTCGCGCGCCCCCTCAAGGGCGCCCTCGACTGGCTCGTGCCCCCCTTCCTCCGCGCCGCCGAGTACGGCACCGTCCTGGTACTGGCGGCCGAAGCGGACGTGAACGGAGCCCTTCCCGCGGCTTTCGGCCTGGTGGCCGCGGTCGCCTACCATCACTACGACACCGTGTACCGCATTCGCGGTGTCGTCGCGCCGCCGCGCTGGCTGGTGCGGGTGATCGGCGGGCACGAGGGCAGGACCTTCGCGGTCACCGTCGCCGCCGCCCTGCTGACAAACACAGATTTCACCGTCGCGCTCACGGCGCTCGCCGTGGCCGTGGCACTCGTGGTGCTCGTCGAGAGCATCCGCTTCTGGGTGACCGCGCACAACAGCGGCGCACCCGCCGTACACGATGAAGGAGAACCCGCATGATCGGCCTCGTCCTGGCCGCCGGCGCCGGCCGGCGTCTGCGCCCCTACACCGAAACGCTGCCCAAGGCGCTGGTGCCCGTGGTGGGCGAGGGAACCGAGAACGAGCTGGCCGTCCTCGACCTCACCCTGAAGAACTTCGCCGAGATCGGCCTGAGCGAGGTCGCGATCATCGTCGGCTACCGCAAGGAGGCCGTCTACGCGCGCAAGGAGGCCCTGGAGGCGAAGTACGGCCTCAAGCTCACCCTCATCGACAACGACAAGGCCGAGGAGTGGAACAACGCCTACTCCCTGTGGTGCGGCCGTGACGCCCTCAAGCACAGCGTGATCCTCGCCAACGGCGACACCGTGCACCCGGTCTCCGTCGAGAAGACCCTCCTCGCCGCCCGCGGCGACGGCAAGAAGATCATCCTGGCCCTCGACACGGTGAAGCAGCTCGCCGACGAGGAGATGAAGGTCGTCGTGGACCCCGAGAAGGGCGTCCAGAAGATCACCAAGCTGATGGACCCGGCCGAGGCCACCGGTGAGTACATCGGCGTCACCCTCATCGAGGGCGAGGCCGCCGAGGAGCTGGCCGACGCCCTGAAGGCCACCTTCGAGCGCGACCCCGACCTGTACTACGAGGACGGCTACCAGGAGCTGGTCAACCGCGGCTTCAAGGTCGACGTCGCGCCCATCGGCGACGTCACGTGGGTCGAGATCGACAACCACGACGACCTCGCCAAGGGACGTGAGATCGCGTGCCAGTACTGACGAGGCTCATCCCCTCGCCGGTCGTCGTCGACATCCGGCCGGGGGCGTTGAACGACCTGGCCGGTGTCCTCGCCGACCAGAGGATCTGCTCGTCGACCGGCAAGCTCGCCATCGCGATCAGCGGCGGCTCCGGCGCGGTCCTGCGCGAGCGGCTCTCCCCGTCGCTGCCGGGCGCCGAGTGGTTCGAGGTGGGCGGCGGCACGCTCGACGACGCCATCAAGCTCGCCGACGCCATGAAGAAGGGCCGCTACGACGCGGTCGTGGGCCTCGGCGGCGGCAAGATCATCGACTGTGCCAAGTTCGCCGCGGCGCGCGTCGGCCTGCCGCTGGTCGCCGTCGCGACGAACCTGTCGCACGACGGCCTGTGCTCGCCCGTCGCGACCCTCGACAACGACGCGGGCCGCGGCTCCTACGGCGTGCCCAACCCGATCGCGGTCGTCATCGACCTCGACGTCATCCGCGAGGCCCCGGTCCGCTTCGTCCGCTCGGGCATCGGCGACGCCCTGTCCAACATCTCCGCGATCCGGGACTGGGAACTGGCCGCCCGCGAGCGCGGCGAGGACATCGACGGCCTCGCCGCCGCGATGGCCCGCCAGGCCGGCGAGGCGGTCCTGCGCCACCCCGGCGGCGTCGGCGACGACGGCTTCCTCCAGGTGCTCGCCGAGGGCCTGGTCCTCACCGGCATCGCGATGTCCGTCTCGGGCGACTCCCGCCCGGCATCGGGCGCCTGCCACGAGATCAACCACGCCTTCGACCTGCTGTTCCCGAAGCGCGCGGCGAGCCACGGCGAGCAGTGCGGCCTCGGCGCCGCCTTCGCGATGCACCTGCGCGGTGCCCGCGAGGAGTCGGCGTTCATGGCCGAGGTGCTTCGCCGCCACGGCCTGCCGGTCCTGCCCGAGGAGATCGGCTTCACGGTGGACGAGTTCGTCCAGGTCGTGGAGTACGCGCCGCAGACCCGGCCGGGCCGCTACACGATCCTCGAGCACCTCAATCTGAACACCGACCAGATCAAGGACGCATACGCCGACTATGCCAAGGCCATCGGTAGCTGAACTCCGGCCCGTCGTTCACCCCGCGGGGGTGAAGGACCGGCGCAGCGGTGAGCACTGGGCGGGACGCCTGTACATGCGAGAGATCTCGCTGCGCTGCGACCGGTACCTGGTGAACACCAGGATCACGCCCAATCAGCTGACCTACCTGATGACCGTCGCGGGCGTGCTCGCGGCCCCGGCCCTCCTCGTGCCGGGCATCGCGGGCGCCGTGCTCGGCGTCGTCGCGGTGCAGCTCTACCTGCTGCTCGACTGCGTCGACGGCGAGATCGCCCGCTGGCGCAAGCAGTACTCGATGTCCGGCGTGTACCTGGACCGGGTCGGCGCCTACCTGTGCGACGCCGCGGTCCTGGTCGGCTTCGGCCTGCGGGCCGCGGACCTGTGGGGCTCGGGGCGGATCGACTGGCTGTGGGCCTTCCTCGGCACGCTCGCCGCGCTCGGCGCCATCCTGATCAAGGCCGAGACCGACCTCGTGGGTGTCGCCCGGCACCAGCAGGGCCTTCCGCCCGTGCAGGAGTCGGCCTCCGTGCCGCGCGCCTCCGGCGTGGCCCTGGCCCGCAAGGCCGCCGCCGCGCTGAAGTTCCACCGGCTGATCCTCGGCATCGAGGCGTCCCTGCTGATCCTGGTCCTCGCGATCGTGGACTCGGCCCGGGGCGACCTGTTCTTCTCCCGCCTCGGCGTCGCCGTGCTTGCCGGCATCGCGCTCCTCCAGACGCTGCTGCACCTGGTGTCCATCCTCGCCTCGAGCAGGCTGAAGTGAGCACCCAGGCACAGCAGCCGAAGGTCGGCGCGGTCATCATCACCATGGGCAACCGCCCGCAGGAGCTGCGGGCGCTGCTCGACTCCGTCGCCAAGCAGGACGGCGACCCCGTCGAGGTGGTGGTCGTCGGCAACGGCGCCCCCGTGCCCGACGTCCCGCCGGGCGTACGCACCATAGAACTGCCCGAGAACCTGGGCATCCCCGGCGGGCGCAACGTCGGCATCGAGGCCTTCGGGCCCGGTGGCACCGACGTCGACATCCTGCTGTTCCTCGACGACGACGGCCTCCTGGCGCACACCGACACCGCTCGGCTGTGCCGCGAGGCCTTCGCCGCCGACCCGGCTCTCGGGATCATCAGCTTCCGCATCGCCGACCCGGACACCGGCGTCACCCAGCGCCGCCACGTGCCACGCCTTCGCGCGTCCGACCCGATGCGGTCCTCGCGCGTGACGACGTTCCTCGGCGGCGCCAACGCGGTGCGCACCAAGGTCCTGGAACAGGTCGGCGGCCTGCCCGACGCGTTCTTCTACGCCCACGAGGAGACCGACCTGGCCTGGCGGGCCCTCGACGCCGGCTGGATGATCGACTACCGCGCCGACATGGTCCTGTACCACCCGACCACGGCGCCCTCGCGGCACGCGGTCTACCACCGCATGGTGGCCCGCAACCGCGTCTGGCTCGCCCGCCGCAACCTGCCCGCGCTCCTGGTCCCCGTGTACCTGGGCGTCTGGCTGCTCCTGACCCTGGCCCGGCGCCCCTCGCGGCCCGCCCTGAAGGCCTGGTTCGGCGGCTTCAAGGAGGGCTGGACCAGCCCGTGCGGGCCCCGCAGGCCCATGGGCTGGCGTACGGTGTGGCGCCTGACCCGACTGGGCCGACCTCCTGTCATCTGACAAGCTCTGGTCTGAGAACATTCGGGCCGTATCCCGGTCCCTGGCCCGGCCCCTGCCCGACCTGGCCCGCGCCTACGCCCGACCGGCCGCGCATCTGAAGACGAAAGTTTCCACTCGTGAGTGAGACAACGCAGGACGGTGGGGTCGCGGTGACCGCGCCACCGTCGCCCGACGACGGGCTTTCCCCGGCCGACCTCGCGGCCAAGTACGGTCTGTCCGTCAGCGGTGCCCGCCCGGGCCTCATGGAGTACGTCCGCCAGCTCTGGGGGCGGCGGCACTTCATCGTCGCCTTCTCGCAGGCCAAGCTGACCGCCCAGTACAGCCAGGCCAAGCTCGGCCAGCTCTGGCAGGTCGCGACCCCGCTGCTCAACGCGCTCGTCTACTTCCTCATCTTCGGCCTGATCCTCAAGGCCGACCGCGGCATGTCGCGGGAGGTGTACATCCCGTTCCTGGTCACCGGCGTGTTCGTGTTCACCTTCACGCAGAGCTCGGTGATGGCGGGCGTCCGGGCGATCTCGGGCAATCTCGGCCTGGTGCGCGCGCTGCACTTCCCGCGCGCCTCGCTGCCGGTCTCGTTCTCGCTCCAGCAGCTCCAGCAGCTGCTGTTCTCGATGATCGTGCTGTTCGTGGTCGCGATCGGCTTCGGCAGCTACCCGCGGCTCTCCTGGCTCCTGATCGTGCCGGTCCTGGCCCTGCAGTTCCTGTTCAACACGGGACTCGCCCTTGTCATGGCCCGCCTCGGCAGCAAGACGCCGGACCTGGCCCAGCTGATGCCGTTCGTGATGCGCACGTGGATGTACGCGTCCGGCGTGATGTTCTCCATCCCGGTGATGCTGAAGGACAAGCCGGCCTGGATCGCCGACGTCCTCCAGTGGAACCCGGCGGCCATCTTCATGGACCTGATGCGCTTCGCGCTCATCGACGGCTACGGCTCGGAGAACCTGCCCCCGCACGTCTGGGCGGTCGCGCTCGGCTGGTCCGTGCTCGTCGCGGTGGGCGGTTTCGTCTACTTCTGGAAGGCAGAGGAGCGGTACGGCCGTGGCTGACGACAAGGGCGCCCTGACGCGCCTCCCCACGGTGATCGCGGACGAGCTGCACATCGTGTACCGGGTGAACGGCGGGAAGACGGGCAAGGGCAGTGCGACGGCGGCGTTGAGCCGGATCGTGCGGCGGGGCGAGTCGCCGGGGGTGCGCAAGGTGCACGCGGTGCGCGGGGTGAGTTTCACCGCGTACCGGGGTGAGGCGATCGGGCTGATCGGTTCGAACGGGTCGGGCAAGTCGACGCTGCTGCGGGCGATCGCGGGTCTGCTGCCCGCCGAGCGCGGCAAGGTCTACACCGACGGCCAGCCCTCGCTGCTCGGGGTGAACGCGGCGCTGATGAACGATCTGACCGGCGAGCG